>JANMMT010000179.1:0-52943 GCA_031373545.1 Hyphomicrobiales bacterium
CCCATATCGTGCCGCGCCACGCGGTGGGACAGCTTTACGAGCAGAGTTGCGTCGGGCGCATCCTTGAGACCTATGATGTCGACTGCATCTTCGATGTCGGTGCCAATGCGGGCCAGTATGCCACGATGCTCCGGGAGCGGCTTGGCTATCGTGGGCACATCATTTCCTATGAGCCAGTGCCAGAGCTCGCAGAGTCACTGGCAAAAGCAGCGTCAAGCGATCCGGCGTGGAACATACGCAACCTCGCGCTGGACCGCGAGATACGCGATGCCGTCTTCAGGGTGACCATGGACACCCAGTTCAGCTCACTCAAGGAGCCCAGCAACCTCGCGCATGCAATCTTTGGCGGGCAGGTGGCATTGGCGAACGAAGTGGCGCTGACGACATCAACCTTGGCCATCGAGATCAATCACTGGAGCAGGATGCTCGGCTTCAAGCGGCCCTATCTGAAGATGGACACACAGGGCAATGATCTGGCGATTGCGGAGGGAGCCGGTGTGCTCATCTCCTCGTTTGTGGCGATCCAGACCGAGACCGCAATCAGCAAGGTTTACGAAGGCATTCCGGACTTCAGCGAAAGCCAGACATTTTTCACCGACCGCGGTTTCGAACTCTCGGCGATCATTCCCAACAATGAGGGAAACTTCCCGCGCCTGCTCGAAACGGATTGCATCTTTGTGAACCGCGCTCTGGTCATGGAAGCTGGTTTGACGAATCCTTCATGAGCAGAACAACCGGGACAACTTGCCCGCCTCATCGAACACGCTGTGGTCGCGCCTGACACGCGTCTGGCCCCGTGCTCCCATGTCCGAGAGGTGCTGCTCCGGGCTATCGAGGCAAGCCTCCATCGCATCGGCCAGCATGCCAACCGAACTGGCCGGAACCAGCCATCCGGTCTCGCCATTGATGACCAGCTCGGGAATGCCGGCGATGGCAGTGGCAATCACCGGCTTGCCAAGAGCCATGGCTTCCATGATGACGACCGGCAGGTTCTCGGCGAAGCTTGGCACGACGAGCGCCCGCGCGGCGCTGATTTCAGACCTGACGCGGTCACCCGCGAGCCAGCCCGTCAAGCGGACATGTTGAGCAAGGCCAAGCTCGGCGATCATGGCTTCCAACTGAGGGCGCGTGCTCCCATCACCCACCAGAACAAGTTCGGCTTGGCGATTCCGGGAGATCAACTGCGCTAAGGCCAGCAGCAAGGTTTCCTGAGCCTTTTCCCGGCAGAGCCTGGCCACGCAGACAAAGCGGTTGGCAGCCATGGGCGCATTTGGCAGCGGCGCATGTAAGGCAGCCGCATCAAGCCCGCAGCGGACAAGCTCGATCTTGCCGCGATCGGCCTTGTCGCACCAGCGCAGCAACTGCGAGCGTCCATAATGACTGACTGCGGCGACAAAGGTTGCGCGGCTGATTTTCAGCGTGAGTGCCAGAAATTGAGGCCTGTCGTATTCATCATAGCCATGCACGGTGAAGCTGTAGGAGCCGCCCGTCAGTGCCGCTGCCAGCATCGCGATCTGTGCGGGATTGGTGCCGAAATGGGCATGTATGTGGCGCGCTTTGGATTTGTGCATCAGCCGCGCGACGCCGCAGGCCTCGATCAGGGAAGCCAGATGTCGCAGCGGGGAGCGATCGCTGCGGCGCATCAAGCGCAGGGTCAGAAGGGTTGCCTTGAGAAAGTTCATTGGCCTTGCCGCTGCCATCGACACAAGATCGAACACAAGCCTGCCCGGCCTTTCCAGCAAGCGTGTTGTCCGCGCCCATTCCGTCCGATCCTCCGGATCGACCAGACCGGATCCTGCCTGCAGCGACACCCGCAAGATGGCATGGCCTCGGCTTTCGAGGGCTGCAATCTCCCGGCGAATGAAGGTGTGAGTCACGGCTGGGTACTGATTGATGAGGTAGACGAGGGGCGCTTGTTGCAGGCCGACCTGCGGGCTTACCCACTCGGCTGCACCTTGCCCGGCCATGACCAGGCGATCGCCAGCCGCAGTCACTGGCGTTGTCCGCTCCAGAGCTTCAACCGGGACTGTCTGCCTCATGGTCTGGGTCTCCAGTGATCGATGGGACACTCGCCAGCGCATGAACTCGCCGGCGCGTAAGTGTGCGCAAGGGTCTGCTGGGGCAAACCCGGTTTTCAACGATTGACCATGCCATCGAGCGAAGCTGCCCCACGATGGCTATCTGGTCGGTCGGGGCGGCAATTTCGAAGTGTGGATTGGACCGCGCTATCCAAAAGGATGCATACCCTTGCGGCCTTCGCGGCCTGCATCGGCCTGGCATATATACGGCGCTCACACCTTTGCTGCGGGACCTCTGCCCGAAGGAAACCTGCCGTGACCCGCGCCCTGATCATTACCCCGTTGCGACCTCCCGATCCAACCCGCGATCATCACGGCGTCTATCAGCGTTTGCGGTTGTTCGTGCAGGCTCTTCGGCAGGTCCATGACCGTGTCGACATGGTGCATTTCGTGCCTTCCGACAGGTTGGGCAATGCCGCCGAACATCAGGCCACGGAGGCCTCAGGTCGCTTTTGGGGCAGTGCCGTTGGCGTCAGGCTCCTGCCGCTTGACCAGCATCCGCGCACCATGTGGCAGGCTGGTCTTGCCTTGCTCGGCTTGCGCTATCGTGGCGACTACCGACCGTTCCTCGGCCCGGCTCCGATTGCCGGATTGAAAGCCTTGATGAAGGAGCGACCGGATGTGGTTTTCGCCCACCGCCTGTCCATCATGGAGGCGTTGGGCAAGGTTGACGACCCTCTGCCACCAATCTTTTTTGATCTCGATGATGTCGAACATCTCGTCAAACTACGCGCCGCCGCAAACGCCCTGCGCCGATCGAGCCGCTTGCAGCTGCGCTTGGAGTCCAAAGCCCTGGCGGATGCGGAGCGCAGGGCCATCGCTGCGGCGCGCCTGAGTTTTATCTGTTCCCAGAGTGATCGAACGCGACTGGACACCGCAGGCTTTGACACCCGCACCGTTGCAGTTGTGCCCAATGCCGTCGTCATGCCCGCCATCATGCCTCGGGCGTGCGATGAACCGCATGCGCTGTTTCTGGGCAACTACGGACACCCGCCCAACGCCGAAGCTGCGGAACGGCTCATCACGGTGATATGGCCGCTGGTGCGTGCCGCACTGCCGACGGCCCGGTTGATCATCGCAGGGGCGCAACCGGAGATGATTCCCTCCCACCGCGAGGAGCCCGACGGCGTGGAGTTCACCGGGCTGGTGGAGGATCTGGACGCGCTCTATGCACGCACCCGCATCGTTTGCTGTCCCCTGCTGAACGGTGGCGGAACCCGGCTCAAGCTGATCGAAGCTGCCAGCAGGGGTGTGCCGATCGCAGCCACCCATGTCGCAGCGGAAGGACTCGCCTTGCGCGATGGTCGCGATATCCTGTTGCGGGACGATGACATGGGATTGGCTCAAGCCTGCCTTGCTCTGCTGACAGACGACGATCTGGCCGCATCACAGGCTGAGGCGGCGTTTCGCACCGTCAGCCAGCTTTACCAACCCCCGCGCATCCAGAACCTTATCCTGGCGGCGATGTCCAAGGCTTTGATTGTCCCGCATGCCCCGCCGCACATCGATGGCGGTGTGCGGTCACCCATCCGGCATCTCAGTGCCGATGAGGTCCAGTTATGAACCCGGGCGCGATGAGCCTGAAAAGTGCCATCCTCCGCTCTGTCCTTTTACAGAATGCGACCTTCCTGATCGCGTTTGCGACAGGCATTGTCATCGCAAGGCTGCTGACACCGCGTGAATTCGGCAACTACTCGGTCGCCATGGCGCTGATGTATGTCGTGATGGCGCTGAAGGACTTTGGCATCAGCTCGTTTCTGATCAGCGACGCAGATGGCAGCGATGGACTGCTGCGTGCGGGATATGGTCTGAGCCTCACGCTGACATTGGTGCTGACGACGCTGCTGTTTTTCGCCAGCTGGCCCATCGCCACATTCTACGAGAGCGGCACCCTCGGATCCGTGTTGCGCATCGCCGCGTTTGGCCCGCTGGCCATGTCAATGGTGCTGCCTGCAACGGTTCTGTTGTCACGGGCAATGCGTTTCGACGCGCTGCTTGTCATCGGCATCCTGGGTGCCGCCGCTCAGAGCTGTGTCTCGCTGGTGCTGGTCATTGCGGGCTTGGGACCGCTCGCACTGGGCTGGGGTTATCTGGCCGGAATGATCGTTTCGGCAGGTGCCACATTGCATTATTGCCCGCGCATGCTCCACCTGTCGCCCAGCGCGACGGGCTGGCGCAGGATGCTGAGTTTCAGCGGCACGATGTCAGCGACGCTGTTGGTCGGCAGCACCTCGACATCAACCCCGCAGCTGCTGATCGGACGGCTGTCGGGAGTGGGTGATGCGGCGCTCTTCGCACGGGCCTCGACGATCGTTTCCCTCGTTCTCGGCACCTTCTTCTTTGCCGTGACGCGGCCGATGCTGCGCGGGTTGGCGGAAGCCGAGAGATATGGCGAGGGACATGGCGAGAGATATGGCGAGGGACAGCCCAACGACGACCTGGCATCGCTTTATCTCAGGATCGTGGCCTGCGTGACCGGTGTTGCCTGGCCAGCCTATGCCGCGCTCAGCGTCTGGTCGACGCCCCTCGTCACGTTTCTGTACGGCCCGAACTGGGCGGCGGCGGCGGCGATGATCCTGCCCATCGCCATCGGGCAATCCCTGACGCTGGGCGTCACACCTCACTATGATGTTTTGATCGTCAAGCGACGGCAACTCGTGCTTCTGGCATGCGAGAGCGCGGTTCTGGTTTTCACGGCCTGCGCCGTGTTTGTCGCCCTGGTGGCGGGGACAGGCATCATCGGTGCGGCCTGGGCTTTGGCAAGTGGCGGCGGGTTCTTCGCAGTCCTCTACGGCGTCATGCTGCAGCGCATCGTACGGTTTCGCGCAGCGTCCCTGCTGATGGTATGGGGCCGCAGCCTACTGGTTACGCTCGCGGTGCTTCCCGGACTCGTGCTGCTGCGCACAGCCCATGACATCGGTCATGTATCCGCTCCGATTGCCTTTGTGCTGTCGGGCATCGCAGCCACGGTCCTGTGGTTGGCTGCCTTGCATGTCTCACGTCATGAGTTGAGCCGGCATGTTCAGCCTGCCCTGTCCCGCGCCCTTGCGGCGGTGTTGCGGCGGCCGCGACCTGCCAACGGGCAGCCGGTTCTGGAGGAACGCCTGTGATGATCGGAACCGCCGGCCGGCTGGGAGCCGGCCCCCGCCGACATGCCGCCACGTCTGCATGACTGCCGCAGGAATGGCCACGGCGACGACACCTGGCACGCAGAACCACCTCCCGGTTCTCGATGGTCTCAGAGCTCTCAGCATCTGCCTCGTGCTGGCGGCACATCTCCTGCCGCTGGGCCCCAAATCGCTGCAGTTGAATGCCATGTCCGGGACCATGGGCATGAGCCTGTTCTTTGCACTGTCGGGCTTTCTGATCATAGACACGCTGCGCCGGACAACGGTGCTCGATTTTTTGGTGCGGCGCCTGGCAAGGGTCGTGCCCCTGGCCTGGCTTTATCTTGCTGTGGTCGGGTTGCTTCATCCCCTGTCGGGCGAGGGGCTGCTGGCGGGCGCACTGTTTCACCTGAACTACCGGAAGGATCTGATGCTGCCGGAAACCGAGCACCTCTGGTCACTCGGCGTCGAGGTGCATTTCTATCTGGCCATCGCCCTGCTGGCACTTGTCAGACGCAATATGGTCCTGCTCGTGTTCCCGCTGTGCCTGGTGGTCACGGGCCTGCGCATTGCCGAAAACACGCCTCTGTCGATTGCCACGCATCTGAGGGTAGATGAAATTCTGGCGGGCGCCTGCGTGGTAATGTTGTCTTCCAAGCATCTGAGTCCGACGGGGCTCCGGTGGGTTCATGCGTGGTGGGTGTTTGCGGCCCTCGCATGGGCGTTGGCATCGCATCCGGACACCGGGCTGTTCCAGTTTACCCGTCCCTACGTCACGGCTTTGCTGCTGATCCTGAGTCTGAAGCTGACAGAGGGGGCTCTGCGCCAGGGGCTGGCTGCGCCCCTGCCCCGTTACATCGCAACCATCTCCTATGCGCTTTACGTAATCCATCCGCTCACCGCGCATGGGTGGTGGAACGAAGGGTCGCCTGTCGAACGCTATCTTCTCAAGCGCCCGTTGGGGTTTGCCTGCACACTGGCTTTGGCGCATCTGTCGACGCGGTACTGGGAGCGGTTCTGGATCGAACGGGCGCGTCGGTTGAAGCTGCGCAAGCCAATTCCTGAAAAGCCCCTCAGCGCAGCTCGCTAGATCGGACCACGAGGCGACGGGGCGGCAGGGGCAGGACCTTCAGCACATCGCCAGGCTGCAGGATGACACCATCCTCGGCGACGAACTCGCGCACACCACTGGTCTGCACGCGCACCACCTGCACGACACGTCGCTGCATCAATTCTGCTCCCGGGTTGCGGCCTTCCACCCGTTCTGTGGTCAGCGCTTCGTCAACCAAAGCCTCGGCCATGGCAATGCGGACTTCGGCATCCGCGATGTCGGCGCCTGTCTGCTGCAACTCTTCCGCCTGTTGCCGTCGCCGTTCCACACCCTGATCGCGCGCACGTTGCTCGGCAATCTCGATGTTCTGGCGCGCCCTGACGATGGCAGTTGCCATGCTGAGCTGCTCGTTCTGGTTCTGCGCCAGCGTCCGCTCCAGCGTGATGATGTTGGGCGTCAGCGCAAGGCCGCGCCCTGCCAGCGCCCGCAGTTCTGAAAGCTGGCGCTGCACGGCCTCGCCTTCACGCTTGAGGGCTTCGGTCTGCTGTTGCAGGGAAACGATCTCGCGCTGGTAAAGCGCCTTGATGCTCTCAAGCGAGCGAAGCTCGTCCTTGGCGCGTCGGCGCTCAAGCGCGAAGATCGCCGCCTCATTGTCGATCAGCCGGGCGATCTGGGCGTTGACCGCCTTATCCTTGAGCTCTGCCGGAGGAGCGACGGCATCCTTGCCGGACTGCCCGCTTTCAAGCCGGGCGCTGCGGGCCATGGCCTTCCAGCGGCGCAGCTTCTGCGCATCGATGTCGCCGGTTGCGGTTGCGATGTCGCGGTCAGTGCGCAGGATGGCGGAATTGGCCGGGCGATAGTAACCTCCGGCAATGCTGACGGCTTGCAGAACGGTCAGACCTGGGCGGAAGGCATGTTCACCGGGCTTTTGGACATCTCCCAATACAAAGAAGGGGCGGAAGCGCACGATCTCGATTGCGGTCACCGGCACCTCGCCCGGCCCCGACTTGCGCTGGATTGCTTCGGAGATGGCTTGCGAGAGTTGGGCAGGCGCAAGGCCGGATGCCGGAACTTCCCCAATCACGGGCACCGAGATGCGCCCGTCGGGATTGAGCGCATATTCCCCTGAGAGATCCGGCCAATCCCGGATGCGCAGGCGGATGACATCAGAGGGCGCGAGCAGATATTCGGCAGCCATTGCGGCGCCCGGCCCCGCAGGCACCAGGGTCATTCCGACGGCGAACAGGATTGAGCGCAACTTCATGACGTCGGATTCGCCTTGTGGACTTTCGCGAGGGCGGCAGCGTCCAGCGCACCTGTTCTGGCAGATGGCGCAGCCATGGCGTTGTGCCGCAAACGATTGACCCAGCCCCTGCAGCGCGCCAGTGCCGTGAAGGAATCCTGCGGTGCGGTGCTCATCATCATGCCGAGCAGTTTTTGCCGTGTCGCGCCAAGCCCTTCAAGGGCAAGCTCCAACGCCTGCTGCGTGATCGTGCCGCGCTGGACGATGAGAATGATATCATCGATCACGATGCCGGCGGCCCGGATGGCGGAGGGCGGTTCAAGCGCCTGCAGATCGATGATTACCCAATCATAGGGCCTGCCGGGCAGCGCAGAGAGGGCGCGGGGCAAGGCGGGCCAAAGAACATCCACATCCCCCCTTTCAGAACCGGCAGACAGGAGATCGATATCGGGCCGAAGGCTGGTGCAGATGACGGATGGCAGAAGGCCCGGCTCATGCAGCACGTCCTGAAGACCGCGGGTGCCATCTAGCGCAAGACTGTGTGTCAGCTCGTGGCTGGAGATGGCTCCGTCGACAAGCAGGATTCGCTGGCCCGAACCGGACAGCAGCAAGGCCAGGCCCTTGGCAACCGACGAATGACCCTTGCCAGCAGGCATATGGGTGATGCCGACCACCCGCGGCCGCGCCTGTCGTCGCTCCAGCGCGGCAGCTCTGACACGCCGGAGAGCAACGGCCAGGCTGGAGGGTTGCCCGCTGAGGGTCCGGGGCGAGGACACGCTCTTGCAAGATGCTTCGCTGCTGGACGACGCAGGCAAGTAGCCGAAGAACTCGCGTCCGGTCTGCTTGACGATCTGCTCGCCGCTCCAGATCCGACGGCTCGCTGCGGCAGCCAGCACGGCAATGGTCACACCGAGCAACGCACCCGCCAGTGGCACCGCGCTGAGAACCATGAGGGCGCGAGGGCCATTCTTGCCGGTGGGTCTGATCGCGCCGCTGATCAGCCGCACGGTCGGCCCCAGAACCTGAATCCGCTCGCGGAAGGCACCGCTGGTCGTCACCACTGCATTGATGGCGCGGCTTTCCTCGACAAAGGCCTGTGTGACTTCCGTCGCAAGCAGGACAGCCGAGTCGGCATCCGGTGCCCTGACGCTGATCGTGATGATCTGGCTCGCGCCCGAGCGATTGACCGCGACCCGATCCCGCAGGGATAGCATCATCGCTTGCCGTTCCTGTGCCTTTGTCTCAGCCGTGATCGGTGCCGGCGTGAGAAGCCATGCCATAAACAGTGTGTTTGATGCCCGTTGTGGCAGCAGTGCGGCCAATTTTTCGGGCCCGATGCGCACCATGGCACGCTCAATGACGGCCTGGGACCGCGCGAGCAGCATCTGGCTTTGCAGCAATGTGTTCTCGACCATCAACTGGGTCACGACGGCGTCCTGGCCCGACAGCTGGAGTGTGGTGTTGGAGACCAGCACTTCGGTGGCAGCGCTCCAGACCGGAGTGCGCAGGGCCATCCAGCCACAAGCAGCGAGCAGGCCAGCCAGCGCGCCGACCCATGCGCCTCTCATCAGCAGAAACCGGCGCGCCCTCAGTTTCGACAGCAACAGCGGCATGTCGATTCCCTCACGCCAGACTTCCTCGGAACGACCGCTTCCCCGCCCATCAACAAAAGTGAATGGCAGTCGGCGAGGGCGGATCTCCTGCGGTTTAGCCGCCTCGGCCATATCAACCATGCCATTGTCCTGCTGCTGGGTCTTGGTGTCCGAAATCGGCAGCATCTCGCGGCATTGCGGGATGCGAGAGATATTGCACAGCGCCCGATGGAAACAGAGTCTGCACCGCAGTCCAATATGCCATGGGGAGAGCACCGCCCCCCATCGGGGGTAGTCTGGATGGGCTTCAAGCAGTCCGGCGACGTACGTGATGGGGCGTGACCAATCAATCGGGACTACCGGTGATCTCGTATGCGCTTGCACTTGGACCCTGACGCGTTGCAGCGCCAGCGGGTTTCTCGACCTGGGGACTAACCCGTTGTGACGCCCGTATCACCCCGATGCTCGCTCCGCCGGATGTCTTCTGAAGACTAGCCTTGGAGGCATGACACAGCCTCAACGCAGATCAGAACCACCTGCCAGCATGGCCGCTGCAAGCCCTCGCTTTTCCCATCCGGGAGGGGGGCAGAAAGGAGTGCAGGAAGGGGTGCCTGGCGGGATCAGGGCGGATTTCAACCGCGATGTCGTGTGCCTCTTCGGCATCGCATTCGATCGGGTCACGTTGCCCCAGGCCGAGGCGCATGTCCGCAAGGCGATCCACAAGGGGCAGCGCTGTCATATCGCGACGCCCAACGTCAATCTGATGCGGATCGCCCGATCCGACCATGTTTTTCGCACAGCCCTGCTGGGTGCGGACCTCACTCTGGTCGACGGCATGCCGCTTGTCTGGTTGGCCCGTTTGCAAGGCATAGGTCTGACGGTCCGGGTGGCAGGTTCCGATCTTTTTGCTGCGTTGGGCCGCGACGGGACACACTCCATACGCACCTTTTTCTTTGGCGGGACAGAAGCGGTCTGCGGCGAACTCAGACGTAAACTGAGCGACAAGGTAGCGGGTGTTCGCTGTGTCGGAACCCTGGCTCCCGGGTTCGGATCCGCCGAGGACATGTCCCGGACGGCGATCATAGACCAGATCAATGCAGCGGCTCCCGATCTGGTTGCCGTTGCTGTCAGCGCCCGCAAGGGGCTGGACTGGATCAAGCGAAACGAGACTGCGCTTGCAGCGCCCGTTCTTGCCAATCTTGGCGCCACGATCCACTTCGAGGCCGGCACCGTCATACGCGCTCCTGTGGCCTGGAGCCGCGCAGGGTTCGAGTGGCTCTGGCGCATCCGGCAGGAGCCGTGGCTGTGGCGCCGCTATGGCGCCGATTTCGCTACACTGGTTGCCATCACGGTGCGCCACGTGGTGCCAGCGCTGGCGTGGCGCCTGCTGCCCTTCGGCAATTCCGCATTGCGCGATCAATCCCGCGTCCAGATTCTTTCCCATGACGAGGGCAAAACCATCCAGCTATCGGGTGTGTTTCAGCAAGACGATCTGCATGCGCTGCGTGAAGCGTTCGCCAGCGCAACGCGGCTCCCCGAGGCTTTGACGCTCAACCTTGACGGGGTGCGCAGCCTTGATGCGGCCGCTCTTGGACTGCTGCTCTTGGCCTACGGACACCAGCACCGCATTGGCCAGCCCATCACAGTCGAGGCCAATGGCAGGCGGATCAGGACACTTCTGCGCATCAAGGGTTGCGGTTTCCTGCTGGCCGCCGGGCCCACAGGATCAAATGCTCCAACCGGGTGGGCACAAGCTTCCAAACCCATCCCTGCGCTGTCTCCTCTCAGGGGCGGCTGGCTATGATCACCACCATCTTCACCGTAAGCCTGTTCACCGCAGCCGCCATTCTGCTTGTGCTGACCCTGGCCCTCTTTGTGCAGGCGCTCGGCATTCTCCTGCGGCGTGATCGCCCACTGGTGATCGCCGGGGCGCGGCCGCCCGCCATCATTCTGGTGCCGGCCCATAACGAAGCGGCGGGGATTGCGCCGGTGGTGGGCCGCCTGATCGCGGACATGAATCGGCACGACCGGGTGCTGGTGATCGCTGACAACTGCACCGATAACACGGCGCAACAGGCGGCGGGGGCTGGTGCTGAGGTGCTGGAGCGACACGATGCTGCCAGGCGCGGCAAAGGCTACGCGCTGAGCGCGGGCTTGAGCCACATCAAGCGCGTTGTTCGCCCGCCGGATTCTGCTGTTGTCGTCTTTGTCGATGCTGATTGCCATTTCGGCCCTGGGGGTCTGGAACGCCTCGTGCAGGCCTGCGCCACGCATGACGCGCCGGTGCAGTGCCGCAACCTGATGGTCTCGGGGAACGATCAGGCGAGACAATCGAGGCTTGGAGAGTTTGCATCGCGGGTGCGTAACGATTTCCGGCCCACCGGCTATGCGCGGCTGGGATTGCCCTGTCAGTTGTTTGGAACGGGCATGGCCATGCCGGTCCATCAGGCTAAAGCAAATCACTTCGCCACAGGCCACGTGACCGAGGATTTGCTGATTGGGGTGGAAGCGGCCATGGAAGGCAACCTGCCCCAGTTTGTCCGATCCGCGTCGTTGTTCAGTGCCTTCCCGGAGACCGCGATAGGCAGCTGGCAGCAGAAAAAGCGCTGGGTGCAAGGACATCTGGCCGTCATCACCAGCCATGCGCCGCGCCTGATGTGGCTGGGCTTCTGGCGCGGCGACCTGCGATTGATTGCGCTTGCGGCGGACCTGATGACCCCGCCGTTGTCACTGCTGGCGGCAGCTCACCTGGGCGTGACAGGCGGAACGATTGCATTCGGGCTCAGGACCGGGGCATGGCTGCCGCTGTGGGTATCGGCGTGTGGTCTGGCCCTGTTTGCCGGCGCGATGGCGGTGGCCTGGAACTTCTGCGGACGCGGCCTTATCGGATGGCGGGAGCTACGCCAGTTGCCGGCCCATGCCGCGCGTGTCGCGCTCGCGGCTTTCGGCTTTGCAGCTGGAAAACGAACGGCGTGGATTCGCGCCGACCGCACACGTCTGCGCTAGCAGTGGTTAGGAACCCAGCCTGCGCAATTGCGTCAACGCAAAGGCGGCGCGGCCCATGGGAAAGGTGCGCAACAGCCTTCGACCATAACGCACTGGATCAAGCACCGGATGGCCCTGTGTCAACAGCACATGCCGCGCCTGCGCATGCAAGCCGAGATCGAGCAACTGGCGCGCATATTCGAGAACGAGAAAATGGGCATAGCGCTGGGCGCTTCCCAAAAGCTCCTGGGGCACCTGACCACGGACAACCAGATCCGGCAGCAGGGACGCGAAGATGGGAAACTCGGGCGGCCGGCTCCGGTACAAGGAGGCGGTGGCATTGTCATCCTTATCGGCATAGGTCGCCGTGAGTTCGCCCGTGTACAAACAGCGGCCGCGCAAGGCCAGCCGGCACCAGAGGTCGACATCCTCGCCCATGCTGCTCCCAACCGTAAACAGCCCGGCGGCAAGGGCCGTTTCGCGGTGAACCATCGTCGCGCTTGTCATGTTGGGGTACCCGCCGTGGGCCAGCGCAAAGCGGAAGTAATCGCCGATCACTTCCTTTGACACAGCAGGATCGAGCAGTGGGCGGGCAGGTCGGCTGGCGAGACGGATGTTGGCAAAGGCCGCGACGACACCGTGGCCCTGGATTGCCTGTACGAGCTGCGAGAGATGGTTCGTGTCCCAGACATCGTCCGCATCGAGAAACGCAATCCAGGGCGATTCGGCCACCATGATTCCCCGGTTGCGGGCCGCCGAAACGCCGGCGTTTTCCTGATGGATGCACAAAAGGCGAGGGTCACGAATGCGTCGTGCCGTCTCGCCGCCAGGGTCGGTTGAACCATCATCGATCACGATGACCTCGTAATCGGTGAAATCCTGCCGGAGGGCCGAGTCGATCGCGGTCTTCAGCGTGGATGCCTTGTTGTAGAGGGGGATGACGACTGAAATGGCTGGCATGGTGGAATGCGGATCCGGATGTGAGGTCGGTCATCTTTTGTGGCTGCCTCATGGTCGCGGACCCGAACACCGAAAGCCATTGCCCAGCCGGGGTAGTCCTTCGTGGGGTCAGGCCGGGTAGTAGTCCTTATTCCCCGAGCTGCACCCTGCAGGTCGATTGCCTGGACCCAGGCCGTCGCGCTCTGAATGGGGTGTGGAGTTCGTGCGATGGGATCGCCAAATGTTTTTCGTGCCATGTTGATTGCGTCATGCTGATTGTACTCGGACTGGCCATTGTCCTGCTTGCAGCAACGGCAGCTGTCGGCCTGCGCCGGGCCACACTTGGCTTGATGGTCCTGCGGCCCGCCTGCGACCAGGCTTTCAATGTCGTCAAGTTCGCCCTGGGTCAGGAAAGCGGCCCAGGGGCCTCACTCAACATCCTCATTCTCGTGATGGCGGTTGTGGGTGCGGGGTTCCGGCCCTGGGCGCTGGTTGCGCCGATGGTGCTGGCATGGCTCATCTTCTTGATGGTCGCCGGGTTGTCAGCGCTTCAGGCTCCCGATCCATTGACATCACTACGTCTGCTTCTGACGCTGGCAACCTACTGCGCCGTGCTGATCCTCGCCCACGTGCTGGTGCGGGACCGGAAAAGCGCGGTGGCCGCGCTGGTGGTCACCCTGCTGTCATCCGTGATTCCGACTGTAGTGGCTCTCGCCGAATTGGCCGTGACGCCTGCAATCCTGACCGGTGAGGAGCGACTGCTGGGTACGTTCACCCATTCCAACATTCTGGCCTTCTATCTTGTGACCATCATTGCCGTGATCTTCTTTGCCCTTTCGACGACCCTGATTGAACTGCCGCTGAGATGGCGCCGCCGTCTCTCTGCCTATGCCGGCGTTTTGGTCCTGCTGCTGCTTGCCACCAAGACCCGCAGTGCCTGGATTGCGCTCGCCTTGATTTTCGGGGCGCAGGCCTTGTTCGTTGATCGGCGCTGGCTCTGGCTGCCCTTGCTGCTGCCCTTGCTGCTGCTGGTTCCGGGTGTGGGCGATCGTTTCTTCGATCTGTTCGAGGGCAACACCAATGATACCTACGCGCAGCTGAATTCCCTCGCATGGCGTCAGTTGCTGTGGGCGGACACATTCGAATGGCTCAGGCAGAATCCGCCGGGCCTTCTGGGCCACGGTCTCGACCATTATGTCAGCTACGTTCCCCAGTTCTTCGATCGGGGTGCGAAGCCTGATGGGATCGGCACGCACAACGCTCTTCTGCAGGTCTATTTTGAAGCTGGCTGGCTGGGGCTTCTGGCTTTTCTCGGCACGTTCGCAACAGCTCTGGCTTGCTTGGCCGGGCGTTGGCGGCGGGATCCGGCAGCGACACCCCTCGCCATGGCACTGGTGATCGGCGTTGTGGCCTGCTCCTACTCGGACAACACGCTCGACTACCTCCAATTCCAGTGGCCGATGTGGTTTTTTGTCGGCTCGGTCTGCGCGCTGGCCCGTTTCACCTCCCACGAACCTGCTGACGCCCCGTCAAGAGGATGGGCCGCCCCGTTGCGGCTGCGTTTGCCCTGAGGCCGCCCCAACACCTTAAGGAGAAAAACCATGCCTGATCGCACAAAACTCACCCTGATCGGTCTTGCCGCCAATCTTGCCGTGATGGTGGCCACGCCGCCGGTTGCGATCGCAGAGGAAAAACACATCCCCCTGCCGCCCTCACAGCCATCCTTGATCATGCGGCCCGGCCGCGAATTTGCGGCGGACAGTTATGTGCATCGCCCCCTGCCCGATGACACGCAGAAGGATCCCCGCTCCGATGTCTGGGTTCGCTCATTCCTTGCCCAAGTGCGCACGCATTACGGCACGGTTGCGGTGAATACGGAAGGGCACACACCGGCGCTCTTCATTGCCGGCCCGGATACACCCACCGTCCGCGTGCGTGCAGAACGCGCGGCATCCGCCGGGTGGTCGTTTCCACCGCTGCAGCGCCAATGGCAAGCGGTGCCACTGCCCGAGGGCTTCCGGGCATCGGGGGGTACGGACAAGGAGGCGATCGTCTACCAGCCATCGACCGGTCGCTATTGGGAATTCTGGGGGCTGGAGAAAACCGGCCGCAAGACCGCAGACTCAAGCGGGAACAGCGTGGATGAATGGCGTGCGGCCTGGGGCGGACGCATCAATGATCTGGCCGTTAATCCCGGTTATTTCCCAACGACTGTCGAAGGTTATGCCTTTGGCACGACGGCCACGAGCCTGGCATTGCTTGCAGGCCTCATTACCATTGCCGAACAGAGGCGGGGCGTGGTGGAGCATGCCTTGCACATTGCATTGCCCCAGACCCGCAAGGGTCATCAGGCTTGGCCGGCCCAGCGCACCGACGGCCAGATCGACGATTCTGAGGCCATCCCGCAGGGCGTGACCTTCCGGCTGCCGGCCGGGCTCGATCTGGATCGCATCCCGATGGATCCCTACGCGCGGATGCTGGCCCGCGCCGCCCAGCGCTACGGAATTGTGGTGCGCGATACGGCGGGCGCGGTGGTGCTCTACGGCGAGAACCCGCTCGCCAGCGGCGAAAGCGATCCCTACCACGCAACTGGCGGCATTTTCCGCTGTCCGGATGGCAAGGCGGTCGAGGCCTGCTGGAGCTACAACCGGCTGCGGGGCTTCCCCTGGGAACGCCTCGAAGCCATCAAGGCTGCGATCAACCCTGCACCCCGGTGACATCCATGCGCTGGCGCATCCTTGCACCCTTTGCCCACACGCCCGCTCTGGGCTGGATTCCGGCACATTTGTCCCTCAAGGATCATCATCTGGAAGTCGTGCCTGCCGGCTATGCCCATGATCGATCCCGGTCCAGCACCTCTGCGCGCAGCTGGCTCGATTACTTCGGACATGCCGCGAGAGCCTGGTTTCGACACAAGGGAGCCGATGGGTTCATCATATGGTTTCCCCAGCTGGCGATCGGCATAGGTCTCTGCAAGCGCCTGACGGGGTCACGCAAACCTGTCATTGCGTGGTGCTTCAATCTTGGCCGGGCCTATCCTGGGCTGAAGGGGCAACTGGCGCGCTTTGCGCTGCGCGGCGTCGACGTCTTCGTGGTTCATTCCCGCCGGGAGATCGACACCTATGCACGCTGGCTGGGCCTTCCGCGCGCGAGATTTGTGTTCGTGCCGCTGTCGGTGGAGGAGCCCTGCGTCCAGCCTCAACGGCAGGATGAGCCGTTCGTGCTCGCCATGGGCAGCGCCAAGCGTGACTATGCGCTTTTGGTCAAGGTCATGCGTGATCTGGGTTTGCCAACGCTGATTGTCTGCGGCCCGCATGCGCTGGAAGGGATCGACCTTCCCGACAACGTCACTTTCAGCAGCGGCATGACGATCGAGGCCTGCCATGCCCTGGCCATGCGCGCGCGTGTGAATGTCGTCCCCATCGCGAATGATGAAACGGCATCCGGTCAGGTCACGGTGATCGAGGCGATGATGCTTGGAAAGCCGGTCATCGCAACCCGTTGCCTGGGCACGGAAGACTATCTCGTGGACGGCGTGACCGGTCTGCTTGTGGCGCCCCGTGATGAGGCCGCGCTGAAAGAGGCGATCTTAAAACTGTGGAACAGGCCGGACCTGCGCCAGCAGATCGGCCTTTCGGCCCGGCAAGCGGCCTTGCTGCATTTCACCTTTGCGGCAACGGCTCCGCATCTTGCCGCGCTGATGCAGCAGCTTGAAAAAACCGTCGGCAGCGGAACTGTTTCAGTGACCGGCACATCGGGCCGATCGCTGTGAGGCCATCCCCGTGAAGGCCATGCCGAAACACACTTCAGGCGTCAGGCGCGGCGCAACGGGTGTGGAATGAAACAAGCCACCACCCGATATCCACGCAGGATGGTTTCACGCACCGGCGGTCAGCGGCGCGTGGCTTCACAAGTTCATACATGACTGCGTGAAGCGGCCTGCAGGCCTAGCTTAAACGTTTTCTATGATCATGGCGACACCCTGTCCGACGCCCACGCACATGGTGACCAGGCCGTAACGGCCACCTTTGGCCTTGAGTTCCAGCGCCGCGGTGCCGACAATCCGCGCGCCCGACATGCCGAGCGGATGACCAAGGGCAATGGCGCCCCCGTTGGGATTCACGCGCGGATCGTCATCGGGCATGCCAAGGTCTCGCAGGACAGCGAGCCCTTGTGCCGCGAAGGCCTCGTTCAACTCGATCACCGCCAGATCAGCGAGGCTGATCCCGGTCATGTCGCACAGCTTGCGGACAGCGGGCGCCGGTCCAAATCCCATGATGCGCGGCGCAACGCCAACCGAAACTGCCGCGACGATGCGCGCAAGGGGTGTCAGTCCGGCCGTCTTCGCAGCGGCTGCACTGGCAATGATGAGAGCGGCCGCCCCATCGTTGATGCCGCTGGCATTGCCTGCCGTCACCGTGCCACCAAGACGCGTGATCGGCTTCAGCCGTTCCAGATCGGCCAGTGTCGTCTCCGCACGGGGATGCTCGTCCCGCTCGACCAGCACCGACCTGCCCCGCCCGAGATCGATCGTGACGGGCATGATCTCCTGCGCAAGCCGCCCGTTCATCAGGGCAGCTACGGCGCGCTGCTGTGAGCGCAGCGCAAATGCATCCTGATCGTCACGGGAGATTCTGTACTCATCGGCCACGTTCTGTGCGGTTTCCGGCATGGAATCGATGCCGTAACGTGCCTGCATGACCGGATTCACGAAGCGCCAGCCGATGGTCGTGTCATGCATTTCTGCCGTGCGGGCATACGCAGTGGTGGCCTTGGGGCTGACGAAGGGTGCGCGCGTCATGGATTCGACGCCGCCGGCGATGGCCAGGCCAATCTCACCTGCCTTGACAGCGCGGGCGGCGGCGCTGACGGCTTCCAGCCCGGACCCGCACAGGCGGTTGACGGTCACGCCGGGTACCGTCTCCGGCAGGCCTGCCAGCAGCGCCGCCATGCGCGCGACATTGCGGTTGTCCTCACCGGCCTGGTTGGCACAGCCAAGCCAGACCTCCTCGATCGCAACCGGATCAAGACCTGGATTCCGCCGCATCAGTTCGCCAAGCGGGAGCGCCGCGAGGTCGTCGGTTCGCACGCTGGCCAATGCGCCGCCGTAGCGGCCAATCGGCGTGCGGATGTAATCACAAATGAAGGCGTCTGCCATGCGTCAATGCCCTTTGGCTGGTTCGAGACTGGACAGTGCTCGGCCTTCCGACACCAGTTGACGCAGCAGCGCCGGCACGCGCCAGGAAAGGGGATCGTCCTGCGCCAAGGCGTCGATCCGCGCAAGAACGGCGGGCAGTCCGATGTGGTCTGCATGGTGCATCGGGCCACCGCGCCAGCGTGGAAACCCATAGCCATGGACCATGACCAGATCGATCTCGGCAGGCGCCCGCGCGATGCCTTCTGCCAGGATGTGAAGGCCTTCCTCGATCATGGCGGTGATGGCCCGGTCCTGGATGTCCTGATCCGACCAGATGCGGCGCGCGATTCCGGCTTTGTGCGACGCATCAACGATCAGCTCGGCAACAGGAGCGGACGGCGTGCGCTGAGCGTCCGCATAATCATACCAACCCCCGCCCGACTTCTGACCGAGCCGCTTCAACTCCTCCACCATTCTGTCGGCGATGGGATTTGTGGAAATGGCTGGCAGTCCCGCGAGATTCTTGCGCCGCCGGTTGGCATAGGCGATGTCGAGTCCAGACAAATCCTGCACGGCATACGGCCCCATGGCCATCCCGAACCCCTCCATTGCCGCGTCGACCTGCCAGGGCAGCGCGCCCTCGATGAGGGCGGTATCGGTGGTCATGCGATACCGCGTGAGGATACGGTTGCCGATGAACCCGTCGCAGACACCGGCTTCGACCGGAATTTTCTTCATTCGCTGCGCCAGGCGAAACGCGGCTGCCAGCGTTGCATCGGATGTGGTCTGGGCACGCACAATCTCGATCAGTTTCATCACATGCGCCGGAGCGAAGAAGTGCAATCCGACCGTCCGCTGAGGATACGGCACACCTTCGAAGATGCGGTTGACATCGAGATAGCTGGTGTTGGTCGCAAGGATCGTGGACGGCGGAAGGGCCGAAGCCAGCGCTGCAAAAACCTGACGCTTGACGCCGAGATCCTCGAACACCGCTTCAATCGCCAGATCGGCAGGGGGAAGCGTCCTGTATCCGACGACAACCTCCAGCGCTGCCCGGCGCGTTGCGGCGGTTGCGACGTCAAGCTTCCCGCGCCTGACGCCGTCGTCGAACAGCCGCCCCAGATTGGCGCGCGCGCGGTCGGCACCAGCAGAATCCGTTTCGACCAATGTGACTCCGACGCCAACCCCCTGCAGCGCGTAGGCAATGGCGGCCCCCATCGTGCCGCCGCCAACAACAATGGCAGTATGGATATCGACAGCCGCCACCGGGAAGCTGCGGGCCCGCCCGGTTGCCGCGCGCTCCGCAAAAAAGACATGCCGCAGGGCGCGGGCCTGATCGCCTTGCCTGAGTGTCAGAAAGGCCGCTCTTTCGCGCGCCAGCCCGTCTTGCAGCGTCAGGGTATCTGCCCGTTCCACAAGATCCAGCGCGACGCTGGGTGCCACCTGACCACGGGCGCGTTTGGCAAGGGTAGACCGAACAGCGGCCAAGCGACCCAGTGCTGGCGCTGCGACCAGACGATCGCCTGTGGCGATGGAGCAGGTCAGAACACATTCTGGCAAGGCCAGCGCGGCAGCGACCACATCCTCCGCCACGGCATCGATCAGGCCCAGCGTCAACGCTTCCGCAGCTGTCACGATGCGGCCCTCGGTGATGAGTTCAGCGGCGCATGCCACGCCCACGATGCGGGGAAGCCGCTGTGTGCCGCCAGCGCCCGGGACGACACCAAGCGTGACCTCCGGCAGCCCCAGGGCCGCGCCGGTGGCAGCGATGCGATAACGGCAGGCCAACGCGATCTCAAGCCCGCCGCCAAGCGCCGTCCCGTTGATCGCGGCAATGGCCGGCAGCCGCTCCAGCCGCTGCAGGATATCCGTCAGATGTGGTTCGGCGGGCGGGGAATCGAATTCGCGCGCATCCGCACCTGCTGCAAAGGCGGATCCCGCACCCGTGATGACCACGCGCGTGATGCCGGCGGCCTCCGCCGCGTCCAGAGCCGCCACGAGACCCGCGCGCAAATCGCGGCCGATGACGTTCACAGGCGGATTGTCGAGCGTGATCGTGCAGACGCCGTCGCGGGTGAAATGATGCACGCTGGTCATCGGCAACCCCATAACAGGCTTGGACAAGATCGGCTGGATAAGATCATGCTGGACAAATTTCAGTCGTGGATGCGCGCGAGCGCCCTGAGTTGATCAACAGTTGCCACCGGATATCCGAAATACGCCAGATAGGCTGGAATCTGTTCGAACAGCATGTCTGTTCCCACCTGCACCTTGCAGCCTCTTTGGGAGGCCGCGGCCAGAAATGCAGTCATCTCCTGCGCCATGACGACATCACCTACATAGGTGCCAGGCGCAAGACGAGCCACGTCCACAGGCATAGGGTCATCCTGGCCCATGCCCAGTGGCGTTGCATTCACCACGATATCGAAACCGTCTGGGTCCCGGTTTCCCGTCGTCACCGCAAGGGCGGGATAATGGCGCAGGAGCCGCAACGCCAGCGCTTGCGCCGCCGCATCGATTGTGTCGAACAGCGCGAGATGGGCCACGCCGGCTGCAGCCAGCGAAGCCGCGATCGCCGAGCCGACGCCGCCAGACCCGACGACAAGCGCACGTGCGCCCACAAGCGAACACCCCTTTGCAGCCAGCCCGCGGATGAAGCCCACCCCGTCAAACATATCACCATGAAGAGTGCCATCCTCCTGCCGAAAGACCGCGTTGCACGACCCGGCAATCGCGGCCGCTGTTGAAACAACGTCCAGCAGTGCCATGACGGATATCTTGTGCGGCATGGTGATGAGTGCGCCGCGGACGTTGCTCAACCGCATGATGCAGGGCAACGCCTGCGTAAAATCCTCTTGCCTCACACCCATGGGCACAACCGCCGCATTCAGGCGCATGCTCTCGAAATAGGGGTTGTAAATCAGCGGAGCTTTGAAAGCGCCCGTGGGATAACCGATATGCGCGATGATCTGTGTTTGCCCGTCGATGTTCATGCGGACATATTTATATCAACGACACTGCGGGCGTGAACCTGTTTGTGGGAGAGCTGTTTACAGGAGGCTGCATCAAAATCGCCGTTCGGGATGAATTGTACCGTGGCGATTGATCTGCCATGTCCCTTGAACGCCTTTCAATCCTGCAGCGAAATCATCATGCGGCATCCCAGTGATGCCAGAACGAGAGAGCCATGACAGCTATTGCCTTGACAATTGCGGGATCGGATTCAGGCGGTGGTGCGGGCATCCAGGCTGACCTCAAGACATTCTCCGCGCTCGGCGTTTACGGCGCAAGCGCCATCACGGCCCTGACGGCACAGAACACGGTTGGCGTGCAAGCGATCCACAACGTGCCGCCTGAGTTTGTCGCGGCGCAGATCAGATCGGTGCTGGAGGATCTCGATGTGAAGGCCATCAAGATCGGCATGCTGTCGACCGCGCCGATCATCGAGGCGGTGGCCGCCGCGCTCGATCCATACAGCCACATTCCAATCGTGCTCGATCCCGTGATGATTGCGGCGTCAGGTGATCCGCTGCTGGAGGCTTCGGCCATTGACGCGCTCAAGGCGCGGCTTGTCCCCAAGGCCCTTGTCATGACGCCCAACCTGCCTGAAGCGGCCTTCCTGCTGGCAGAGTCCATCGCCCAAGACGAGGCTGGAATGACTGCCCAGGGCCATGCGCTCGTGCGGCTCGGCGCGGCGGCGGCCCTCGTCAAGGGCGGGCATGGTGAAGGCCCTTTCAGCACGGATGTGCTGGTGTCAGGCACGGATGTGCGCAGGTTCGAGACAAAACGCTTGGAGACGCCCAATGTGCACGGCACAGGATGCACCCTGTCCTCCGCGATTGCGGCCGGGCTCGCAAAGGGCCTGAGCCTGGGAGACGCGATCGGGGAGGCCAAAGCCTATGTCACCGCCGCAATCGGCGCCTCCGCGCGCCTCCGGATCGGACGTGGCCACGGCCCGACGCATCATTTCCACAAATGGTGGTGAAGGCGCGTTTCGACACGCAAGGCATCGCAAAACAGCCTCGAGAGCAGGACAGTTTGGAGAGCATAAAAACCATGACATTCAGTGACACGATCTGGACCGAAAACGCCGATCTCTACAGCCGCATCGTCGCCATGCCGTTCAACGGCGAGTTGCGCGAAGGCACATTATCCGCAGCGGCGTTCCGCCACTACATCATTCAGGACGCCTATTATCTGGAAGGTTTTGCGCGCGCGCTCGCCCTTGCAGCCGCCAAGGCCGAGACAGCAGAACAGATCGCGATGCTGGCCGGCTCCGCCGCCGGAGCGATTCACGTAGAGCGCGGCTTGCATGCCAGCTACTTTGGCACCTTCGGCGTCAGCGCCGCAGAGTTCGCGGGTGGCCAGCCTTCGCCCGTCTGCGAGCATTATGTCAGCTACCTCATCCGCACGGCCGCGGTGGAGGATTTTCCCGTCATCGTCGCGGCGCTGCTGCCTTGTTTCTGGATTTACATGGAAGTCGGCAAGTCGATCCATGCGGCAAGCACGCCCGGCAATCCGTACCATGCCTGGATCGACACTTACGCCGGAGAGGAATTTGAAACGGCGGTGCGCAAGATGATTGCGCTGATGGATGCGTTGGCCGATGCGGCATCCCAGACAACCCGCGCGGCGATGCGGCAGGCCTTCCGGCGTTGCACGTTGCTGGAATGGATGTTCTGGGACAGTGCCTACCACCAGCGCGGCTGGCCCGCTTAAGAGGCCAGCGCCTTGAACAGATAATTCTTGCCCGATTTGAAATCGAAATCCGGGTCTTCCCAGGCCACCATCTTGCCTGGGTTGAGCAGCCCTTGCGGGTCCGCTTCCCGCTTGAAGGCGAGCTGCGCCTCGTCGGTCTGCTTCATGCCACCTTCTTCCAGCGTGTAGCGGTGTGGATTGAAGATCGGTGCGCCCATCTCTTCATGGATCGCCATGATCGCGTCCAGCCGCTCTTCGGTCGTGAAGCGCACGAGAGGCAGGCCAAAGCAAGTAACCTTGCCATCGAACCGCACGAATTCGAGATGCGCAGGCACCTCATCGCCGAAGCGGGCGTGGATTTTCTCCACGAGGTCCAACTGATTGGGAAAGGGATAAAGCACCTGCAGATAGGTGATGGAAGGGTCCACGCGCAGCGCCCGCAAGGTGGTGTGGTTCCAGCCCAGCTCATAGGCCGGGGGCAGGCCCTTCTTCTTCTCATCGGACATGGCAGCGGCATTCATAAGGACATCCGCCCCTTTGACCGTACGCGTGAAGGCCAGCAGGCTGTCCAGCGCATGGCGCGCCACCATCAGCGCCACCACATGGCTCTCGCGCGGCAGCAGTTTCCTGTGACGCAGGAAATAATCATGCGGCACGGGCGCGGCGACGACGGCGAGTTGCTTGAGCAACAGGCCGTCCTGCTCGCCCAATTCATTGGCGAAGTGGGCGGCGCGGGGCAGCGTGTCGAAGCCCACGATCACATCCACCCAGTCGTAAGCGGGCGCCAGCGGCACCTCCACCTCGGTGATGATGCCATTGGTGCCGTAGGCGTGGCTGACCTTGTGCAGATCGGCGCCCGTCAGTTCCAGCACACGGGGGCTCGCCTCCATCGTCACGACCTTGAGGCGGATGATGTTGCCCCAATCGCGCAGGCCTCCCCATTTGATGGAGCCGACACCGCCCGAACCGCCGGCGACAAAACCGCCGAGCGACGCGGTGGCATAAGTCGAGGGGTGCAGCCGCAATTCCTGATCGGAATGCGCCACGGTCTCGTGGTCGATCTTCTCCATCACCGCGCCGGGCTCGGTGACGACGCGCCCCTTGGCAATGTGCTTCACCGTGTTGAAGCCGGAGAGGTCCAGCACCACACCGCCCGAGAGCGGCATGGCCTGACCGTAATTGCCGGTGCCCGTGCCGCGCGGGGTAACGGGAATGCCAAGCTCGTGACACGCCGCCAGCGTGTCGATGACATCCTGCTCGCTGGTGACGGAGACGATCGCATCCCCCGTCACATGGGCCAGCTGGCGCTTGAGTGTCGGCGAATACCAGTAAAAATCACGGGATTTCTGCTGCACCAGCGCGGCATTGTCCTCGATCTTGAGGTGGCCAAGGCGCGCCTTGAGGGCAGGGATATCGTAGTTAGACATGCAGGCCTTCCAGTCCATCCAGTTCACGGTAATCGGGAAGCACGCGCTCGATCACTTGGCCAGCGCGCACAACGACGCGGTCGCTTTGGGGACGCGACAGAAGCTCGGTCCATGTGCGCGCGCGCGTAAGCACCAGATCGGCGGGCGATCCCACGCCGATATGGCCATGCGTGGACAGGCCCATGATATCGGCAGGCGTGCGCGTGTTGGTGCAGGGCCAATCCGCCACGGGGTGGTCGAGATGCAGAATGCGCGTGGCTTCGCGATAGACCTCCAGCGGATCCAGATCACCGTAGGCATAGAACGGATCGCGCGTGTTGTCGGACGCCACCATGATGGGCACGCCAGCGGCCTTGAGTTCGTGCAGCGATGATACCCCGCGCCAACGCGGCGTGCGGCCGACCTGCCTATCCTGCAAATACATGTTGCACAGCGGCAGCGAGACAATGGCGATGCCTGCCTCCTTCACCAACCCAATGATACGCGCTTCATCCGTGGGTGTTTGCAGCGCCAGCGAACAACAATGGCCGCACAGGATCTTGCCCGTGAAGCGATGGCGCAGCGCCGCCATTGCAATACGCTCCAATGAGCGCGCAGCAGGATCGTTTGCCTCATCCACATGGAAATCGAGGTCGAATCCATGCTCGATGGCGGCGCGGAAGATGACATCCAGCCCCGCATCGAGTTCGGCGCACATGAAGGTGACGGCCCCCAGCAGGCCGCTGCCATGGGTTTGCACCGCCGCGATCACGGCGCGCATGTGTGCGCTGTCGAGCGCCAGGTCGATGCTGAAGAGCGGGACCGCCTGCAACGTGATCCGCCCCGCCCAGCGCGCGCGCATCTGGGCAAACACGGGCCAGGAAATGTCGATCTGCTGGCCGATGGAATCGATGTGCGTGCGGATCGCCGCCGTGCCGTGGGCGTAGGCGGCGCGCAGGGCAAAATCCATGCGCAGCTCCACATCGCGCGAGGACCAACTGGTATCGCGGTCGCGCTGCACCGTGTCGAGCGCGCCCCTGAAGGTGCCATCCGGATTGGGACTGCGCGGCCAGATGTGGCCCTTGTCGAGATGGGTGTGGCAATCCACGAAGGCGGGGAGCACGATGCCGCCATCCAGATCAAGGCTGCCTGGCGCAGCGGCCTGTGAGCCGGCTGGACCCATGGCGGTTACGCGGCCTTCATTCAGCTCCAGATCGACGCGGGCAAACGCGCCGATGGCAGGCGCGGTCAGCAGGCACGTGGGCACACGCGCATTGCGGATCGTGAGGGGGGCCATCAGCGCTCCTTTTGCAGGGCACTTTCGTGCCAGCTCTTCAACAGAAGATGCGTGAGAAGCACCAGCGCGTAGAAAATGACAATCCCCATCACGGCCAACAGAAAAAGTGCCGCAAAAGCGCGCGAAACATTGAGCCGATAGGTGCTCTCGATAATGCGGTATGCGAGGCCGGAACCTGCCCCAGCCGTGCCAGCCACGATCTCGGCCACGACAGCACCTATGAGCGCAAGCGGCCCGCCAATGCGAAAGCCCGTGAGAATGTAGGGCAGAGCTGATTTCAGTTTGAGCAGCATGATTTTGTGCCAGGTCGAGGCGCCGTAAAGGTCAAACAGGGCTTCCAAGCCCCTGTCCGTGGAGCGCATGCCCGTGATGGTGTTGGACAGCACGGGGAAATACGTCACCAGAAATGCGGTCAGCAGCACGACGGTGGGCGGGGAGTAATAGATCAGCAGGATCGGCGCGATGGCGATGACGGGGGTGACCTGCAAGATCACGGCGTAGGGAAACAGCGCGTTTTCGGCTGTCTTGAACATGCCCAGCAGGATGCCCAACGCCACGCCGCCGATGAAGGCGAGCACCATGCCCGCCATCGTGGTCTGGAATGTCACCCACATGGATGTGGACAGCACCGGCCAGTCCCGCACCAATGCGCCCCAGATCGCACTGGGAGAGGGCAGCTTGTAGGGCGGCACCTCGTGGAACCAGACCGACCATTCCCAGTAACCAAGGAGACCGACCGCCAGAAGCAGCGGCAGCCCATACTTCGAAAACGCCTCGAAGGTGCGGGAGGGTGCATTATCGCTCATGTGACTTCACAAGTGCTCATGAGTTGCCATGGCCCCGTGCAGCGCTGCGGAGGCGGCCTTGCAGCCCTCGGTGTAGACAGGGGTTAGGCGAAACGCCTCGTCGCGCGGATAGGGCGCATCCACCTCGATGTTGGCCACAACGCGGCCCGGGCGCGCGGCCATGACGATGATGCGGGTGGAGAGATAGACGCTCTCATAGACCGAGTGCGTCACGAAGATCACCGTGACATTCTTGGCCTGTTTCAGGCGCAAGAGATCATCATTGAGGCGAAAGCGGGTGATCTCGTCGAGCGCCGCAAAGGGCTCGTCCATCAACAGCAGCTTGGGCTCCGTCACCAGCGCGCGGGCGATGGAGACGCGCATCTTCATTCCGCCCGACAATTCACGCGGGTAGACATGAGCGAAATCCGCCAGGCCCACCAGCGCGAGCGCATCCATGATCTTCGGCTGCGCCGCGGATTTGGAGACCCCCCGCAGCTTGAGCGGGAGATAGACATTTTCATAGGCCGTCGCCCAGGGCATCAGGGTCGGCTCCTGGAATACGAAGCCGATGTCGCTCTTCGCCGACCCGCCCGTAGGCCAGATGATACGGCCCGACGAGACATCCGCCAGATTGGCGATGAGCCGCAAGGCGGTGGATTTGCCGCAACCGGACGGGCCGAGGAGTGACAGGAACTCCCCCTCGCGCACATCCATGTCGAGGTCTTCCAGCGCTACGGTGCCATTGGCAAAAACCTTGCTGACATGTGCAAGAGAAACGAGGGGCTTCACGGTCATCTGGTTCAGGTCATCCCCTCGCGCCCGCAATGGCATGCGGCATTCACTTGCGCAGTTCTTTGCCCAGGCCCTTGTTCACGAATTGCAGCGTGTAGCTCTTCTTGTAATCGAGGTCCGCTTTGTAGAGCCCCGCCTTCACCATCTTGTCGAAGAAGCTCTTCATGCGCGCGTCGGTCATGGTGCCAATGCCTGTGGCGAGCGTATCGCCCGAGTCGACGATGCCGTTCGACTTCATCAACGCGATCGCCGCCGTGATCTTGGCGTCCGAGATATCCGGATTGTCCTTCTTGATGAGCGCATTGGCGGCGGCATTGTCGCCGTAGAGATAATTGTACCAGCCCAGAATCGAACCATCGACGAACTTCTGCACCACCTCGGGCTTGGTGCGCACCAACTCGGTGCGCGTCTCGATCGTTGTGGAATAGGTATCAAAACCGGCATCCGCCAGCAGGAACACTTTGGGCTTGAAGCCGGCCGCCTGCTCGATGGCCACAGGCTCCGAGGACAGATAGCCCTGCATCACAGCCTTCTTGTTGGCGAGGAAGGGCGCGGGGTTGAAGGTGTAGGGCTTGGTCTGCGCCTCGTCGAACCCGTACTCGGACTTCATCCACTGGTAGTAAGACGCGAGTCCCTCACGCGAGACGAAGATATCATTGGATTTCTTGAGATCGACGAACGTCTCGAAACCTTCGCCAGGGTGCGCAATCAGCACCTGCGGATCCTTCTGGAAACTGGCAGCGACCGCGATGGTCGGAATGTTTTCCTGCACCGCCGAGAAGGCCTGCAGCAGGTTGCCACCCATGTAGAAGTCGATCCGCCCCACCGGCAGCATCATGCGGTTGTTGGCCTGGGGCCCACCCGGCAGGATCGTGACATCGAGCCCCATGCGCCGGTACGTGCCATCGGCCACCGATTGATAGAAGCCACCATGCTCGGCCTGCGCCAGCCAGTTGGTGCCGAAGGTGACCTTCTCGGCTGTCTGGGCCAACGCATGGCGGCTCGAAAGCGCGGCGGCGGCGCCCGAGGCGAGCAACCCAAGGTGGCGACGTGTGAGCATGTGGACCTCCGGATGACATTTCATGGGGGCCGCAGAAAGCGCGGCACTGCGCGTTGTTATGGAGTGTGAACGCAAAGAGTCCACCCCCGAAACCACGGCAGGCATAATGCAATCTGCGTGCCGCCTATCTGCGCGTCCGCGCGATACCTATGCGCAACCACAGGCTCGCTTGTTGCGTTGACACCCACAGCACCGCAAGCCTACCATTGCATCATGTCGGCGTAACTTGCTGACCCACGCCGTCGCAGGGAGTTTCCATGCTAGATCGGTCCTTGTCTGTTCGTGTCACCGGCAAAAATCTCGACATCGGCGAAGCCTTGCGTCAGCAAGCTGAAAATCGAATTCGAGAATCTGTTCAGAAGTATTATGATGGTGGCTTTTCCAGCCGTGTCACGGTTGAAAAGGATGGCACGGGCTTTCGCACCGAGTGCATGGTCCATCTCGACACTGGCGCGGTAATGAACGTGTCAGCCTCCAGCCACGATGCCTACGATAGCCTGAAGCAGATCGTCGAACGCATTGCCAAGCAACTCCGGCGCGACAAGCGCAAGCGCACATCAAAAAGCCTTAAAAGTGCCGGAGACGCCGGCATGATAAAAGACGTCCTGTCTGTGAGCGGAGGGAACAACCCCTCCCCGGAGCCGTTTGAACCGATTGAAAGCGAGCCGGAAACAGGTTATGCGCGTCCCATCATTGCAGAAGCTGGGAAGCAGATTGACGATGTGTCGGTGGATCAAGCCATCGAACGGCTCGAGCATGGACACAGGACCCATTACGTTTTTCGCAACAGCGGGACCGGCCGGATCAATGTGGTGCATCAAAGACCAGATGGTGCCATTGGCTGGATTGATGTGACAGCAGCTTAAGATCCTTCGGTGCCCCCTCCAGATGGCATGGAAAATGCCCTCTGGTGATGCAGTTAACGCAAGAAGATGACATGTCACTGACTGAAATGCTTTCCCCCGCAGCTGTGCTCACGACGCTTCGACCCACCTCGAAGAAGCACCTGCTTGAGTTGCTTGCCGCGCAGGCTGCGCTGTTGTGCGGCCTCGATGAGCGTCTTGTCTTCGATGCGTTGCTCCAGCGCGAGCGGCTCGGGTCCACTGGCATCGGCAATGGAATTGCCATTCCCCATGGCAAGTTTGCCAGCCTGGACAAGTTGGTTGGTGTTTTTGCCAAACTCGAAAAGCCCGTCGATTTCGAGGCACTGGACAACCAACCCGTCGACCTTGTGTTCGTCCTGCTTGCGCCCGAGGGTGCCGGAGCAGATCACCTGAAGGGGCTTTCGCGCATCGCCCGGGTGCTGCGAGACCCGCTCGTGACAACCCAACTGCGTGCGGCGCGCGATTCGGATGTGGTCCACGCCCTCCTGACACGTCCCCCGGCCGCATCCATCGCGGCCTAGCCCCCCTTCTGAAAAAAGCCGTGGACGGCCTTGGCCGTCGTCTCGTTGACACCCGGAACGGCGCGCAGATCCTCCAGTGACGCACGGCTGACCGCCTTGGCCGTGCCGAAGTGCAGCAGCAGAGCGCGTTTGCGTGTCGGCCCTATGCCCTCAATTTCATCCAGCGGGCTTTTGGTCATCTCGCGCTTGCGCTTGGCCCGGTGTGTGCCGATGGCAAAGCGGTGGGCTTCATCACGCAGGCGCTGCACGAAATAGAGGGCAGGGTCGCGCGGCGGAAGCTTGAACGAGGGCTGTCCGGGCATGAAGAAGGTCTCGCGGCCCGCATCTCGGTCGGCACCCTTGGCAATGCCGACCAGAGCGACCTGTGTGACGCCGATGGCCTCCAGCGCGCTGCGCGCCGCTTCCAACTGTCCCTTGCCACCGTCGATCAGCACAAGGTCCGGCCAGGCGGGGAAGGCATCGGCGCTGGCCGTATCCGGCCCATCTTTGACCAACCGTGCGAATCTGCGCTCCAGCACCTCGCGCATCATGCCGAAATCATCGCCGGGCGTGATGGTCTCGGATTTGATGTTGAAGGTGCGATAATGCTGTTTGCGGAAGCCCTCGGCGCCCGCCACCACCATCGCCCCCACCGCATTGGTGCCCGATATGTGCGAATTGTCATAGACCTCGATGCGGCGCGGCGGTGCAGCAAGCTTGAAGGCGACGGCGAGCGCTTCCAGCAGCTTGGTTTGTGAAGCCACCTGCGCCATCCGGCGGGAAAGTTCTTCCACCGCATTCTTGTGGGCATGCGCGACAAGGTCACGCTTTTCGCCCCGTTGGGGGCGACAGATCTCCACACGGTGCCCTGCGCGCTGGCCGAAGGCCTCCGCAAGGAGCGTTGCATTCTCGACCTCTTCCGAAAGCATGACAAGGCGTGGGACAGGCTTGTCATCATAGAATTGGCCCAGGAAAGCGTCGAGCACCTCAGCCTTCGTGAGGGTCGCATGCGCCTTGGGAAAGAACGCGCGGTTGCCCCAGTTCTGATGCATGCGAAAGAAGAAGACCTCGATGCAGAATTGGCCGGCTTCCTCGGCAATCGCAAAGACATCCGCCTCCTCGACGCTCTGCGCCGTGATGTCCTGCGAGCCCTGAACCGAAGAGAGCGCCGCGATGCGGTTGCGGTATCGCGCCGCTTTTTCGAATTCCAGCATATCCGAAGCCTTCATCATTTCGGTCGCCATATGGGTTTTGACTGCTGCGCTTTTGCCCGTGAGAAATGCTGTCGCTTCCTTGACCAGTTCAGCATATTCCGCGTGGCTGACCTCACCCGTGCAAGGGCCGGAGCAGCGTTTGATCTGATGCAGCAGGCAAGGCCGCGAGCGGTTGGCATAGTAACTGTCCGAACAGGTGCGCAGCAGGAATGCCTTCTGCAGGGCATCGATGGTGCGCTTGACCGCCCAGGCCGAGGCGAAGGGGCCGTAGTAGGCCCCCTTGCGATTGCGCGCACCGCGGTGCTTGACGATTTGCGGAGCCGGGTGATCGGCAGTGATCAGGATGTAGGGAAAGCTCTTGTCATCGCGCATCAGCACATTGAAGCGCGGACGAAACTGCTTGATGTAATTCGTCTCCAGCAGGAGCGCTTCCGTCTCCGTCTCCGTGACCACGAATTCCATCGTGACGGTTTCGGAGATCATCCGCGCGATGCGGTTGGAATGCCCGGTACCGCGTGTGTAGCTCGCCACCCGTGCTTTCAGTTTCCGGGCCTTGCCGACGTAGAGCACCTCCCCGGCCCGGTCGAGCATGCGGTAGACGCCGGGGCTGTTGGGCAACGTCTTCCAGAAGGAACGGATGGCGTCCGCACCCGAAGCGACTTTTTCAGGCGCCGCCTGCTCATCCGTCTCCGGCGTCAGGTCGAGCACAGGCTCGCCGTCTTCCTCGAAACTTGCGTCCTCGGGTGGGGCATCCTTCGCCAGATGGGAGGCGCGGGGCGGAAGAGGATTCATGCCGGTGGCTTTAGGCAGAAACGCCGACGATTTCAAACGCCGCGTTGTACGCCACAACTCTGGAGCGACATGGCGCACAGCAGTTCAACGCCAGATCCCACTTGCGCAACCACATGCAATAGTTTACATATGAACTATTACATCCGCTCTTTCCTTCTGATGCGCGGTGAGCAACACTGCGCCAGAGGGACTAGAGGTCACGAGGGGGAGGCTCTCATGCCCACATACAAGGCACCGGTGGAGGACTCGCTGTTCCTCCTGAACGACGTTTTCAACGTGCAGCGCTACGCCAATCTGCCAGGCTTCACAGACATGAACGACATGCTGGAGCCCATTCTGGAAGAGGGTGCCAAGTTCTGCGAAGAGGTGATCCAGCCGCTCAACCGCGTGGGTGATCTGGAAGGCTGCACCCGCCACGCCGATGGAAGCGTGACCACGCCGATCGGATTCAAGGCCGCATACGACCAATATTGCGCCAACGGCTGGTTGGGCCTGTCAGCCCCAGTGGAATACGGCGGCCAAGGCCTGCCCGCCACGCTCAACACCGTGATGCAGGAGTTCCTCTCCTCCGCCAACCTCGCCTGGGGCATGTACCCCGGGCTGACCATGGGCGCGATTGCGGCTCTGCTTGTGCACGCGAGCGACGAGATCAAGACCGCCTATGTGCCCAAGATGGTTTCCGGCGAATGGACCGGCACCATGAACCTCACCGAACCGCACTGCGGCACGGATCTGGGCATGCTCAAGACCAAGGCCGTGCCGAACGGCGACGTTTCCTACGCTCTTTCGGGACAGAAGATTTTCATTTCTGCTGGCGAGCACGACATGGCGGACAACATCATCCATCTCGTGCTCGCGCGCATCGAGGGGGCGCCTGCCGGCACCAAAGGCATTTCGCTGTTTGTGGTGCCGAAGTTCGTTCTCAACGCAGATGGCACGCCGGGTACCCGCAACGGCGTCTCCTGTGGCTCGATCGAACACAAGATGGGCATTCACGGCAATTCCACCTGCGTGATGAACTACGACGGCGCAACCGGCTGGCTGGTGGGGACAGAGAACAAGGGCCTCAACGCCATGTTCGTGATGATGAACGAGGCGCGGCTCGCGGTCGGCATTCAGGGCCTCGCGCAGTCGGAAGCCGCGTATCAGAACGCCGTGATCTACGCCAAGGACCGCATTCAGGGACGCTCGCTCACCGGACCGAAAGCGCCTGAGAAAGCCGCCGACCCGATCATCGTGCACCCCGATGTGCGCCGCACGCTGATGACCATCCGCGCCTTCAACGAATCTGCCCGCGCCTTCGCGCTCTGGGCTGCGCTCAAATCGGATGTGGCGCATCGCTCGGATGACGCCAAGGACCGCCAGGACGCCGACGACATGATGGGCCTGCTGACGCCCATCCTCAAAGGCGTGCTCACCGATGTGGGCTTCGACAACGCCGTGAAGGCGCAGCAGATGTTCGGCGGCCACGGCTATGTGGAAGAATGGGGCATGAGCCAGTTCGTGCGTGATGCGCGCATTGCCATGATCTATGAGGGCGCCAACGGCGTGCAGGCCATGGACCTGGTGGGCCGCAAGCTCGGCAAGGATGGCGGCCGCGCCGTCATGAGCTTCTTCAACGAGGTCGGCACCTTCTTGAAGGAGAACGAAGCGAATGCCGCCCTGGCGCCGCTGCAAAAGCCGCTGCAAAAATCGCTGGGTGAACTGCAACAGGCCACGATGTGGTTCATGCAGAACGCCATGGCCAAGCCTGACAATGCAGGTGCGGGCGCGACCGATTACATGCACATGTTCGGCCTCGTCGCCATGGGTTACATGTGGGCACGCATGGCCAAGGCTGCGCAGGAAAAGCTGAACGCGGGAGCCAACGGCTCCACTGATCGTATGAACTCCAAGCTGGTGCTGGCGCGGTTCTACGCCGAGAGGATGCTGCCTGAAACAGGCGCGCAACTGGCGCGCATCACCTCGGGTTCGGACTCGACCATGGCTCTGGCCGCCGAGGCGTTCTAGGTTTTCCCTCCCCCTTGCGGGGAGGGTCGACGCGCAGCGTCGGGGTGGGGGGTCCATCCGGCTTGCGAAACATAACAATGACCCCCACCCCTACCCCTCCCCACAAGGGGGAGGGAAATCGGGAGAGGAAACGACCATGATCGACGCCTTCATCTACGACCACGTGCGCACGCCGCGCGGCAAGGGCAAGGCCGATGGCTCTCTGCACGAAGTGCCGGCCATCGAGCTGGGCACGCAACCTCTGCGGGCGCTGCGCGAGCGGAACAACCTCGATGTTCGCCTCGTGGAAGATGTGATCTACGGCTGCGTCGACCCGGTGGGCGAAGCGGGCGCAGACATCGCCCGCACCTGCGCGCTCAAAGCTGGCTATGGCAAGACGGTGCCGGGCGTGCAGATCAACCGCTTCTGCGCCTCTGGCCTCGATGCCGTGAACATGGCGGCGGCGCAGGTGATGTCCGGCCAGAAGGACATGGCCATTGGCGGCGGCGTGGAAAGCATGAGCCGCGTGGGCATGGGGGCCTCAGGCTTCGGCATTGCCATGGACCCTTCGGTCGCCATCGACACCTATTTCATGCCGCAAGGCGTGGCGGCGGATTTGATCGCCACCAAATATGGCTTCAGCCGCGACGATGTGGATGCCTACGCTGTGGAAAGCCACAAGCGCGCGGCGAAAGCCTGGGGCGAGAACCGCTTTGCAAAATCCGTCGTGCCGGTGCGCGACATCAACGGCATCACCATTCTGGGGCAGGATGAAACCATTCGCCCGAACACCGACATGCAGGCCATGGGCGGACTCAAGGCCGCCTTCGCCATGATGGGTGAGCAGGGCGGCTTTGATGCCGTCGCCATCCAGAGCCATCCGGATGTGGAGGCGGTCAACCATGTCCACCATGCGGGCAACTCATCAGGCATTGTGGACGGTGCCGCCGCCGTGCTGGTGGGCAACAAGCGGGCGGGGAAATCTGCTGGCCTTGCGCCGCGCGCGCGCATCCGCGCCTTCGCCACGGTGGGATCTGATCTGGGCCTGATGCTCACGGGCCCGGTGGATGTGACCAAGCTGGTGCTTAAAAAGGCCGGAATGACAACCGCCGACATCGACCTTTTCGAACTGAACGAGGCGTTCTCATCGGTGGTGCTGCGCTTCCGTCAGGCTTTCGACATCGATCCCGCGATCCTCAACGTCAACGGCGGCGCGATCGCCATGGGCCATCCACTGGGAGCGACGGGCGCGATGATCCTTGGCACTGTCCTTGATGAACTGGAGCGCACGAACAAGCAGACCGCTCTGATCACTCTGTGCGTGGCCGCCGGCATGGGCGTGGCGACGATCATCGAGCGGGTGTGATCATGTTGACTAGTATGACTATGATGAATAAAGTATCGCTGGCATAGAGGAAAAAGCGATGCACAAACACACCACCGATATTGGTTACCGAAACGTGAACGGACAAGTGGTTGAACGATCAACCGGCCTTCCGGGAACGGATCACAACCAGAAGGTTTATGCCCTTCGCTGCGAACGATGCAGCACTGTCTATGGTGCGAATGGTTCTGACATCCACAGAAGATTATGTCCGAATTGCGGAGGGGGACGACCCGGACTGGCCATACCAGACACCACCCACGCTCAGTCCCCGCGCCCTGACGAATGGGCGGTTGCGGACGCAAAGGCTCGCCTTTCTGAGCTGCTCGAAAAAGCGAGCCATCGCCCGCTGACCATTACGCGGAACGGCAAGCCAATTGCAGTTGTTGTCGGGATTGAGGAATGGAAGCGTCGAGCAAAACCCAAGGGGTCACTTGCAGAATTTTTCCAATCGGCACCAGACGGATTTCATGAATTGGAATTTGAGCGGGCAGCAGATCAAGCACGCGATGTAAAACTGTGAGGGTTCTGCTGGACACAAATGTTTTGTCCGAGCTTGTCAGGCCTCAAGCAGAACGGCGGCTTTTGGAATGGGTAGAATCTCTGGATGAGGACCAAACGTTCATTTCAGTCATCACGATCGCGGAGATTCGCTCCGGAGTTGAGTCACTTCCGCGCGGACGTAAACGTGACGCTTTGCACGCATGGCTAAAATTCCAACTGTTGGAGCGATACCGCGAAAGAATACTGACCGTTACTGTCGAAATTGCCGACAGATGGGGCGAGCTTGCCGCCCGCGCCAAATTAGCAGGAAAGCCGCTCGGTGTGATGGATGGTTTTCTTGCAGCGACCGCCTTAGCAAATGGCCTTGTCGTAGCGACACGCAATACGAAGGATTTCTTACCGCTCGGTATTGCCTGTTTCAACCCATGGCAAGATCAGTAGCATACTTGGAGGAAGCGCAGATGAACCTCAACAACTTCACCCTCGACACCGACGCCGATGGCATTGCCACGCTGACGTGGGACATGAAGGACCGTTCCATGAACGTCATCACCGCTGAGGTGATGGACGAGCTGGACAAGGTCATTGACCATGTGGCCACCACCGAAACCATCAAGGGCTGTGTCATCACCTCGGGCAAGGACAGCTTTTCGGGCGGGGCGGACCTCACCATGCTGCGGGCCTCGGGTGCCGAATATGCCAAGCTCCTGAAATCCAAGGGCGAGGAAGCCGCCAACATCTTCCTGCTGGAAAACTCTGCGCGCCTCACAAAAATTTACCGCCGCATGGAAACCTGCGGCAAGCCCTTCGCCGCCGCCGTGCATGGCACTTGCCTGGGCGGGGCTTTCGAGCTGGCGCTTTCGTGCCAGTTCCGTGTGTTGTCGGACAGCGACAAGACGCGCGTGGGCCTGCCGGAAATCAAGGTCGGCCTCTTCCCCGGCGCAGGTGGCACCCAGCGCGTCGCGCGCCTGATGCCCACGGGAGACGCTTTGCAGATGCTGTTCAAGGGCGAGCAAATCCGCGCCGCTGCCGCCAAAGCCATGAACCTGGCCCACGCCGTCGCCCCGCGCGAAGAGATCGTGCAGATGGCGAAGGATATGCTCAAGGCCAACCCCGCCGCCAAAGCGCCGTGGGACACCGAGGGCTACAAAACCCCCTCGGGCAAGGTGTATTCGCCGGCAGGCGCCAACATCTGGCCGCCCGCCTCCGCCATTGCGCGGCGCGAGACGTTTGACAATTATCCCGCCGTGCGCGCCATTCTCTCCTCGGTCTACGAGGGGCTGCAATTGCCGATGGACCTCGCGCTGCGCGTGGAAAGCCGCTATTTCGCAAAAATCCTGCGCTCCACTGAAGCGGCGATGATGATCCGCTCGCTGTTCCTTTCCAAGGGCGAGTTGGAAAAAGGCGCACGCCGTCCAGCCAGCATCCCTGCGCAAAGCATCAAGAAAATCGGCGTTGTCGGCGCGGGCTTCATGGGCGCAGGCATCACTTACGTGAGCGCGCAAGCCGGCATCGAAGTCGTGCTGCTCGACCGCGACATGGAAGCGGCGGAAAAGGGCAAGGCCTATTCCCACAAACTGATGACCGACCAGATCATGAAGGGCCGCGCCAAGACCGCCGACCGCGATGCGCTGCTCGCCCGCATCACCCCCACTGCCGACTACGCCGCGCTGAAAGATGTGGACCTCATCGTCGAGGCCGTGTTCGAAAGCCAGGATGTGAAGAAGGCCGTCACCGAGCAGACCGAAGCCGTGATCGGCAAGGGCGTCATCTTCGCCTCCAACACCTCGACAATCCCCATCACGCAGCTGGCGAAAAACTCAAAGCGCCCGGAGCAGTTCATCGGCATCCATTTCTTCTCGCCCGTCGAGAAGATGCTGCTGGTGGAAGTGATCATGGGCAAGAAAACCGGCGACAAGGCCTTGGCGACGGCGCTCGATTTTGTGCGCGCCATCAAGAAAACACCCATCGTGGTCAATGACAGCCGCGGGTTCTTCGCCAACCGCTGCGTGCTCAACTACATCATGGAAGGGCATCTGATGCTGGCCGAAGGCGTGCCGCCCGCCATGATCGAGAATGCGGGCCGCATGGCCGGCATGCCTGTGGGGCCGCTCTCGCTCAATGACGAGATCGCGCTGGATCTGGGCTGGAAAATCCTGCTGGCGACCGAAAAGGATCTTGGCCCCAAAGCCATCAATCCGGTGCAGAAGCAGGTCATCGAATATATGGTGGTCAAGCAGGAGCGCCTGGGACGCAAGAACGGCAAAGGCTTTTATGATTACGAGGGCAAGACCAAGAAGCTCTGGCCCGGCCTTGAGAAATTGCAACCCGTCAAACTCGATGCCGACACGCTGGACATTGAGGAACTGAAGCACCGTCTGCTGGTGACGCAGGCGCTGGAAGCCGCTAGAACCGTGGAAGACGGCGTCATCGTCGATCCGCGCGAAGCCGATGTGGGCTCTATCCTCGGATTCGGTTTTGCGCCCTATTCCGGCGGGACACTCAGCTACATCGACGGCATGGGCACCAGAGCCTTCGTCGCGATCTGCACGCGCTTGGCTAAAAAGCACGGCCCCCGTTTCAAACCCAACAAGCTGCTGCTCGAGATGGCGGCCGGGGGTGAGACATTCTATGGCCGCATGGCTCCCAAAAGAGCCGCGTGAAAGCAGCATGAGCTGACGCGCCCTCAAATTAGCGCATGGGATATGTTGATTTGAAACGCGCGGCCCGCTAGCCCTGAAGCATGGATATCGCAAGTCTCGTTCTGCCCGCCCTTGAGATCATCTGGGTCAACCTGCTGTTGTCAGGCGACAATGCGGTTGTGATCGCCCTGGCCTGCCGCAATTTGCCTGAACGGCAGCGTTTGCGCGCGGTGCTGTTTGGGGCAGGCGCGGCTGTGGTGCTGCGCATCATCTTCACGCTTATGACAACGGCACTGATGGGCCTGCCCTGGGTCAAGTTGGTGGGTGGCCTGGTGCTGCTCTACATCGCCATCAAGCTTCTGGTGCCTGAGGAGGATGACCACGACATCGCGGCCGGCGCCAACCTCTGGAAAGCCGTGCAGACCGTCGCGATCGCCGACGTCGTCATGAGCCTCGACAATGTCATCGCCATCGCGGCTGTCGCCAAGGGCAACTGGACTCTGATCATCTTCGGCTTGCTGGTCAGCATTCCCTTGGTGGTCTTCGGCAGCCAGTTGATCCTGAAAGTGATGGACCGCTTTCCGATCGTGGTCTGGGCGGGCGCGGCCCTGCTGGGCTACGTCGCCGCCGAAATCATCATCGAAGACACGGTCGTGGCTGGGCTGTTCGCGGGAGCCTATGCCCACTGGATCGCAGAAGCGTTCGGAGTCTTCATCGTGGTGTTTCTCGGTTATCTGTTCAGGCGCAGCAAGATTGCACGGATGGGCGACAGCGAAAAAACTGAATCGGCGCCGTAACTCTTGCAATCAACGCACTGACCCCTAACTACTTACTCCCGACGTGAATTTGTGGATATATGATGCCCGAGCTGATTTCGACATATGGTATTGCCGTTCTCCAGATCGTCTGGATCGATCTTCTCCTTTCGGGAGACAATGCCATCGTGATTGCGCTGGCGTGCCGCAACCTTCCAGAGAAGCAGCGCAAGATCGGCATGCTGCTGGGTGCGGGAGTCGCCATCGGGCTGCGCATCATCTTCGCGATCATGATCAGCTATCTGCTGGGCGTGCCGTTCCTCAAGCTGGTCGGCGGATTGCTGCTGCTGTGGATCGGCGTTAAGCTTGCAGCGGGCGAGGACGAAGCCCATGAAAACGTCGACGGCAGCACCAGACTCTGGACGGCTGTCCGCACCATCGCCATTGCGGATGCCGTGATGAGCCTCGACAATGTGCTGGCCATTTCGGCTGCATCCCATGGCAACATCTGGCTGTTCACATTCGGGCTGCTGCTTTCCATTCCCCTCATCATCTTCGGTTCGCAGATCATAACCTCGATCATCGAGCGCTTCCCGTTCTTCATCTGGCTCGGCGCGGCCCTGCTTGGGTGGATTGCAGGCGAGATGATCGTTCAGGACACGGCCATCGTCGGCTGGGCCAAGACGTACCTTCCCGCCCTTCTTGGTGACAACAAGAGCGTGCCGGGCGGCATCGGACCCATCCCGGCGGTGCAATATGCGGCACAGATCATCGGCGCGCTCTTTGTGGTGGCCATGGCCAGGTTTTTGAAGCAGCGCCACGCCGCCGCGCCCAAGTAGCGGCATTACCCACAGGATCGACTGAACGACATGACCATGTTCACCCCGACACGCGCGGAAGGCCTGCAACGCCTGCGTGAATTTCGCGCCCGCGCCGGACGGTCCTACGCGGAAGATCGCAATTACGATCACGGGCCTGGCGCTCATGGCAATGTTTCGGCGCTGTCGCCGTACATCCGGCACAGGCTCATCACGGAGCGCGAGGTTTGCGCCGCTGTGCTGGCCGAGCACTCCTTGCAAGGTGCCGAAAAATTCATTCAGGAAGTCTTGTGGCGGACATACTGGAAGGGCTGGTTGGAGCTGCGCCCCGGCGTCTGGCAGCGCTACACCGCAGGCCTTGCCCGGCAACAGGAGCTTCTGGAGCGCAACGGCGGACTGCGCCGGGATTACGCGGCTGCAATCGCAGGCAACACGGGCTTTGAAGGCTTTGACGACTGGGCGACGGAACTGGTCGAAACGGGCTATCTGCATAACCACGCCCGCATGTGGTTTGCCTCGATCTGGATTTTCACCCTGCGCTTGCCGTGGGAACTGGGCGCGGATTTCTTCCACCGTTATCTGCTGGATGGTGACCCTGCATCCAACACCCTTTCGTGGCGCTGGGTGGCTGGCCTGCAGACCAAGGGCAAGACCTACGCCGCCTCCGCCGACAACATTCACAAATACACGGGCGGACGCTTCAAACCCAAGGGATTGGCGCGCGAAGCGGTGGCACTCGACGAGGGCCCGATGGAAGCCCCCTCGCCACTGGTCCCGTGTCAGGACCATTTCGATGGCGAGGCTGCGCTTTTGATCACGCTTGAAGACTTGGGTGTGGGCTCATTGGCAGTGAACTGGGCCAGGATCGGCGCCGTGGCAGTGGCGGATCTGGCCGGCGAGCGCGCGGATGCGCCGGTGAGCGAGGGCGTGACGGCGTTCAGTGCCGGCGCGGCGCGCGATGCCATCACAGCGCTGCAGAGCTTGGCGCTCGATGGTGCGGTCCGGCCCGATCCCCTGATGCGCATCACGGCGGGTGACATCATGCCCTGGCTCGAAAAGATCGGCCAAAAGCGGCTCGTGATCCCGGCAACGCCGGTTGGCCCCGTGGCCATAGCCGTGAACAAGCTGGTGCAGGATCTCGCGCGCGAAGGCATCATTGTCGAGCGCATGCGCCGAACATGGGACAGCGCGGCCTGGCCCCACGCGACGCGGGGTTTCTTCGCCTTCAAGGAACAGATACCGGCATTGCTGCGCGCCGAGGGCATTCTGCAGAAGTGCGACGCCTGACCTGTTCAAAGAATGGTACAGCTGCCCCGGCTCGAACGGGGGACCCCTAGGACCACAACCTAGTGCTCTAACCAACTGAGCTACAGCTGCACGTACCCCGTTGCTTAGTCGGAACTGCTGCGGCTTTCAAGCACCTAACATCTCGGAAACAGCGATGAGGCTGCGGTCTGTACCATGTGGACCCATGATCGAAAGTCCGAGCGGCGCGCCGAGGCGCGTGGCCAGGGGCAGCGAAAACTGCGGCAGTTTGGACAATCCCGACAGGCAAAGCAGATTGATGCTCTTGTTGCGATAGCTCTCGAGTTCCGCCTCGCTGTCGGAGAGCGTGGGAGCGATATCGGCCATGGTTGGCAGAATCAGAATCGCATCGCGGCCAAGAAGATCCGTCAGGCTTGCCGTGATGCGTGCGCGCACCTCCAGCCCACTGCGCACCTCCGCATCGGAAATCCCTCTTGCGTAGGCAAAACGCTCGGCGACGCCCGGCCCCAGCGGCAGACGGTGCCTCTCGATGAGCGCGCCATCGGTCTCCCACGATTCACGGCCCTGTATGCGGCGGAAGGCCCAGTACAGCGCCTCGAAGGAACCGCCCGATACATCCACCGGTGTGGCTTTGCCCAACAGCTTTTCCAGCCGCGCGACGGCCGGCTGCAAGGCGGCGCGTGCGGGCGCATCCAGGAGGGCAAAGCAATCCTGTGCCAGCAGCAGCCGCGGTCGGGCTGGCAGGGGCCTCCGGTCAGCGCCCAGCAGCACATCCGCCACGCGCGCATATGTGCTGATGTCGCGCGCGAACCAGCTGCAGGTGTCGAAGGAATGCGCCAGCGGGTGTGTCGCTTTCAGGCTGATCCGTCCGTGGGACGGGCGCAGACCATACAACCCGCAATGATTGGCGGGTGCCCGCACCGACCCGCCGGTATCCGTGCCCAAAGCAAAATCGCAAAGCCCATGCGACACAACCGCCGCTGATCCAGACGAAGATCCTCCCGGGATACGATCAGGCGCGCGGCCATTCACGGGCGTGCCGAAATGCGCATTCTTGCCATTCATCGAAAATGCCAGCTCGTCGGTGATGGTCTTGCCAACGAAACGGGCCCCCGCATCCAGAAGCTTCTGCACCGTTGGCGCCGTGCGGCTTTTGATGGACGACAGCGCGAGCATATGCGGGCTGCCCGCACTTGTCGGATACCCTGCCACGTCGAACAGGTCCTTGACAGCAAACGTCAGCCCCTTGAGCGGGCCTGAGCGCGCGGCCGGAACCTTGCAGGCGGGATAAGGCATGAATCCCCGCGAGGGATCATCGGATAGGAGCATGAGGCAACTCCGTCATATGGCCTCTGGACCAGCGTGCCAGGACAGCCCACGGAGCTAACGCCGGGACGGAAGGGAGTCAAAGTCTGAATCCGCATTTTGTAGACCACACAGGCCGCAGGTGCCTGATTGGTGGGCTCAGACGTCCCGCAGCATGCGCAAAACCGTGTCGAGTTGCTGTTGCGTGGAGACAAGCAGCCGCGGCGCGATGGCCAGCGCCTTCAGGGCGGTGGAATTGACCGGTTCCGCACCGTCGAGGCGGACCAACTCGCGGAGTGTTTCTTCAGCAGCGACGGCAATCTCCCGCGCGCTTGAAATGATCAATTCGAGCTGATTTTCGAGCGCATGGGGCATGTGTTCGAGGTTGGTAGTGACGGCTCCGTGGGGAAGTGGACCTCTGTTCAACGAAAGGTCGATCTTGGCAGTCATCGGTGCAATTCCTCAGCTTGGAGAATGTGACGCTTCAGCGATCACATGGGAGAGGGCGATGGTCCGCCCCTCGCCTGCTGGGTCTTGCTGCTCAGTCAGCGCGCCCGCGTTATGCCGAGACTTTGCTGGCGCTTTAAGTTATCCAAGGGATACATTTCGTCGTGTAACCGTAATATTGACCTCGGATGTTGCGCTGTGGCCCATGTTTCCATGCAGCCGTCGCCTGATCGGATCAGCCCGGAAGAGGTCCGCCTTGCCTTGGGCACATTGTTGCAGAGCCCCGCCTTCCGGGACGCCCCGCAGATGCGCGCCTTCCTCAGCTACGTGGTCAACGAGACGTTGGAGGGCCGGTGTGCCGCCCTCAAGGGCTACACGATCGCGACGATGGCACTTGGGCGTCCCGATGATTTCGATCCGCAGATCGACCCCATTGTCCGAGTCCAGGCCGGCCGCGTCAGGCAGGCCCTGAACGACTACCATGTGGCAACGCCGGATGTGCCTGTCATCATCCAGCTTGACAAGGGCAACTATGCGCCGCGCTTCCTGCGACAGGCGGATATCGCATCTCATATACCTCCGAACGAAATCCGCGCAGATCATCCGGGGGGCGCGCCGCACCCCGCGCCCAAGATCCATTTCAGCCGCCTGATGATGGGTGCCAGTGCGACAGTTTTGGCCATGATCGTTCTCATGGCGGCCTGGATCTTGTGGCCGCGGGCACCTGTCTCTCCCGCCGTCATCGACCACAGAGCCAGCATGCCCCAGATCCTCGTGGAAGGTGCGAACCCCGGTTCGCTGGATGCATATGCGTTTGTTTCGCGGGTGCGCAATGCAATCGCCCGGTTTGACGACGTCGTGACGGTTCAGGAAAACCACCCTGACCTGCAAGGGCCTGCGCTCCTCGCTGGTTCGGAGAATCGGCGCCATCTGGTTCTTGGCATCGCGTTGTTGCCTGCAGACGAGGGCAGGGTGCGTGTTGCAGCCCGTTTGCTCGACAAGACGACACAACGACAGATCTGGTCGCGGGAATACGAGAAGGTCGCGCTGGATGCAAAAGCCGACAGTGAACGCACGCGAATCGTACAATCCATTGCGACCACGCTGGCGCAGCCTTATGGCGTGATACATGCGCATGTCCGGGCCGGATTGCCACCCGGCACCCACCATTCCGATGCTTACGGCTGCCTTGTCGAAGCTTTCGATTATTGGCTGACCAATGACGCGACATCCCACGAATCTGCGCGTGACTGCCTGATGGCGCTTGTCCTCGTCTCGCCCCAGGCAAGCGCGGCCCATGCGCAGCTGACCTACCTTCACCTCGAAGAGTTTCGCGAGGGATACAATCCCTTGCCGGGCGATCCGCGCAGCCGCGCCCTCGAAAGCGCCCGCGCCGCCGTGCGCACAGGCCCTGCCAGCGCCCGCGCGCATCAAGCCTTGCTGGCAGCCCATTTCGCACGGCACGAAATGGCAGAGGCGTGGCGCGCAGCAGGCGATGCCATGGAACTCAATCCGTACGACACGGAAATACTGGCGGATGTCGGCGCCAGGCATGTGCAGTCGGGCCAATTTGAAACAGGATTGAAGATGCTGGAGGAGGCGCTTGAACTCAACTCATCCCCGCCCACCTGGGCAACAGCGTTTCGGGCGATCTCCCTTTACATGCTCGGGCGTCTGGATGAGGCGGCCGCCCTTGCGAAAGGTCTCGAAGGCGCAACCTACGCTCCCGCCATGCTCGCCATGGTGCTCTCGGCCAACTATCAGAAAGACATGCCGGCTTGCCTCAAGCACTATGCCCAATTGCGCGAGCGCCACCCTCTGATCGTGGCCGATCCGATTGCCTACATGAAACGGCTGAACTTCGACCCAGCCATGATCACGCGGATCATGTCATCTTTTGATCTGGCCTCGGGATGCGCAGCGACCCCGTAAGGCGGCGGCCTTGCAGAATCGACGAGCCGAACGGCGTTGCTGGCAAACCCAGATGCTGCATGAGGGTGGCAGCCAGATCGGCAAAGGTGCCGCGCAGATCAGCCACAGCAGGTGAAAGGTCGGGGCTGAAAAACAACATCGGCACGCATTCGCGCGTGTGATCCGTCCCGCGCCATGTGGGATCGTTGCCGTGATCCGCCGTCAGCACCAGAAGATCGCCGGACCCCAAGGCAGCCAGGATCTCGGGCAGGCGCTTGTCGAAGGCCTCCAGACAGGCGGCATAGCCCGGCACATCGCGGCGGTGGCCATACTCCGTGTCGAAATCCACCAGATTGACGAACATCAGTCCGCCGTCATTCAAGGCTCGCAGGGCATCAAGCGTCAGAGTCACATGCTCGTCGTTGGATTTGCCCTTGATCTCGCGCCCCGTGCTGCGATGGGCGAAAATATCGCCAATCTTGCCGACCGTAACGACCGGTCGCCCGGCCGCCACCGCGCGGTCCAGCATGTTTCCCTCGGGCGGTGGAATGGCAAAATCCTTGCGGTTGGATGTGCGGTGAAAGTCGGCTTGCGTTGCGCCGAGAAAGGGCCGCGCAATCACCCGGCCAATCATCAGTGGATCAACCAGGCGGCGGCACAGGCGGCACAAGGCATAGAGCCGATCCAAGCCGAAATGCTGCTCATGGGCCGCGATCTGGAGCACGGAATCCACCGAGGTGTAGAGGATCGGCTGGCCGGTGCGGACACTCTCCGCGCCAAAAGCCTCGATCACGGCCGTGCCTGCCGCATGACAATCCCCCAGAATGCCGGGGAGCTCGCCCTCACGGATGATCGCCGCCGTCAACGCAGGCGGGAGGCAGGGTACCGTATCGGGAAAATAACCCCACTGGAACGGCACAGGGCAGCCCGCCAGCTCCCAGTGACCCGACGGCGTGTCTTTCCCTCTGGACGTCTCGATGGCAGCCGCAGCTATTCCCTGCGTTGGTGCGGCGGAAAAGCCAGGCGCAAGCACACCGGTGGCGAGCCGGCCCGCCGCGCCAAGACCCAGCGCGTCGAGGTTGGGGAGCGCAAGCGGCCCGCTGCGCAAGCCTGCACGATCACCATCACCGCGCGCACAACTGGCGGCGATGTGCCCAAACGTGTCGCTGCCCACATCGCCGTACTCCGCCGCATCGGGCGCACCACCAATACCGAAACTGTCCAGAACAATGACGATGGCGCGGGCCATGGCTCACTGTGCCACGGTGGGCGAGGGCACCGCCTCATGGCTGAACGCCGCCGCCAGCAGCGCGCGCGTGTACTCTTCGCGCGGGTTGGCAAAGATGTCCTCCGCCACGCCGGCCTCCACCACCTGCCCGTTCTTCATCAACACCAGCTCATTGGCCAGCGCACGCACCACCCGCAAATCATGGCTGATGAACAGATAGGCAAGGCCGCGCTCGGCCTGGAACTTCCGCAGCAGCTCCACGATCTGCACCTGCACCGTGCGGTCCAGCGCGGACGTCGGCTCGTCCAGCACCACGAATTTCGGGTTGAGCGCCATGGCGCGGGCAATGGCGATGCGCTGGCGTTGCCCGCCGGAGAACTCGTGCGGATAGCGGTCCATCGCCGCTGGATCGAGGCCTACATCCGTCAGAGCCCGAGCGACGATGGCGCGGCGCTGGTCATAGCCCAGCGTGCGGTCCTGCACGATCAGGCCCTCCTCCACGATCTCGGCGACAGAGAGGCGCGGTGAGAGCGAGCCGAAGGGATCCTGAAACACCACCTGCATGTCGCGCCGCAATGGGCGCATCTGCTTGAACATGTAGCCATCGATGCGCTGGCCCATGTAGACGATGGGGCCATCGGATTTGATGAGCCGCAGGATGGCCTGCCCCAGCGTGGTTTTGCCCGAGCCCGATTCGCCCACGACGCCCACGGTTTCACCCGCGCGCACAGTAATGGAAATACCGTCCACCGCCTTCACATAGCCAACAGTGCGTTGCAGAAATCCGCGCTTGATCGGGAACCAGATCTTGAGCTTGTCGGTCTCCAGCACGGCCTTGCGCGCCGTGTCAGGCCGGGCGGGGCGGCCCTTGGGCTCGGAGGCCAGCAACATCTGCGTGTAGGGGTGCTGCGGGCGGGCGAAGACCTCCTCCACCGTGCCTGTCTCCACCACCTTGCCCTTCTGCATCACGGCGACGCGGTGGGCGAGCTTTTGCACGATGCCCAGATCATGGGTGATGAACAGGATCGCCATGCCATGCTCGGCTTGCAGCTTCTTGAGCAGGGCCAGAATCTGCGCCTGCACCGTCACATCCAGCGCGGTTGTGGGTTCATCCGCGATCAGGAGTTCGGGCTCATTGGCTAGGGACATGGCGATCATCACGCGCTGGCGCTGCCCGCCAGAGAGCTGATGCGGATAGGCGGTGAGCCGCTCCTCAACATTTGGAATGCCGACTTTGGTCAGCAACTCGATCACGCGGGGGCGCACCGCTGCGCCGCGTGCGCGGCCATGCAACTCCAGAATCTCGCCCAGTTGCTGCTCGATGGTGTGCAACGGGTTCAGCGAGGTCATGGGTTCTTGAAACACCATGGTGATGTCGTTGCCGCGAATGGCGCGCAGCTCATTTTCCGTTGCCGTGACGAGATTGCGCCCCTTGAAGGTGATGGCGCCACTGGCCACAGCGCTTTGCACGAGGCGCACGATGGAGAGCGCGGAAACGGATTTGCCTGACCCGGATTCGCCCACAATCGCCAGTGTCTCGCCCTTGGCGACGTCAAACGACACACCATCCACCGCGCGCGTATCCTTGCCGCCTTGGCGGAAGGTGACGGAGAGATCGCGGACGGAAAGGAGGGGTTGGGTCATGATATGTCCGACAGAAAGCTTTTTATGTCTGAGACAGTTGCTGAAACTATTTTCATCTGATCCCAAAGCTTCAAACGATTATCGGAGGTCATAAAGTGACTGCATCCGGTCTCGTAAGCTGTTGCAGCGTGAATGCTGTCCAGCAGGCTCGGCTTTCGTCCAAAAAATTTGATCTGTCGCCCGCGAAAACTGGCGGCAGTCGTGAGAACAGACGTTGTGATTGGCTTGACCATCATGACCCCATTACGGCTCGTCTGGAGCAGGCGCTTATACCGCTCGATCAGATTTTGATCATCGCGCTGATGGGGATGAACAAGCAATTCTGCCAATGAGAGTTCGCTTGTGTGCAGTTGAAAGAAAATGATCCGTTGGAACAGATGCCGAAATGCATCTCTCAAGGCTTCATCGTTGCTTTCCAAAGCATAAATCAGCGGATTAGAGTCAAGATAGAGCCCCGTAAAACTCAAGTCCGCTCCTCAATCATTGCGGATCAATTTCATCAGACGGTCTATCTCGTCCTTGGGGCGCTGAGGACGGTCAGGAGCATCCATAGCTTCAAGCATGAGATTTGCTTGAACATCATCGTTACTTACGATTGTCACAGTGACATGGCCATCAAGGCTTAGACCTGCCCGGAGGTCTTCGGGCAGCTTCTCGACCGGATAATGATCGCGCACGATTTTGTTCATCTCTCGCTCTGAAAAACACTGTTTACATAACACGCTCTCACGCGAATGTCTTTCGCGGATCAAACGCATCGCGCAGGGCCTCGCCGATGAAAATCAGCAGGCTGAGCATGAAGGCGATGACGAAGAACGCCGTCAGCCCCAGCCACGGTGCTTGCAGGTTCGATTTGCCCTGTTGCAGCATTTCCCCCAGCGACGGCGAACCTGGTGGCAGGCCGAAGCCGAGAAAATCGAGGCTGGTGAGCGTTGAAATCGAGCCGTTGAGAATGAAGGGCATCATCGTCAATGTGGCCACCATGGCGTTGGGCAGCACATGCTTGACCATGATCTTGGCATTGGACAAGCCCAGCGCGCGGGCTGCTTTCACATATTCAAAGTTGCGCGCGCGCAAAAACTCTGCCCGCACCACATGCACGAGCTGCACCCAGGAAAACAGGAGCAGAATGCCCAGCAGCACAAAGAAGGATGGGGCAATCACGCTGGAGAGAATGATCAGGAGATAGAGCGATGGCATGCTGGTCCAGATCTCGATGAAGCGCTGAAACAACAGGTCGGTCCACCCCCCGAAATACCCCTGCACCGCCCCCGCCGCAATGCCGATGACCGAGGAGACCAGCGCCAGGGTCAGGCCAAACAGCACGGAAATGCGAAAGCCATAGATCGCACGCGCCAGCACATCGCGCCCGCGGTCATCGGTGCCGAGCCAGTTCCACTCGATGTCGCGGCAGCCCGTGCCGCCGCGCTTTTCGGCCATAACCTTGCAATCGCTGTCCATCAGCAGCCATGTCGGCGGGCTGGGCGCGGGCTTGGGCAGATCAAGGTTGATGGTGCCGTAGGAAAAGCGGATCACCGGCCAGAGCATGAACCCGTTCTTGTTGATCTCATCGGCAATGACCGGATCGCGGTAATCGGTCAGGGCCAGAAAGCCGCCGAATTTTTCCTCCGGGTAATTGACAAAGACGGGGGTGAGCCACTCCCCCTTGTAGCGCGCCAAAATGGGGCGATCATTGGCAATGAACTCCGCAAACAGAGTGACAAAGAACAGCACCAGAAAAATCCAGAACGACCAGTAGCCGCGCCGATTCACCTTGAAGTTCGCCAGGCGCCGCTGGTTGATGGGCGACAACCGGCTGCGCGCAGGCGCAGGGGACAAGTCCATCGCGGCGTCCTCAATCACGGCCTTAGACATCTCTGGCCTCGAAATCGATGCGCGGGTCGATCCAGGTGTAGACAAGATCGGACACCAAACCCACCACAAGGCCGATGAGAGCAAAGATAAAGAGATTGGCGAAGACCACCGGATAATCGCGGTTGAGCGTCGCCTCGTAAGACAACAGCCCCAGCCCATCGAGTGAGAAAATCGTCTCGATCAGCAAGGAGCCTGCAAAAAACGCATGTACGAAGGCGGCCGGAAAACCCGCGATGACGATCAGCATGGCGTTGCGAAACACATGACCATAGAGCACACGGTTTTCGGACAGGCCCTTCATGCGCGCCGTCATGACGTATTGCTTGCGGATTTCATCGAGGAAAGAATTTTTCGTCAGTAGCGTCGTGGTGGCAAAGGCCGAGAGCGCCATGGCCGTCAGCGGCAATGCGATGTGCCAGAGGTAATCGAGCACCTTGCCCGCCGCCGACAACTCGCTGAAGTTATCAGAGTAAAGCCCGCGCGAGGGAAAGATTTTGTAGAACGAGCCGCCGGCGAAGAACACGATGAGAATGATCGCGAACAGAAACCCCGGTATCGCATAGCCCACAATGACGATGGCGCTGGTCCAGGTGTCGAAGCTGGAACCGTCCCGCACCGCCTTGCGGATGCCTAGGGGAATGGAAATCATGTAGGAGAGCAGCGTCATCCACAGACCCAGCGTCATGGAAACGGGGAGCTTTTCCAGGATGAGCTGCACCACGGGCGTGTCCCGGTAGTAGCTTTTGCCGAAATCGAAGCGGCTGTAGTTTTTCAACATGATCCAGAACCGCTCGTAGGCCGGCTTGTCGAAACCGAACTGCTGTTCCAACTGCTTGATGAACTCGGGGTCCAGCCCCTGCGAGCCGCGATAGGCGCTGTCGCCGCCGCCGATGTCGCCTGATCCGCCGCCAATGCGCGAGGCGGCATCCGTGTTGTTGCCCGACAATTGCGCAATCACGCGCTCCACCGGCCCGCCGGGCGCAAACTGCACCACTGCGAACGACACAAGCATGATTCCCAACAGCGTCGGGATCATCAGGAGAAGCCGGCGGGAAATATATGCGAGCATCAGACTTTCGTGGTCACAAGCCGATTTGATTCGGGGTTCTACAACCCCAGTCTCTTAGCCTTCTCCACATCATACCACCAAGTGCCAGCCGCAATGCCGGTGAAGGATGACGTGGAGGCAAACTCCGGCGGACGCGGCGCGCGGGCATACATGTCCCAGTGGGCGATCCAGGCACTGTCATTGTGCCAGGCCGGCACGAAGAAGCGCGTCGCGCGCAGCACGCGGTCGAGCGCGCTGGCAGCGGTGTTCAACTCCCCGCGCGTGGTGGCGCGGGCGATCCGCTCGATCAATGCATCGGCGGCAGGGTTGGTCACGCCGGAGAGATTGCGCGAACCGTTGCGCTTGGCAGCTTCCGAGCCATAGACACTGCGCAAGCCGTCCCCAGGCGTCAATGTCCCGCCCATGTTGCGCATGGTGATGTCGAAATCGAATTCGTCCGTGCGCTTCTGATATTGGGTCGCATCCACGGTGCGGATGCTGGCATCAATGCCGATGAGCTTCAGATTCTTGATAAAACCACCCACATGGGGCTGCAATGAAGGCTCGAAATCCAGAAATTCAATTGTGAAAGGCTGCCCGTTCGGCAAGCGCAACACTCCGTTGGCCTCGCGGCGCAGACCGGCCTCGGCCAGCAATTGCCCGGCACGGCGCAGGAGATTGCGGTCCTGCCCGGACCCGTCCGACACGGGCGGCATCAAGGCTTCCCCGAACACTTCGGATGGCAGTGCCGCGCGGAAGGGGTCCAGCAGGGCCAGTTCACCAGCCGGGGGCGCACCCTTGGCGGCGAGCGGTGTGTTCTGAAAAAACGACGACGTGCGCTTGTAGGAGTTGAACATCAGCGCGGCGTTGGTCCATTCGAAGTCGAAGGCGAGCTGGATCGCCTCGCGCACGCGGACATCCTGAAACTTCGGCCGCCGCAGGTTGAGATACCACCCCTGGATCGAGGATGGCCCGCCCGTGCGAATCTGGTCGCGCACCACGCGGCCCTCCTTTGCGGCGGGAAAATCATAGCCCGTGGCCCAGGTGCGCGACGTGAACTCCTGCCGCATGGTGAAGGCGCGGCTCTTGAAATTCTCGAATGCCACCGTGCGGTCGCGGAAATATTCGTAGCGGATCCTGTCAAAATTGTTCTGCCCCACATTCACCGGCAGGTCGCGGCCCCAGTAATCCGCGACACGGTCCAGCTCGATGAAGCGCCCCACCTCGAAGCGCCCGACCTTGTAAGGCCCGGAGCCCAGCGGGGGCTCCAGCGTCGTCTCCTCAAAGGCCTTGGCACTGTAATACGCCTTGGAAAAGATCGGCATGCCCGCGATGGTGAGGATGAGATCGCGCGGCGGATTGGGCGCAAGCTCGATGCGCAGCATGTCCGGCGCTTCGGCTTCTGCTGCCACCAGATCCCGCAGGAGTTGCTGATAGACCGGATGCGCCTTGGCCTTCATGAGGTCCAGCGAGAAGGCGACATCGGCAGCGGTGAGCGGGGAACCATCGTGAAAGCGCGCTTCGCGCCTCAAGCGAAAGCGCCATTCCGGCTTGCCGTCGGTCTTCAGCACGCGGTCGGCCACAAGACCGTAGGCGGCATCGGGCTCATCGCCGCTGCCGGACATCAGCGTGTCGAAGGTGGTGGTGATGCCCGCCGCGCCGTCGCCTTTCAGGATGAACACATTCATCGAGTTGAAGGTGCTGAAGTTCTGGTTGCCCGATACGCTGGAAAGCTGCATCGACAGCACGCCACCCTTGGGCGCACGGGGGTTCACAAAGCCAAAATGCGGAAAATCAGCGGGCAGTTGCAAATCCCCGAAGAAAGACAGGCCGTGGGCCGCTTTCGACCAGTCCGTGGCATTGGCAAGAGCCGAACGCGGCAATGCGCCCGCAGCTGCCAGAGATAACCCCCCTGCCAGTACATTCCGCCGGGTGGGACTTTGGAACCCGAATTTTTGCCGTGTCATCGCGCCTGCCTTCAACACTCTGTGGTCACACAAACATGGGCGTATTCGTGCCATGTGCCAAGGCAGCCGAAGGCCTCAACCGATCAACTTGAACTGATCCACATCCACCAGCCCTCTGTCAGTGATCTTGAGGTGCGGGATGACCGGCAGCGGCAGGAAAGCCACCTGCAGGAACGGCTCAGCCAGCGTGCAGCCCAGTAATTTGGCCGCCGCGCGCAGCGGAATGAGCTTGGCGCGCACGCCTTCAAAATCAAGCTGGCTCATCAGCCCGGCCACGGGCAAGGCGAGTTCGGCCAGCACACGCCCGCCATCAGTCACCACGAAGCCGCCCTGCAGCTCGCCCAGGCGATTGGTGGCCAGCGCCATGTCGGCCTCATCGGCGCCCACCACCGTGATGTTGTGGCTGTCATGCCCCACAGAGGAGGCGATGGCACCCCTCTTGAGGCCGAAACCCGCAACGCTGGCCACCGCGATGTTGCCGTTTTTGCCATGGCGCTCGATCACGGCGAGTTTGATGATGTCCTGCGCCAGATCCATTCCACTCGCGGGGAGCGACTTGCGCAGGTGCGCCGTGATGATCTTGCCCGGCAGCACGTC
>JANMMT010000184.1:0-52574 GCA_031373545.1 Hyphomicrobiales bacterium
GCCGCAAGACGCCGCGCGGCGGCTTATTCCGGGAGGTGGAATCTATTTCAAGATGGAAGAGCGCAATATCAAGCGCATCCTGTCTCATCCCCTTGCGATGATCGGGTCGGACGGCCTTCCCCACGACAATCATCCGCATCCGCGTCTCTGGGGCACGTTTCCACGTGTGCTGGGCCTTTATGTCCGCGATCGGCGTGTGCTCAGCCTGTCGGAAGCCATTCGCCGCATGACGGCCCTCCCCGCCGATGTCTTCGGGCTGACCGATCGTGGGTTGATCGGCGAAGGCCACTTTGCCGATCTCGTGCTTTTCAACCCGGCGGACGTCATGGATACGGCAACCTACGAGGTGCCGACCACTGCATCACGCGGCATCGCCGCGGTTCTGGTCAACGGACAGGTTGTCTGGAACACACAAGGCTCGACCAGCGCTCGCCCCGGTCAGGTGCTCACGCGCGGCGAACCGATGGCAAAACTCCGCAAGCAGCGCCGGGAAGCAACCACGGCCGAGCCTGTCTGAGTGGTCGCTCGGTCCAGGGTTTTGCCTTCGGCCTCAGGGCACATGAACTGTGTGATCCGCTGTCAACGAAAAGACCTGAAGCTGCTTCCAGGCTTCTTCTCCCAGCTGCAATCTGTCGCGCATCGAGGGCCCCGCCATGGCGGAGATCAGGTTCGTCAGCACGTCGCACAACAACATCAGGCTCAAATAGCTGTCGAAAGCCCCAGCACCACCCGTTGCCGCTGCCAAGCGCAAGACCGTGCGGGTGAACAGTGGCGAATGGGGCGAGTCGGACAGCACGATCAAACCGGCGCCCCGCCCCACGGCCCATTCGGCCGCCAGGATCGTCTTGCGCACGTAGCGGCGCACATCGATGACAATCACAGTGTCCAGCGGGCCGATGTCGAGCAGCTTGTCGCCGTCGAAACTTGCGTCGCTTGTCAGCAGAATGACGCCCGGCAGGCACAGGTTGAGATTGGCGAAGAGATAAAGGCCAATGCTGCGGCCCTTCTTCTCGCTAATGATGTAGATGCGCCCCGTCGACGAAAGACAGCGGTTGGCGATGGCTTCGAGCGCATGGCGGTCGAGCGCACCATAGGTGCGGGTCATGTCGGCCATGGCCGTCTCGAACGTGCGCGCCACCACATCTCCCAGATCAAGAAAAGGACCTGCCTTTTCGAGTGGGCGCGGCGCCTCGAGACGCTGCAGAGGTGACATCAGCCGGGAGGCCACCTGCTCGCGCAACTCTTTCTGCAATTCGGGATAGCCGGCGTAGCCCAGTTTGCTGACAAACCGAACGACAGTGGCCGGACTGATATCGAGATGCGCGCCGATGGCAGTGGCGGTTTCCAGGCCAGCGAAGGGATAGCCCGTTTCAAGATGGTCGGCGATCCGGCGTTCGAGTCCCGTCATGTCGGGCCGACGGCCATTCAATCGTTCAAGAAGTCCCGACATCTGTGCGCCTGTTCGTGCTGGCCGCAGGCACCGGTCTGATCGGGTCTCTGCAACGATCCAAACTTTGCATGAAACGTCAATTGCATTCAAGAGCGGGATATGAAATGACGATTTGACAACTTGCTCGCAGGGAGGTGCGCTATGTCTCGTTATTCTTTGTCTCGCCGCAATGTCATGCAGGGCTTGGGTGCCGCATCGGCTGCCACGCTCATTCCCGGATCGCTTCAGGCCCAGACGCAGGAATTGGTGATCGTCGCCACCGGTGGCGCCTTTGAAAAAGCGTTGAAGGATCACTTCTACGACGTGTTCACGCAGCAGACCGGCATCCGCATTCGTCCCGTAGCCGCCAGCAATTCCGAGACGTGGACCAAGCTGCGGGCCATGCAGCAGACCAACAACATCGAGTGGGATATCGTCACTTCCTGGCCGGAAGACCTGGTGGCCCAGCAGGCGCTGATCGAAAGTTTTGATTGCGGCAAGCTGACGAACCTCGCCGCGCAGGGTGTTCCCGGCGCCTGCCAGTCGCGCGGTCTTCTGCGCACGCTTGGCGGCGTGACCATCACCTTCGACCGCTCGAAGTACCCCAATGGCGGCCCGCAGAACTGGGCTGATTTCTGGAATGTCCAGAAGTTCCCCGGACCCCGCTCGCTCCCCAACGCCGGCGCACCCTGGTGGCCCCTGATGGCCGCTCTGATGGCGGACGGTGTGGCCAAGGACAAGCTCTTCCCCCTCGATCTCGACCGCGCTTTCAAGAAGCTCGACGAAATCCGCCCGCAGGTGAACGTGTGGTGGCGCACCGGTGACCAAAGTCAGCAGATGTTCCGTTCCGGCGAGGTCACCATGGCCATGATGTGGTCGGGCCGCGCCTTCGCGCTGGCGGACCAGGGCATGCCGCTGGAAGTGGTCTGGTCTGGCGCTCCTCCCAACACGGCACTGTGGTCCATCGTCAAGGGCACGAAGAACACCGAGGCCGCGATCAAGTTCCTCGATTTCTTCATGAGCCGCCCGGAAGCGCACCTGCCCTTCGCGAATGCGGTCAACTTTGACACCGCCAACCGCTCTGTGCTCGCCAGCCTCACTCCAGCCCAACTCAAGACCAAGGTGACAGCGCCTGAAAATGCTGCACAACTGGCTGTGATGGACGCAGCCTGGGTGGCCGAGAACCGGGCAGCGCTCCTTGAGCGCTGGAACCGCTGGCTTGCCCGCTGATTGACCCGGAGTCTGTAGTTGTTATGATCAATCCAGCACATTCCACGCTGACAAAAGTGCGTGGTGGGGCCGTTCGCGTCGAGAACGTGCGTCGTCATTATGGGGCCGTCAAAGCGCTTGATGGCGTCTCCATTGACGTTGCTCCAGGAGAGTTTCTGGCTCTCCTGGGACCCTCCGGTTCCGGCAAGACGACGTTGCTGATGACCATTGCTGGCTTCGAGGTGCCCGACAGCGGCCGCATCTTCGTCGATGATGTCGACATGACGCGGGTGACGCCCAACAAGCGTAACCTTGGCATGGTGTTTCAGCGCTATGCGTTGTTTCCCCACATGACGCTGCGCGACAATGTCGCCTTTCCGCTGCGCATGCGCGGTGTCTCGCAGGTTGAGCGCAGCGAGCGGGCGGACAAGGTGCTCTCGACCGTGGGTCTTGGCGGCTACGGTGACCGTTTGCCTGCTCAGCTTTCGGGCGGTCAGCAGCAACGCGTCGCTCTCGCGCGCGCCATCGTCTATGAGCCGCCTGTACTCTTGATGGACGAGCCTCTCTCCGCACTCGACAAGAACCTGCGCGAGCGGATGCGACTCGAGATCAAGCAACTCCAGAAAAGCCTCGGAATCACGGTTGTTTTCGTTACCCACGACCAGGAAGAAGCGCTTGTGATGGCGGACCGCGTGGCCGTGCTCGATCAGGGCCAGCTGGTGCAGGAAGGCGAGCCCCGCGCGCTGTATGAGCAGCCTGGATCTCCCTTCGTCGCAGGCTTTCTGGGCGAGACGAACTTCATGGATGGCCAACTCGTCGAGACTGGCGCGCAAGGGGCCGCAATCCGGCTTGGTACCGGCGCCGTGCTGCCCATCACCACCGGGGTCGGCCTTTCGAAAGACATCCGCCTTGCGGTGCGCCCGGAATACATCACGATTTCCGGCACGCAGCCCAAGGGGGCTGCGCTTGAAGGCAAATTGCAGGAAATCATCTTCGCCGGCTCTGCCACGATTTTGCTTGTAGATTCGGGTCTGGGCGAACTCATCAATGTGCGCGTGCCTTCCAGCATGGATTTCACTGGCCTCGCCACAGGTGGCAAGGTCTGGCTCACGTGGCGGCCCGATGCCGCCCGCGCCTTCTCTGCCTGAGCGCGGGGGACATCATGAGCGGCGCAACCGGTAAAAGTTTTGATCTGAAGGCCAGCCTCACACTGATTTTGCCAGTGGCAGCAATGCTGGCGATCTTCTTCGTGGTGCCACTCTCGACGCTTCTTGAGCAAAGCCTCTTCAAGCCCGAGTTTGGATTATCCAATTATACCAAGGTGCTGACCAACGATCTTTACCTCACCATCCTGCTGCGCACCTTGCGCCTTTCGGTGTTCGTCACCCTGTTGACGCTCTTTCTGGGCTATCCGGTGGCGCTCACCATGGCCCGCGTGTCAAACCGCACGGCGTTCCTCATGGCCATTGGCGTGATGCTACCGCTGTGGACGGCGGTGCTGGTGCGCTCCTACGCCTGGATCGTGCTGCTCCAGCGCAAAGGCCTTGTGAACGAATTCCTGATCAACACCGGCATCATCAGCCAGCCGCTGCGCATGCTTTACACCGAAGGGGCTGTGATCCTGGCGACGACGCATGTGCTGCTGCCGTTCATGATCCTCTCCATCTACAGCGTCATTCGGTCGATCCCCAAGGAACTGACACTGGCTTCCGCCAACCTGGGCGCAGGCGGCATGGATACGTTTCGTCTCGTAACACTGCCGCTGAGCATGCCGGGCGTGTATTCCGGCGTGCTGATGGTCTTCATCATCTCGCTTGGCTTTTACATCACCCCTGCCCTGCTGGGGGGGCCCGAAACCCTCATGATGTCCACTCTGATCGGACAGCAGACCACCGAGACACTGGATTGGGGTCTGGCCGGTGCACTCTCGGTCATCCTGCTGATCATCACGCTCATGCTGGTGGCCCTGTTCGGCCGGGTCCTTCGCCTCGAAGCCAAGGGAGCCTGAAATGACGCCCAACAATCCGACCGGAGCCCGCCAATGGCCGACAGCGGTGTTTGCCATCTTCGTGTTGTTCTTCCTGCTTCTGCCAACCATCATCGTGGTGCCGGTGTCGTTTGGTTCCGAGAAATACCTGCAATTCCCACCCAAATCCTGGTCGCTGACATGGTACCGCGCTTACTTCGCTGATCAGGAGTGGATGGCATCAACGTTGTTCAGCGTCGTGGTCGCGGTCTGCTCAGCCATCGTCGGCATACTGATCACGCTTCCTGCAACCTTGGCGCTGGCGCGCGGGCGCGTGCCCGGTGGCGGCCTGCTCAAGGGCCTGATCCTCGCCCCGATGATCATCCCGCACATCGTGATCGCCGTCGGCCTCTACATCACCTTCGCGCGCTGGGGCATCAATGGAACGTATTTCGGTTTCATCGCGGCCATGTCGGTTCTGTGCGTGCCCTATCTCTTTCTAACGCTTTCCGCAGCCGTATCCAAACTCGACCCCAGCCTTGAAATGGCCGCCGCCAATCTTGGTGCGAACAAGTTCAACATCTTTCGCCTCGTGACGGTGCCGCTGCTGCTGCCGGCCATCGCGGGTGGCATGGCGTTCGCCTTCATCATGACACTCGATGAAGCGGTGGTTGCCAACTTCCTCTCCAGCTCCAGAGCCAAGCCCATCATGAAGAAGATGTTCGAGGATATCGACTTCGATGTGTCGCCGGTGATCGCCGCCGTCTCGACCCTCATTCTGGTCGGGAGCCTGGCACTGATCGGTCTGGCGCAATTGTTCGCCAAACTGAAAGGCGGCGGAAAAGCCGCGGTGTCAGACGGTCACTGAAACGCCGCGGCGCACCATCGCCCCCTCGACATCAACGCGGTGCGGAATGGTTGCAACCGCGCCGTGGCCTATAGTGGACATCGCCGCCGCCACAGTGGCATAGCGTGCGGCCTGAAACGGATCATCCGTGCGCAGCCATTCGGCCAAGAAAGCGCCGTCAAAACAATCGCCTGCACCCGTTGCATCCACCGCATTGACCGTGATGGAGGGGATGATGCGGCGTTCGGTCAGCGTTGCCACCAGCGCGCCATCCCTGCCCATTGTCATGGCGACGATGCTGGAACCCCGGCTCAGATAGAAATCCGCAATGGCATCGGGGTCGTCCAATCCCGTGAGCTGGCGCGCATCATCAAGACCCGGCAAGGCGATATCCGCCAGCGCCATGGCCGCATTGGTAACGGCCTGCGCCTGCTCCAGCGGCCAGAGCCGCAGCCGCAGGTTCGTGTCATACGACACGGTGATGCCGGCGATGCGTGCCAATCGGATCGCCTCGAACACCAGATTGGCCGCCGTGCCAGAAATGGCCTGGCTGATGCCCGACACATGCAGGATTTTCGCGTGGACAAGCATCGCATGGGGCAGATCATCAATCGTCATGCGGGCCGCAGCCGAGCCTGCGCGCCGGTACGTGAATTCGTGGCCGCCTGCGCCGTGGGTGACGAAATACAGCCCCGTTGGTGCGTCAGCGCTGACCTTGACGGCGGAGGTGTCCACGCCCTCGCGCGCCCAAAGCTCCAGAAACGAGCGTCCGAAACTGTCATCCCCCACTGCGCTGATGTATCCGGTTCTGGCGCCTGAGCGCGCCGCCGCGATGAGCGCGTTGGAGGTATCGCCCCCGTGGCCGAAGAGATACTGCGGCTCGCCGGGCGTGGTCTGGTTGAACTCTCCCAATGCTTCGCCGATGGCGATGATGTCCGTCATAACAATGTCTTTGCGTCAGACACGCGCACCTGCGCATCCGGTCGCTGAGCCAGGTCCGGCAGGAGTTCAAGCCCCAGCCCCGGCACATCGCTCACACGCACCATGCCTTTTTCCACCACAGGCAAGCCCGTGACCAGTTCGTTGTACCAGCCCGTGTAGAAGGCGCGCACGCTTTCCTGAATCAGAGCATGGGGCGCATGCAGGGAGAAATGGCAGGATGCCGCATACACCACCGGCCCCGTGCAATCATGGGGCGCGACGGGCACATGCCAGGCCTCGGCCATGCCGGCGATCTTGCGCGCCTCGGTGAGGCCGCCGCACCAGGAGAGATCCAGCATCACCACGCCCGCCGCGCCGGTTTCGAGATACTCGCGAAAGGCGTGGGTGGTGGACAGCGTCTCGGAAGCGCAGACCCAGGCCTTGGAATGGCGCGCGTAGCTTTTGAGATCGCCGATGTTGTCGAGGCGAAACGGGTCTTCGTGCCAATAGGTGTCAAATTCAGCGAGGCGCTCCGCCAACTTTTTGGCCATGGGCAGCGACCAGAGCGAATGAAATTCCACCATGATCTCCATGCGGTCGCCCACCGCCTTGCGGATTTTTTCAAAAGGCTCCAGCGCGGTTTTCAGCTCCTGCGGGCTGATGTCGAGCCCGCCCGTGCGCTCGGCAGCTATGTCAAACGGCCAGATTTTCATGGCGGTGATGCCCTGCTCCAGTAGCGAATGGGCCACCTCATCGGCGCGGTGCAGAAAGCCTTCGAGGTCTTCGTAAGGCCCGCCCTGCTCTCCCACATGCCAGTTGGCGACCGATTGCGCGCGCCCATCGCGGATGTAACGATACCCCGCACAGGTGTTGTAGACGCGGATGCTGTCCCGCGTGCGCCCGCCGAGCATGTCGCAAACGGGCTTGCCGTGCGCCTTGCCGAAGATGTCCCACAAGGCGATGTCGATGGCGGAATTGCCCCGTGTTTCCACGCCCGATGATCGCCAGCCCAGATAGTTGCGCAGCTTGAGGTTGATCGCCTCGATGCGCAGCGGGTCCTCCCCGATCAGCTTGGGCGCAACCGTTTCATGCAGGTAAGCCTCCACGGCGCGCGGCCCCATGAAAGTCTCGCCAAGGCCGATCAGCCCCTCATCCGTGTGCAGGCGCACGAAGATGATGTTGCCGAACTCCTCGATGCGGATGGTTTCGAGCGCAGTGATTTTCATATCAACGTCCCCTTCTTTCTCCCACCCAGATGGGCCCGACCAAGCTGGGTGGAAGAAGGGTAAGCGCTCCCCTCAGTTCGTGCCGCGCATCTTGGCGAGTTCGGCCACCATGCGGTCCACGGTTTCCTTGCCGATGGTGGTCGCTCCGCGCTCGTAGACACCTTTCACCGCATCGCGCATGCGTTTTTGCTCGGCGGGTGCGATTTCGTTGATGGTCATGCCCTTGGCTTTCAAATTGGCCAGCGCTGTCTCGGAGAGCGCGCGCGAGACCGTGCGTTGCTCTTTCTGGCCCTCTGCCGCACAGTCCATCATGGCCTTCTGCTCATCTGGCGAGAGCTTGTCGAACAGCGCCTTGGAATACAGGAACAGGAAGGGCGTGTAGGCGTGACGCGTGACGGAGAGGAACTTCTGCACCTCGTACATCTTGGAGGTGTCGATGGTGACGAAGGGGTTCTCCTGCCCATCGATGGCCTTGGTTTCGAGCGCTGCAAACACCTCCTGGAAAGCCATGGGCACGGCGTTGGCCCCCACGGTCTTGAACGTGTCGAGGAAGATGTTGTTCTGCATCACACGGACCTTGAGGCCGGGAAAATCCTCCACTTTTTCAACGGGCTTGCGCGAGTTCGTGAGGTTGCGGAAGCCGTTTTCCCAATAGGAGAGGTTCACAAGGCCGACGGCAGGCATTTTGTCTGCGATGTATTTGCCATAGGCCCCGTCAAGGATCGCATCGGCCTCCTTCTCGTTGGCAAAGAGGAACGGCAGATCGAACACGCCCAGATCCGGCAAAATGCCCACCAGCGGCGAGGAGGAGGTCACGACCATCTCCTGCGTGCCTGAGCGCAGCGCCTGCGTCGCCTGCAAATCGCCGCCCAGCGCGCCGCCCCAGAAGGCCTGCAGCTTCATCTTGCCGCCGGATTTTGCCGTGAGGCAGGCCGTCACCTTGGCAATGCCATTGCCCACGGGGTGATCGGCATTGATGCCGTTGGAGACGCGGATGGTGCGCTCGGTGAACTGGGCCGACGCCCCGGCGGATGACAGCGCCAGCGCACTCAAGGCAACGGCAGACAGAAGAAAATTGCGGATCATGGTGACCTCCCCGGTCGGTTAGCGAGCCTTTGGCTCTGAATTGTTGTCTTGTCGTCTTCTCTTCACGCGAAGCATCTCCACTGCGCGCCAAAACACTCCCTAGAAGCCCAGCAACTGCCAGACGAAGTCGCCGAACCCGATGCGGCCTTGCAGCAGCCTGTAAGGTGCCATGACCAACGGCGGCCACAACACCAGCAAGAACAACACGGCGCTCTGCGCGATCAGGAACGGATTGATGCCCTTGATCACGTCCGTCATCGAGACCTTGGCCACGCCGCAGACCACATTGAGCACGATGCCCACCGGCGGCGTGATGAGGCCGATGGCGTTGTTCATGATAAAGAGCACCCCGAAATAGATCGGGTCAATGCCCGCCTGCTTCACAATTGGCATAAGGACTGGCGTGAGAATCAAGACTGTCGGCGCGAAATCCAGCGCCGTGCCCACCACCAGCACAAGGACCATCAGGATGATCATCAGCAGCGTCTTGTTGCTGACGAACTGCTCCAGAAAGCCGCCGATTTCAGCTGGAATGTTCGCCGCCGTGATCAGCCACGAGGAGATCAGCGCCGCCGCCACCAGAAACATGATCATCGCGGTCATCTTGGCGGCCGAGAGCAACAGTCCGTAGAGCTGCGATGGTTTCAGCTCCTTGTAGATGAACAGGCCCACGAACAGTGCATAGACCGTGGCGACCACCGCCGCCTCGGTCGGCGTGGCAAAGCCAAAGCGGATCGAGCCCAGAATGAACACCGGCATGGCCAGCGCCCATGCCCCGTCCACGGTGGCCTGCCACCGCTCGCCCCAGGTGCGTTTGGGAAAGGGAGTCATCGTCTCGGTGCGCGCCACCCACCACCAGGCAAAGATCAGGCTGACCCCCATGAGAATGCCCGGCACCACGCCCGCCACAAAGAGCTGCGGAATGGACACATTCGCCGCCACGCCAAAGATCACGAAGCCGATGGAGGGCGGAATCACGGGCGCAATGATGCCGCCTGCCGCAATCAGACCCGCCGAGCGCGGCACGTTGTAGCCCGCGTCCCGCATCATGGGAATCAGCACCGCCGCCAGCGCCGCCGTATCGGCCGCCGCCGAACCCGAGAGCGAGGCCATGATCACCGCTGCGATGATGGCGACATAACCCAGACCGCCGTGACGGTGGCCGATCAATGCCAGCGCAAAATTGACAATGCGCTTGGAGAGCCCGCCCGCATTCATCAGTTCCCCTGCGAGAATGAAAAAGGGAATGGCCAGCAGGATGAAGCTATCGGCACCGTCCAGCATCTTCTGCGCGATCACCTGCGCATCAAAGGCGGGGTAGACACCCATGGCAACCATCCACCCCATGAGGGCCATGCCGCAGACCATGAGCGCGAACGCGCAGGGCATGCCAAGGGCCATCGCTCCGCAGAGCGAGAAGAGGAAAACAAGGACGGTCATTCGAGTTTTCCCTTGAGGCTGTGGGCCACTTCATCGTCAGTGAACTTGCCCGCGAAGCCATCCAGTTCGCCGGGGCGCAGGGTGCCTGTGAGCGCGCGCACGAGGCGCAGCACCACCATCACGCCGATGCCCAGCGAGGTGAACAGGCCGACACCGAAGACCCAGAGCATGTTCATGCCCGATACGGGCGCGATGTTGGTGTAGTTGAGCGGCGCCTGGCGCCATGTCCCCCAGAAGAACACGATGCAGCAGGCCAGCACCAGCACATCGGAGAGCACCAAGCAGATGAGCTGCCCACGCGGGCCGAACCTGCCCACCATGGCATCCACGCCCAGATGCGCATTCTCGCGCATCACCACCACGGCGCCGATAAAGGTGAGCCAGACGAAGAAGAAACGGCTCATCTCCTCGGAAATCTGAATGCCGCTGTCCGCAAACCAGCGCAGCATGACATTGCCGAAGACCATGAGGACCATGCCCACGAGGAGCGCCACAAGCATCACCTCCAGCACGCGAAAAAACCCGTTTTCAAGCTGTTTCATGCGGTTTTCCTTTGGGCAAGCACAGCGGGCTCGGAAGCGGGGCTGAGAAAGTCGTCGCGCGCGATGTCGGTCTCGATGTCCTGGCGCGCCCCCTCGATCAACACCCGGATGGCTGCGCGGGCCGCATCCGCATCGCGGTTGAGAATGGCCCGCACCACCGCGTCATGCAGAGGCAGGGAGGATTCCGCGCTGGCCCGGCTTTTGACTGAAAAGCGGAACGACACGCGCAACAATGCATCCACCGCCGGCATCAAAGCGACAAAGAAGGGATTACCGGTGGCAATCAGGATGGTCTCGTGGAAGGCGAGGTCCGCCTCAAGGTAGCTGCCGTCCGCCTTGTCAACCGCCTTGTGCATGTTGTCGGCCGCTGCCATCAGCGTGGTACGGTCCGCGACGCTTGCACGCGCGGCGGCCAGGGCCGCAGCTTCCGGCTCAATCGCCATGCGCAATTCCAGAATATCGCGCACGAAGGCCTGGTCCACCCCCGCGTCCAGCCGCCAGCGGATCACATCGGGGTCCAGCAGGTTCCACAACGAGGGCGGCTGTGCCCGCGTGCCGATGCGTGGGCCCGTCACCACCAGCCCCTTGGCGCTGAGCGTCTTCACGGCCTCGCGCAGCACGGTGCGGCTGACGCCCATGCGCAGGCAAAGCTCGGCCTCCGTCGGCAATTGCAGTTCGCCGCTCGCCTCGCCGCCGATGATCAGGGCCGCAAGCTGGTCAACGACAGCCGCATGAAAACTTTTGATCCGCATCCGGCAAAGGTATTATCATATGATGATTACCGTCAATCCAGAATTTCACATGCTACAATACGTAGAATTGCGCATACCGCACACGCATTGGTGGCGATTGGGGACGTGACTTACAGGTGGCTAGCCGCCACTGTGCCTTGGCATTTCGCGCCGGCAACGAGATTCTCCCATGGCAAACCCCAACACCGACTGGAACAGGATCCCCGCATGGTGCGTGGCTGCGCCGCTGGCGGGGGCCGCACTGGCTGCCGCCAAATTCGCGGCCCTGGTTTCGCCGAGCGGTGGCCTGTTGGTTGTCGCGGCTGTCGCTTTGCTGGGCGGAGCTGTGTTCGCAGCGGTCCATCACGCCGAAGCGCTCGCGGTGCGGATCGGGGAGCCTTTCGGCTCGATCCTGCTGGCTCTGGCCATCACGACACTGGAGGTCGGGCTCATCAGCTCGGTCATGATTTCGGGCTCCGAGGGCAGCAGCGCCGTTGCACGCGATACGGTCTTCTCGGTGGTGATGATCGTGCTCAACGGCATTGTCGGGCTGTGTCTGCTGGTCGGCGCGGCGCGGCATTACGAACAGGAATTCCAGGTGCAGGGCGCGGCCGGCATTCTCAGCGTGATCGCGACGCTAGCGATCATCGCGCTCGTGCTGCCCAACTTTACCCAGAGCACGCCGGGGCCGACCTTTGCGCCCAAGCAGCTTCTGGTGGTTGGCGGTGCGGCTTTCGCACTCTATGCGTTCTTCGTCTACGTGCAGACGGTGCGTCACCGTGAAGATTTCATCACGGACACGGTGGTCGTCAAACACGCGCTGAGCCCGACGCGGCGCACCACATACATCAGCGCCGCCCTGCTGATTCTCAGTCTTGTCGTGGTCATCCTGCTGGCCAAGACGCTCTCGCCCATCGTCGAGCGTGCCGTCGTCTCGGCAGGCTTGCCGCTGGCGCTTGTCGGCGTGGTGATTGCGGCTGTCGTGCTGCTGCCCGAAGGCCTAACGGCCATGAAAGCAGCGCGGCGCAATCGCCTGCAGACGAGCCTGAATGCATCGCTTGGCTCCGCTGCAGCCAGCATTGGCCTGACCATTCCCATCGTCGGAACGGTCTCCGTTGCTCTGGGCCAACCCTTGACGCTTGGCCTCAGCCCCGAGTCGGTGGTGCTGCTTCTGCTGACGTTGTTCGTCAGCACGCTGACCTTTGCCACTGGGCGCACGACCGTGCTGCAAGGGGCGGTGCATCTGGTGATCTTCGCAGTGTTCCTGTTGATTTCGGCCATTCCGTAGGCCGCGCAATCATACAACGAAGGTGTTCTCACAGGCTCGGGCGTCCAGTGAAAAAAATGGTGCCGGCAGAGAGGATTGAACTCCCGACCTTCGGTTTACAAAACCGCTGCTCTACCGCTGAGCTATGCCGGCGACGCCATCGCTCCTATGGCAGCACGCCACAGAAGGCAATGAATTTTGCTGCACTTGCCGCGCGCCTATTCAGGCCGCGCGCACATCAGTGAGAAACTGCCGGACATCGCCGTCCAGCGTCGCAGCCTCGGCCTCAACGGCGGATGAGATGTCCGACACGCTGGCGGCTGTTGTGTTGGTGCCCGAAACGGCGGCTTCGACATGGCGCATGCCCATCGCACCGCGCGTGGAGGATTGCGAAGCGGTCGTGACGTTCTGCGATATGGCTGCCAGCGCCGAGGACTGCTCCTCGACCGACGCGGCCACGGTGGTCGCAATGCGCGAGACCTCCGCGATGACGGCATTTGTCTGGCCGATGGCATGGACAGCCGCGCGGGAGGCATCCCGCATCGTTTCGATCTGGCGGTGAATGTCACTCGTGGCCGTCGATGTCTGCATGGCGAGCGATTTCACTTCCTGAGCCACCACGGCAAAGCCGCGACCGGCGTCTCCCGCGCGCGCCGCCTCGATCGTGGCATTGAGCGCCAGGAGATTGGTCTGGGTGGCAATGGCATCGATCAAGCCGACGATTTCACCGATGCGCTGGGCCTGCGCCTGCACATTCTCCATGGCGCTGCGTGCATGCTCGGCTTCGTCGAGGGCCGAGCGCGCGGCCTGGTCAGATCGCAGGGCCTGCTCGGCAACTTCCTGTACCGAGGAGGACAATTGCGTCACCGATGCGGCCGCCTGCTCCACCTCGTTTGCCGATTGCTCGGCTTCGCCCGCCGCCGCGCGCGCTTGCGCCTCGGCCTCGGTGGCGGCGTGCCCCAGCCCGCTCGAAACCGACAGCATCTGACCTGAAACGGTCCTGAGGTTTGCAAGAGACATACCGATGCGGCTTTCGAAGGCTTTGATCATGTCCGACACGACGCGCACACGCTGCAACTCGGCAGCGCCGACTTTCTGCTGCTCCTGCACCAGATGCGTGCGCTCCACCGCATTGGACTGGAAGACATGAAGCGCCGACGTCATCTGCGAGACCTCGTCCCGCCCGACCGGTTGGGGCAGCGCCGTTGTTGTTTCGCCCGAGGCGATGCTGCGCATGGCCTTGGCGAGGGCAGACAAGGAGCGGCTGAGGCCCAACCCGATGGTGAGGGCCATTATCATGGACAGCAGACAGACGATCGCAAGCGTGCCGTAGAGATAATTCTTGCGGGTTGCATCGATGGATTGCCCATGCAGCCGCGACTCGTTGGTCGCCTTGTTCGCGTCCTCGATCATCCGGTCCAGAATTCCGCTGATGGCGCCGGAATTGCCCTCGATGCGCGAGAAGCGCAGGGATGCCTCCTCGAATGACTGCACCAGCGCATTGAAGGCGGACTGGTAGGCGTTGAGGCGCACTTCCCAGTTTTTGGCATTGGCTGCGGGCATGTTGGTGATGCGGGGAATTCCCGCCATGGTGTTCAACAGAAGCCTGTGGCGGTCGATGTAGCGCATGGATGAACTCAGACGGTAGTCGCGTTCGAGAATTGCCAGTTCATTCGCAATCTGCGCGCTGCGTTCGCGCCAGAGCCCCAACGTGCCCGATTCTTCCAGCACAAGCCCCTCCAATTGGGCATGCGCATGCGATGTGGTCATCAGGAGGCCCTGCATCTCCGTGCGCCCCACCCGCTCGATGACGGCAGCGAATTTCTTGAACTCCCCCACCTGCTCCTCGAGAGCCATGTCCACGTGGCCAATCACGTCCTTCACGAAGGGCAGGTCCAGCTTTGCAAGCTCAGCCGTGATGCCCACCGCACGTTCGGCATTCTGGCGAAAACGTTCCTGAGATTCAGCCGAGCGCGTCGCACGCAGGTTTTCGACCGAAAGCCGCATGGACGACAGGTGCCCTTGAAGTTCGCCCAGGGAAATCGTCACCGACTTGCGCCGGTCCATCTCCTGATTTGCCGCGTCAACCTGGGCGGCAGTCCAGTTTTCCACGATGACGATGGCAAACACGCCCAGCACGGGTACGGCTGCCAGAACAAGGATGCGGGCACGGACGCTGAAAAACGACAGGAAATAGGAGAAAATATCAAGTTTCTTCATTCGAACAACCCTTGCCTTGTGAAACGGACATGAATCACGATGGCTTGAATGTCGTTAATATTTACGAAAAACCTTGCAGGCTCGCACCTCAATCACGCGCCAGAAGGGCCATCCACCTCGCGCAGTTGTGACCATGAACGGCTGCCGCCATATCACAAATCTGAACTGGAGATGATGGATGTCGCGCGGTGCTGCTCTATAATGCCCCTGCTTCACGTTCACCAACCGGGAGAGACCCATGACAATCGATCGCCGTAACCTGATGGCTGGCGCCGCCATCTCAGCTGGATTGGCCGCCACTGGCCTCCCCACCCTTGCGACAGCAGGTGCCCCACTCGCCACGGCCCAGGCTCCCGGCTTCTACCGTTACAAGATCGGCGATCTGCAGATCACCGCGATCAATGATGGTGTGGCCATGCGCCCGCTGGATGGGTTCATCCGCAATGCCGAACTGCCCGCCGTGCAGGCAGCGCTCGCCGATGCCTTTCTGCCCACGAACGCGCTGCCGATTCCCTTCACCACGCTCGTTATCAATGACGGCAAGAAGCTGACGCTGCTCGACACCGGCAATGGCAACATGGGTGCGCCCACATCAGGCACCTGGATGACCAATTTCCGCGCTGCCGGCTTTACACCCGAGCAGGTCGACACCGTCGTGATCAGCCACTTTCACGGTGACCACATCAACGGCCTGCGCCTGCGTGACGGCACAGCCGTGTTTCCCAATGCGGAAATCATGGTGCCTGGTCCTGAATGGGCATTCTGGATGGATGACACCCGCGCATCGGCGGCTCCCGACGGCATGAAGCCCGCATTCGCCAACGTGCGCCGCGTGTTCGACCCCATCAAGGGCGCGATCAAGCAGTATGCGCCTGGCGCGGAAGTCGTGACCGGCATCGCTTCGATTGCAGCCCATGGTCATACGCCCGGCCACTGCACCTATGTAATCGGTGGCAAGCTGCTGGCGCTTTCCGACACCACAAACCACCCAGCCCTGTTCGTGCGCAACCCAGGCTGGCATGCCATCTTCGACATGGATGCGGGCATGGCGGAAGCCACACGTCGGCGCATGCTCGACATGGCCGTGGCGGACAAGTTGCAGGTGGCCTTCTATCATGCGCCGTTCCCCGCCACGGGCAACATCGTGAAGGATGGCGCAAGCTACCAGATGGTTCCTGTGGCATGGTCGCCAGCGGTCTGACACAACCCGGCTAAGTGATGCATGAGGGGCGCGGGCAACTGCGCCTTTTTGCTGTGCTCACCTGCAAAGCGGTGTAGGAGGAGCGCTCACCAGCGAAGCGGGTAGGAACGTGAAGGCTGCACCCATCAAGATCGCGATTGTCGCCAGCGAGACGGACGAGGCGAAGCTTGCTGCAACGCAACTCGCAGATCGCTACGGGGATGTCCCGCTCGGCGATGCCGATGTCGTTGTGGCGCTGGGCGGCGACGGGCTGATGCTTCAGACCATGCATCAGCTCATGGGGAGCGGCAAACCGATTTTCGGCATGAACCGGGGTTCGGTCGGCTTCCTGATGAACGATTACAAGGCGACCGGCCTGACCGCCCGCCTCGCCAAAGCCGAGCGCAGCGTGGTCAATCCGCTGCTGATGCAGGCCACGGGTGTCGACGGGGTGGTGCATTCCGCGCGTGCCATCAACGAGGTGCATCTCATCCGCCAGTCCTATCAGGCGGCCAAGCTGCGGATCTCGATCGACAGCCGTCCGCGCCTGGAGGAATTGATCGCCGACGGCGTGCTGATCGCCACGCCCGCAGGCTCGACGGCCTATAACCTGAGCGTGCGTGGGCCGATTGTGCCGCTCAACAGCCCCCTGCTGGCGCTCACTGCAATCTCGCCCTTCCGGCCAAGGCGCTGGACGGGCGCGCTGCTGCCCGACAAGGCGCAGGTGACGGTCACGGTGATCGATCCGGAAAAGCGGCCCGTCGCGGCCTTCGCCGATCACACCGAAATCAAGGGCGTGCGCGAGGTGCGCGTGGCGCTGGACCGGGCGACGGACATCATCATCCTGCACGATCCGGGACACAGCCTCGACGAGCGTATCCTGCGCGAACAATTTGGCGACTGATTTGTCATCGATTTGAAAGGGTTGAGCAGGTTGTCTGCATTAACATATGCATTGTCATCTCATGGGAGGTTTCCTGTGCTCAAGCTGCTGGCTCCCCTCGCCTATTTTGTTGCTCTTGTTTCTCCCGCTCTTGTTTCTACCCCTATTATTTCTCCTGCCTTTGCGCAGACCACGACGCTTCCCCGTGCCGACGGCGCAAGCACGCCGATCAAGCGCTATGGTCCAGCTGACGGGTGCGGCCCGCTGATGATCATATCCCACGGTCTCGGCGGCAGCGAAAATGGCAATGCCGGACTCGCCAGCACCATGGCAGCCGAGGGTTGGCGCGTAATCGTGATGGGCCACAGGGAAAGCGGCCGCGCCGTGCTGCGCGAGGCCCTGCTCAGCCTTTCGCCGCGCCAGAACCTGATCGTCGCTTCGACAACGCCGGACTATCACCGCGCGCGATTCCTTGATCTCGATGCCACCATCGCGGAGGCGACGCGCCCATGCCGCCCTTCGCGTTTTGTGCTGGTCGGCCACTCCATGGGTGCGATGACGACGATGCTGGAGGCGGGAGCGGTGGCGAAGTACGGGCGCTTCGGCTCGGATCGTTTCGATGCTTATGTCGCGATCTCGCCTCAGGGTATCGGTTACACCTATGAGGCAGGGGCCTGGGCGCGGGTGCGCAAACCTGTGCTGATGATCACCGGCACGCGCGACCAGGGCAGTGAGGGCGGTTACGAAACGCGCCTCAGCGCCTTCGAAGGCCTGCCCGCCGGATCCAAACGGTTCGCGATCATTCCGGGCGCGGGGCATCTGGCGCTTTCGGGTGACGGACGTGACCCGGTCGCGCGCCGGTTGCCGCCATCACCAGCGAATATCTGAGAGCCACGGCCCGTGGGCGCGTGCTCACACCCTCCACGCTGGCGGGTCTCGACGTGCGCGACAAGTAACGTGCCGGCTGACGTTACGGAAACCGCGCGTTAAGCAAACGCGACTTACATTGCGCTCATCCGGGCAATCCGCCGTCGGCCAGTGTGTTGCGTATCATGTTCACGGTTGAATGCAGTCGCCTGCGTTTTCTCATCGTCGATGACAACAGCCACATGCGGCGCATTGTGCGCGCGTTGCTTCACGGCTTTGGCGTGCGTGAGGCCTACGAGGCCGAGGATGGCGCGGCGGGGCTGGAGGCCTTCACCTCCTATTCCCCTGACATCGTCATCACGGACTGGGCCATGCCGATCTTCGACGGCATCGAACTCACCCGCATGATCCGCCAGCCTGAAACCAGCACCAACCCCTATGCACCCATCATCATGATCACGGGACACGCCGAGCGCCGCCGCGTTGTGGAAGCGCGCGATGCGGGCGTCACGGAATTTTTGGTGAAGCCGATTTCCGCCAAGGGGCTTTATCAGCGCATTGTCAGTGTGGTGATGATGCCCCGACCGTTCATCAAGACCGCGACCTACTTCGGCCCCTGCCGCCGGCGCACTACCACCGCCAATTTCGGCGGCATCGAACGGCGCGGCAAGGGCAAGGCCGAGATGATCGATCCTGTGCAGCTTGGCGACACAAGCCGACCACACCGTTGAAGAAGCAGCCGAAAGCATGAAAAGAGCAGCCAACAAGAATGCCCCGCCCGCGCGTGTCGAGCAGCGCGGCGATCATCAGATCATCGTGCCGCGCAACCTGCTGAAAGCCAAAGCCGCCGTCATGTTCGACGGCCCGCCCGGCTTTGACGAAAGCGCCATCGCGCGTGCGGAAAAGGCCTTGCAGGCCCTCTCACGCAATTTCGGAACATGGATGGAAGAAAGTTGCACGCAGCTGGCCGAAGCGCGCGCCCGCCAGGCGGATGACCCGACGTCCGCCGCCCATTTCGATGCGCTCTACCGCGCGGCCCATGACATCAAGGGACAGGCAGAAACCTTGGGCTTTCCCCTCGCAGGCCGTGTCGCGGGCAGCCTGTGCCTGCTCATGGATGTGAACGGCGAGCCGCTGCGGTTGACAACCGACGAACACGAACTCGTTGGCCAGCATGTGGAGGCGATCCGCGCCATCACGCGCGAGGGCATCACCAAGCCCGACCACAAGATCGGCCATACGCTGGCGGCCGAGCTGGAAAAAGCAGCCATGAGTCGCATGGTGCAGCGGCAGGCGCGCTCCGCCTAAGCCGCCTCGCGGTAGTCGATCCGCAAGGGCGCAGCGCCCGGCACCAGGATGTCTTCATCCGCGAAATCCGGCAGCACCAGAGGCTCGGGCGCATTCATCAACTCATCGAGGCGCGCACGCGATTCCTCGCGCATGGCTTCCACCTGATAGCGGGCCAACACCGGCATGAGCCGTGCCAGCTCAGACGAGCCGCCCGTGGAACAGGCCACCATGACCTGTTCGATGACGCGGCCGCACAGCCGCCCGTCGACAAGATCATGACGGGTGCGCCGCACATCCTGCAAAGCAGCAAGGGCCGCCTCGAACGCGGGTTCAAGCGCGGACGGAAGACCGCTTTTCCGGCTCAAAGCGCGCAATCCGCTCAAATGACGCCCGCTGACGATGCTGCTGGCGCGCGCGTAGGACAGGCCGGACAGTTCCGACAATGCGGCGGCAAAAAAACGATCCTCGCCCGACAGGACCGCCCGGAGCAGCAGTTGCGGTGTCAGCACCTGCGCAGCGCGCACGGCGCGCACCACACCAGGCAGTGCGGCTGCATCGGCCCGGGAGGCAATGGCAATGGCGGATACCTCGCGGCAATCACGCTCCATGCGTTCGGTGCGCTCGCCGGCCAGCCAACCCATGTTGCGGACATGCTCGGCAAGTTGCTGCGTGGCGGCCAGAGCCAGCGCCGCGCGGATGCCCGCCGGAAGATCGCTGCGTGCCAGCATTGCCTCACGCAACTCCGCATGCTGGCCATGGCGCTCCACGATGCGGGCGAGATTGCCGACGGCAACTTCCGCGCCGTCATTGTCGAGCAGGATGATCAGCGACGAGGGACACGCCACTTCGGCCAGCGCCGCCGACAGCGCGAGCGAAACATACGGGCGCGCCGCGATGGCCTCCTGTGCACGTGGTGATGCCACGGCTGCGGCATCGATGAGATCCGCGTCCGACAGCACCGGCGAGTTGGCCAATACGATGCAGGCAATCTCCGGCAGATCGTGGGCGAGCGCCGTGATCACCGGACGCGGTGCATATTCCGAGCCACCCAGCGCATCGGCCATGGCGCGACGCACCTTGGGCGCGGGATCTTCGAGTGCCATGAACAGCGCGGCCTGCGCATCGCGGCGATCTTCCGGGCCCAGTTCGCCGGAAAGAAAGACGTTGATCAGCACCGAAACCGCATCGGCCCGGTCATCGGTCTGCGCAGTCTGCGACCATTTGAGATACGAACGCACGATCATGAACGGGGGGGAACCTTTATGAAACGCAACAGATCGAGCGGCTGGGTGGCGATGCCGTGCGGAGCCACCGCGCGGCCGCCGGACAATGTGCGTGTCTGGCCGGCCACACCCTGCTGGGCGGGGTTGGAGAGCACACGGCCCCCAGAGGCGGGAGCCGCCATGCCGACGAGCGGCGCCGCCGTTTCGCGGACCTGACCGGGATAGAACGCCACGCGCGTGGCGGGATCACTGCTGCGGCCAACCGCGCGCCACGCATCGGCCACGGAGGTCGCCACCGGCTCACCTGCCGAGCGAAACAACCCGTGCATGACCTTGCCGCCCTCTTTGACACGAAACATCTGATGCGCGACCGACTGGGTTGCTGCTGTTTCGGTGGGCAGTCCGGCGACGGCCGTTGCGGCAAATGGCGTTGTCAGATTGGCATAAACCTCGCCCACGCTGCGCGCGCGACCCGCCTTGTCGAAGAACACCGAGCGGTTGGCGCCGGCGGCCTCGGGAAATGCGGCCGCAGCGCTGGATTTCGGGCTATCCGTGTTCATCTTGATCAGATCGCGCGCGCCCGATGGCCCCATGAAATGGGCAATGTACAATTCCCCCTCGGTTGGCTTGCGCCCCAGTGCCTGCCCCAGGTGCTGACCATTGCGGGCCGCGAAAGCACCGGCCATCATCGAAGCCACAGCGGGATCTTCACGCAGACCCATGATTTTCTGGCGGGTGACCGGGTCGGACACGGTGAGGCGGGTGCCCTGGCGGCTGATCGCGGCGGCTTCCTGGCCAAGGCCGAGCTTCGGTCCCTCGGTGCGCATCACATCGAGCCATGTCTGATCGAGAAACTGGAACATGCCTGTGGCCGACGACGTGCCGGCCTTGGCCGTGGGATCAAATCGCGACTCGCGCTCGGCGGTCTTCGCCAGATAATCAAAGGACACGCCCGTCGCCTGAGCCGCTTGCGACAGCGGCTGGTGGAACGGCACCTGCGGGCGCGGTGCGCTCTGTGCGTCGCGCGGCGCGGCCGGTGAGGGAGTGGTAAACAGAAACATGAAACTCATCAGAGATGGCCCAGCGCCACCACAGGCTCAAGATGACTGTTTATGGTAAATGGGCGCTTAAGTTTTGATCCTCGCCGGGCTAGGAATGGGCGCTAACGGGAGATTCTTTGCCCATGACGGCTGACGACACACGCCACTGGCGCGGCGGGCGCTATTTCGAGGACTTTGTCGTGGGCGAAGTCATCCGCCATCGCCTCACCCGCACGGTCACGCCGATGGACAACATGCTGTTTTCCAACATGACGCTGAACCCGCAACCCCTTCATATCGATGCGGATTTTTGTGCCAAGGAAACCGAATGGGGCAAGCCGCTGATGAACTCGCTGTTTACCCTCGGCCTCATGATCGGCATCTCAGTCAATGACACGACGGTTGGCACCACCATCGCCAATCTGGGCATGAGCGACGTGACCTTTCCCGCTCCACTGTTCGAGGGCGACACGATCCATTGCACCACCGAAGTGATGGCGGTGCGCGAATCGAAATCACGGCCCGATGCGGGAATCGTCGATTTCATGCACCGCGCCTTCCAGCAGGATGGCAAGCTGGTGGCGCAGTGCCGCCGGCAGGCCTTCATGAAAAAAACCGCACTCCCGCGCACGCACCCGGCCTGACCATGCGCTCTTTGCTGTTTGTGCCCGGTGATGATGAAAAAAAGCTGCTCAAGGGCCTTGGCTCGGGTGCCGATGCGCTGATCATCGATCTGGAGGATTCCGTTGCGCTGACACGCAAGGTCGATGCGCGCCGGATAACCCTGGCCTTCCTGCAGGCCCATGCGGCGACGCCGGGCGCGCCGCTCCTGTTCGTGCGGGTGAACGCCCTTGCGACCGAACAGACCACAGCCGACCTCGACGGCGTGATGGCGGGGCGACCGGCAGGCATTGTGCTGCCCAAATCCGAATCCGGCGCGGATGTGGCGCTGCTGGGTGCACGCATCGCGGTGCGTGAGGCCGAGAATGATGCGCCCGATGGTGGCACGCAGATCATCGCCATCGCCACGGAAACGGCGCGCTCGCTCTTCCACATGGGTACGTACGGCGGCGCAAGCCAACGCCTGCTGGGCCTGACATGGGGAGGGGAAGATCTCTCAGCCGCTGTGGGCGCCGAAGCCAACAGGCTGGAGAACGGCAGTTACACGGATCCTTATCGGCTGGCGCGCGCCCTTTGCGTGCTGGCGGCGAGCGCCGCCAACGTGGTTGCCATCGACAGCGTCTACACCAATTTCCGCGATGCGGATGGCCTGCGTGCCGAGGCCGAGGCGGCCAGGCGGGATGGTTTCAGCGCCAAGATGGCGATTCACCCCGCACAAGTGCCTGTCATCAATGCGGTTTTCACGCCCTCCGATGAAACCCTTGCCCGTGCGCAAGCCATCGTGGAGCTGTTTGCGGCCAACCCTGCAGCAGGTGTGCTGTCCCTGGGCGGCGAGATGCTTGACCGCCCGCATCTCACGCGCGCGCAGCGCATTCTGGCGCAGGCGCGGTTGCCCTGATCAATCACCCCCGCCCGAGGGGCGCTGCAGGGTCACTGTCTCGCGCACGACCGCATAATCGCGGTAGCCGCAACGCGCCACAAGCTCCATCGCGGCGGTCTTGACGAGACCGTTTTCGATGAAGCGATCCTCGATGTGGATGCCAATAACCTGTCCCATCACCAGAAACGTGCCCGTCGGCCTGCCGTGGATGTCCTTGGGGGCCACAACCTCGATGACCTTGCATTCGAGCGCGGCGGGGGCGCGTGCCACGCGCGGCGGCCGCACCAGGCGCGAGGGCGCGGTTTCCAGCCCGGCATGTTCGAATTCACTCGTGCCCCGCGGCAAGGGCGCAGAGGTCAGGCTCATCTCCTGAATCAGGTCAAAGCTCGTGAGGCTGCACACAAATTCGCCGGTTTCGACAGCAAACGTGTAGGCATCCTTGGGCCCTTCGCTGGAGAATCCCACGACCGGCGGGCTGGTGCCGAAGGCATTGAAATACGAATACGGCGCGAGGTTCAGCGCTCCAGCCTTGGACATCGCACTGATCCAGCCAATGGGACGGGGCGCAACCAACGCTTTGAAGGGATCATGAGGAAGGCCATGGGCCTTGTGGTGTCCAGGTTCGAAAAACATCAGGCCTCGCAGGTGAACACGGCTTTGCTCGGCCGTGCTTTCACGCTAGTCAACTGCGCAATGCAAGCCATGATCCGCTTTTTCCTGATGTTCGTCGCGCTGCTGTCGCCATTGCTCGCCATGCCGACGGCAGGCGGGGCCCAGACGCAGGGATCATCGCAGCTGGCACTCTCGGCGGTTTTCACGGGCGAAAACCGGGCCATTGCCGATGGCCTGGTGTGGCGGGTGTTTCGCCAGGACACCGGCGAGGCAGAGCCGCGGCTGGTGACGCAATCTGCCGTGGCAGCCCCCGTGCTGGCGCTGCCGCCGGGCGAATATGTCATTCACCTGGCCTATGGGCTCGCTTTCGCAACCCGCAAAGTGCTGGTGGGACAGGGCACGACCACCGAACGCGTGCCGCTGGCGGCAGGTGCGCTCTCCGTGCGCGGCAGCATTCTCGACCAGGCGATCCCTGCAAACCGCATGCAGGTTTCGGTCTACATTCCGCAACCCGGCAACTCGGAAGGGCAATTGGTCACGTCCACCATGCGGCCGGGCGAGGTGCTGCGCCTGCCGGAAGGCACCTATCACGTGGTGTCGAGCTACGGGGATTCCAACTCCATCGTGCGCGCCGACATCCGCATCAATTCGGGCAAGACGACGGAGGCGAACATGCGCCACCGCGCGGCGACGATCACGCTCAAGCTGGTGTCCCGGGCTGGCGGCGAGGCGCGGGCCAACACGGCATGGTCCGTGCTGACGCCGGGCGGCGATGTGATCCGCGAGGCGCTGGGTGCGTTTCCCTCGATGACGCTGCTGGAGGGTGAGTATCTCGCCATCGCCCGCAACGACGGGCGGGTGTTTCAGGGCGATTTCAAGGTGCGCGCCGGGCTCGACCGCGATGTGGAAGTGGTGGCAGGTGAAGGCCAGCCCATTGGCACCGCCCTGCCATCGCCGGCCCTGCGAACGAGCTTGCCGCCCATGCGCCCGAGTCTGCCGGCCGGAGCCTTTCCGACCGCCCGTCCAAACTGAACAGTCATGAGGAGATCAAGGTGCAGACATTCTTCGTGAAAATCAAATGCGATCTGGGCAAGACCTATGCCGTCGCGACCGCGCTGGCCGATGCGGAGATCGCTTCGGAAATCTACTCCGTGGCGGGGGAGTATGACATTCTGGCAAAGTTCCACATCGACGACGAGGTCGATATCGGTCATTTCGTGGGCGAGAAGGTGCAGGTGATCGCCGGAATCCGCGACACGCGCACCATAATCACATTCAAGGCTTTCTAGGTGACCTTCACGGCTTTTTAGGCGCCCAGTTGTTGACAAGCGCCGCCGCCTTTTCCTGCGCCGAAGGGAGCGCTGCGGAAACGCTTGGGAGCATCGGCGGCACGGCCCGCGCGGCCGGCATGACAAACGCGACCATGCTGAAGATGCCGCTGGCCATTGCCACGAGGGCCATGCCCGTCACTGCCAGGCCACTGAGAACAAGCGCGCCCGCCGTGCCGAAAAACGATGTGATGACGCGGCCGGACTCGATCACCAAAGGATTGGTTTCCATGTGCTGCGTGCCGCTCGAAGCCAGCCCGCCGCCGGTGCGAAAGGCCTCCGCCTGCACTTCTGGCGAAGACCAGAGTGCAGCGATCAACAGGTAGCCAAGTGCGAAACTGGCAAAACAGGACAGGCCCATGAAGCGCGGCCATGACAGGCCACGCCCCGCGCCGCGAAACCGTCGGCCATGCAGCACGTACCAGACATATTGCAGCGCGCCGACCACGATGAGCACGGCGAAGTGGCCTCCGCCCGAGGGCTGGAAGGTCAAGGCGACAAGGGCCGCCAGCAAAATTGCGCCATTCAGCAGGCTCACCTGTCCGATGAAAGCGAAGCGACCCAACGGACGTTCAGTCGAAAACACACGCAGTCTCCCTGTTTGTGGCAAGAGATGTGTAGTGCAGGACCGAATGTGAAGGGGTCAGCTCAATTTCAGGTCTGAGGCTGCGCCTTCAGCGGCGGCAGGCCGCGCATCAGGGCTGCCGGCCATGGGCAGGCCATGCCGGTTCGGCAGCGGATCGCCCGCAGAGAGATGCAGCCACAATGTGCCCCCCAGCAGCGGCAGCACCAGCAATCCCAGCAGCACGGCATAGGTCGATTGCTCCGGCCGGATGGCCTCCATGCCAAAGATCATTACAGCCAGCACAGCCACGCCAACCGACCAGATGCAAAGTGCGCCCATGCCAGCCAGAATCCACCACGCACTGTAGCCCATATCATGCAGCCGCCGCGCCGTGGCCACGAGGCCGATCCAGCCGATCAGCCCGTTCGCCAGCAGTCCCAGCGCTTGGGGAACCTGCGCCATGCCGAAGTCGAGCGCCGCAACCGCGAGTTGCACCGCCAGCAGCACACCGGCGACGACAAGCAATTCACTGCGGCCTGCGCGGCCCTGCGGAATGAAGAGTTGGCGCATGTGATGACGCACAGAAAGCATGATTCGGATAAACCCCAGCCGCTGCCCATGTTCGACGGCGCGGGTTAACGACACGTAACGAACCGATACATCCCGCCCGTTCAGGCAAATTCCATGATCACAGCGTCGACGCTCAGACTGTCGCCGACCTTGGCCTTGAGGCTCTTGACCACGCCGTCGCGCTCGGCGCGCAACACGTTTTCCATCTTCATGGCTTCAACGATGGCCAGTGTCTCGCCCGCCTTGATCTCCTGGCCCACATGCACGTCGATCGCCTTCACCAGCCCCGGCATGGGGCAGAGCAGCACCTTGGACGTGTCCGCCGCTTTTTTCGCAGGCATGAGCGCGACCAGCGCCGCTTCGCGCTGCGTGTAGACCCGCGCCACGGCCTGCGCTCCGGCATGCGCCAGCCGCACGCCGTTGAGCAGAGCGCGCACCTGCACCGAGATCACGTCGCCGCCCACGCTGCCTGTCCAGACGGGATGCCCTAGATGCCAGCCCGAGCGCACCGGCACATCTTCCTTCTCGCCAGCGAAACGCACGAGGGTCATGTCATTGCCGGCGGTGCGGACCGCGAGGTGGGTCGCCACACCGTCCAGCATCACAACGCGCTCGTGCTCAAACACCACGGGTTTGCGCGTCGCCATCTGTCCGCTGATCTGGCGCTTGCGCGCATTCATGCGGTAATCGATGTTGGCCGCCACGGCAGCCAGGCGGCGCGCGCATGCTCCCTCTGGCGCAGGTGGCACGAAACCTTCGGGAAACTCTTCCGCGATGTAACCCGTCGACAAACGCGCCGCGCGCCATCGCTCCTGCGCCATCAACGCGGAAAGAAATGGAATGTTGTGACGTATGCCATCGATGGCAAATTCATCGAGCGCGCGCTGCTGCGCCTCGATGGCCTCGATCCGAGTCCGCGCATGGGTTACCAGCTTGGCGATCATCGGATCGTAGAAGATCGAAATCTCGCCACCCTCCTCCACGCCTGTGTCGTTGCGCACGGTGATTGCACCCGTCTTGCCCTCGGCAGGCGGCCGATAGGTCGTCAGCCGACCGATGGAGGGCAAAAAGTTGCGCGTGGGGTCTTCGGCGTAAATGCGACTTTCCACTGCCCACCCGTCCTGCTTCACATCCGATTGCGTGAGGGTCAGTGCTTCACCCGCCGCGACGCGGATCATCTGCTCGACCAGATCCACCCCGGTGATCATTTCCGTGACCGGATGCTCGACCTGCAGGCGCGTGTTCATTTCGAGGAAGAAGAACGAGCGATCCTGCCCCGCCACGAACTCGACCGTACCGGCAGAATCGTATTGGACCGCTTTTGCGAGCGCCACGGCCTGTTCGCCCATCAGGCGGCGCGTGGCCTCATCAAGCAGCGGCGATGGCGCCTCCTCGATGACTTTCTGATTGCGGCGCTGCACCGAGCATTCGCGCTCACCCAGGTAAATCACGTTGCCGTGCTTGTCGCCCAGCACCTGAATTTCGATATGGCGCGGATTGACGATAAACTTTTCCACAAACATGCGGTCATCACCGAACGAAGACTTGGCCTCCGATTGCGAGCGATCGAAGCCCTCTTGCACCTCCGACACCGACCAGGCGATGCGCATGCCCTTGCCGCCGCCGCCAGCAGAGGCTTTGAGCATGACCGGATAGCCGATCTCCTCCGCGATCCGCATGGCATGTTGCGCATTGGCAATAACGCCCAGATATCCCGGCACTGTGGACACGCCTGCGGCGGCGGCCGCCTTCTTGCTCTCGATCTTGTCGCCCATGGCAGCGATGGCATGCGGGTTGGGACCGATGAAGACGATGCCATTCTCTTGCAGCGCCCGCGCAAAGGCCTCGCGCTCGGACAGAAACCCGTAGCCCGGATGCACGGCCTCTGCGCCCGTCTGCTTGCAGGCTGCGATGATCTTGTCGATGACCAGATAGCTCTCGGCTGCAGGTGCGGGGCCGATGTGCACGGATTCATCTGCCATCGAGACGTGCACAGCGTCGCGGTCCGCGTCCGAATACACCGCCACGGTGCGGATGCCCATGCGCCGTGCGGTCTTGATGACACGGCAGGCAATCTCGCCCCGGTTGGCAATGAGAATCTTGGAGAACATCAGAAGTCTCGCTCTGTCGCTTGTGTGTGCTCTAGCGAAGCCCGGGACTATCGGCAACGAGACTTGCGTCTGGGTGCAAGTGTATCCGCGCTCTCAAGCCAGCAATGACTCTTGCGCCGCCCTAATTGATTTTCCCTACTTTCGGATGGCGCGAAGAATGCATATCTTGCCTCACGATCCGCAGGGTAATCCATATTGATATGAGCAGGCCGTATGTAAGAGCAGAGCGCTGGGCAGATGGCATCGTGCATGCGGTGGCTCTGGTGATGGCCATAACCGGCGTCGTTTTTCTGGCGGCCTATGTCGCCCTGCAGCGCAGCGGCATTGAGTTGTCCGCCACCATTGTTTACGGGATCGGCCTCATTCTGATGCTGAGCTTTTCCTTCGCCTACAACATGACGACGCATGCGCAGTGGCGGGTCATCCTGCGGAGGCTTGATCACTGCGGTATTTATCTCATGATCGCAGGGACTTACACGCCGCTACTCATCCAGCTGAATGATGCATACACAGCCTGGATGCTGGGCATCGTGGTCTGGGGGGGCGCACTTACGGGCATTGCGCTCAAGTTTGTCGTGCCAGGCCGTTTCCAGAATGGCTCTGTGGTCATCTATCTCGTGTTGAGCTCGGTGGCGCTGTTGGCCATCAACCCCATCATGAATTCGTTGCCTGTGCTGTCGTCATCGCTCCTGCTGGCGGGCGGCGTGCTCTACACAACCGGCATTGCGTTCTACCTGTGGGAGCGTCTGATGTATCAGCGCGCCATCTGGCATGTGTTCGTGGTATCGGCCGCCACCTGCCATTACGGGGCCATCGCCACAAGCATGGGCGGACTGGTTTAGCTATTTGTCCAGAGCTGTGGAGTGTTCATCCTCATCCTGCGCTTGTCGAAGCATTGAGGATGGTCTCGAGCTCACGACCCTTCACCCTTCGACAAGCTCAGGATAAGGTCTTGATAGCGCGTTTGAAAAAACTTTACACCAACAAACAGCGGCCCACGGCAGCGCGCATCACGAGTTCCGACAAGCGCGGCGGTACGCTTTCAGCCTCCTGCACCACGGCAAAGGCCACCGCCCGCCCGAATGCTGTCGGGCAATCGCCCACCATGCCGATCAGCCAATCCGCATCCGTTTCCATGAGATGACCTGTGGGGCGCGTGTCCCAGATCAGGTGATCCGCCACGGCCTTGACCGCGACCGGCAGCCAATCCGGCCCACCCACCTGGCCTGCCCGATCCATCGTGAACAGAAATTCGGCTTCCTCGCGGCTCATCAGTCCGCGCGCTTGCGCCGAGCGGCGAATGTTAGCCACATCCCGCGTGGAGATTGCGCGCGGATCGATGTGATCCATCACAGCCCCGTCGAACAATGCATGCATGACACTTTCCCCGATCGGACATTTCTGTGGCCCCGCGCCACACTGACCCTTGCAAAAAATTAGGCTGCTCTTGTTTGCCGTTTCGCTAACGAACCGTGTTTTTCTCAAACGAGATTAAGAAAGTGCAGCGTTGCGCGGGCGGCAGATGGTGCTAGACGAACCCCATGCTGACCCTGACTGATGTTTCCTGCCGCGTCGCCGGACGCCTGCTGCTCGATGGTGCCAATGCCATGCTGCCCACGGGCGCGCGCGTCGGCCTGGTGGGCCGCAATGGCACGGGCAAAACCACGCTGTTTCGCATGATCTCGGGCGAGTTGTCCGGCGAAAGTGGCAGCATTTCCATCCCGCGCAATGCCCGCATGGGCCAGGTGGCGCAGGAGGCGCCCGGCGGCGCGACCAGCCTCATCGACACCGTGCTGGAGGCCGATACCGAACGCTCGGCGCTGCTCGCAGAAGCCGACACCGCGACGGACCCCACGCGCATCGCCGATATTCACACCCGTCTCTTCGACATCGAAGCGCATGCGGCTCCTGCGCGCGCTGCCTCGATTCTCCACGGCCTGGGATTTGACGCCGAGGCGCAGGCCCGCCCCTGCGCGGATTTCTCCGGCGGCTGGCGCATGCGCGTGGCACTGGCCAGCGTGCTGTTCATGCAGCCTGATCTCTTGATGCTCGACGAGCCCACCAACTATCTCGATCTGGAAGGCGCGCTGTGGCTGCAGGATTATCTCGCCCGCTATCCGCATACGGTGCTGACCGTCAGCCATGACCGGGATTTTCTCGACGCGGTGACCGATCACACACTGCACCTCGACCGGGCCAAACTCACGCTGTACCGCGGCGGTTACTCCAGCTTTGCCCGCCAGCGGGCGGAAAAGCAGGTGCTGCAAGCCAAGGCTGCCGACAAGCAGCAGGCGGAACGCAGCAAGCTGGAGGCCTTTGTCGCCCGCTTCAAGGCCAGCGCGTCCAAGGCCAAGCAGGCGCAAAGCCGCGTCAAGCGGCTGGAGAAAATGCAGGTCATCGACCAGATCGCCGATGAGAGCGGCGCGCGCCTGGCCTTTCCCTCACCGGAAAAGCCACTGCAACCGCCCATCATCCGCTTGGAAGACACGGCCGTGGGTTACGGGACGCGCAAGGTGCTCAAGAAGCTCTCGCTTTCGATCTCCAACGATGACCGCATCGGCCTGCTGGGCTCCAACGGCAATGGCAAATCCACCTTCGTCAAGCTGCTGGCGGATCGCCTGCAACCCATGGAGGGGCGCACGGTGCGCGCCTCCAAGCTCAAGGTCGCTTACTTCGCGCAGCATCAGCTCGATGAACTCCCCGTGGAGGAAAGCCCGCGCCAGCTCGTGGGCCGCCGCATGGTGGGCGAGCCGGAGGCCAAAATCCGCGCGCGTACGGCGCAGCTCGGCTTCTCCCATGACAAGGCCGACACGCCGGTTGAAAAGCTCTCCGGCGGCGAGAAGGCCCGGCTGCTGCTCGGGCTTGCAGCCTTCGATGGCCCCCATCTGCTGATTCTCGACGAGCCCACCAACCACCTCGACATCCCCATGCGCGAGGCACTGATCACCGCGCTGGCGGAATATGAAGGGGCCGTGGTCATCGTCAGCCATGATCGCTTCTTGCTGGATGCCGCCTGCGACCGGCTCTGGCTGGTGGCGGATAGCGCCGTGAAGCCATTTGACGGCGATATGGATGAATATGCTGCGCTCGTGCTGTCCGCGCGGCGCGAGGACAAGACCGGGGCGGCCAGCAAGAGCGTCGGCACGGATGAGTCCGGCAACACCCCGCCCAAGGCTTCCACCAGCCAGCGCGCCCGCAAGCTTGCGCAGGCTGAAACGCAGATGGGTAAGATTCAGGCACTCATAGCCAAGGTGGATACGGCGCTCTCCGACCCCATGATTTTCCGCAAGCAGCCGGAAAAGGCCAAGGTGCTGACACGCGACCGCGCCGCTCTGGTGAACAAGCTGGCTGTGATCGAAGAGGAATGGCTGAGCTTGCAGGATTGATGATTGCATAGTTGCAAGCGCAAATTGCCCCCATTGAGCCAATACATGCAGAAGAGCATATTCTCCCCACACAAGGAGAACAGACATGAGTACCACTGCGGGATTGCACCACATCACGGCCATGGCGGGCGATCCACGCCGCAACGTGGCGTTTTACACTGCGGTTCTCGGCCTGCGGATGATCAAGAAAACGGTCAATTTCGATGATCCGGGCACCTATCATCTCTATTACGGCGACGCGGCGGGCACGCCTGGCACGATCCTCACCTTCTTTCCATGGGCGCAGGCCCGGCCCGGCCGTCGCGGCGCAGGTGAAGCCTCAGAAACGGCTTTTGCGGTGCCGCCCGGTGCCCTGGCATTCTGGCAGGAGCAGTTTACGGATCACGGCGTGCCGCAACAGCCTCTCACGACGCTGTTTGGAGAGTCCGTGCTGTCGTTTCAGGATCCCGATGGCATGAATCATCAGCTTGTGGAGGTGGAAGCCGCCTCGGCTGTCGCAGGTTACGCCACCTCAGGCGTGCCTGCTGACAGCGCCATTCGCGGTTTTGCGGGCATCACGCTCCATTCCCGACGCGGCGATGCCACGGGCGCGGTCCTTGAAACACTTGGCTATGCACGACAGGCGCACGAGGGAGGCCTCACGCGCTGGGTCAGCGCCAGCAGCGGGCTGGGCACGCGGATCGACCTGCGCGATGCCAGCGAGACAGCTGCCGGCCAGGTGGGCGCAGGCAGCATTCATCACATCGCGTTTCGGGCGTCCAACGACGGGGCACAGGCCGCCATGGTGCAGAAGCTCAGCGCGATCGGCGCGCAGGTGACAGAGCAGCGAGACCGGCAATACTTCCGTTCGGTCTACTTTCGCGAACCGGGCGGCGTGCTGTTCGAGATCGCGACGGATGCACCCGGCTTTGCCATCGACGAGCCAGCCGATGCGCTTGGGCAAAGTCTGATGCTGCCCCGGTGGCTGGAACCGCGCCGGTCCTCCATAGAAGCAGCTTTGCCGCCGCTGGTTTGATCGGATGCAGTTCTGCATGCGCCATTTCTTCCCGACAGCCTTGACTTTATAGGCGATAGGGGCGAAACGCGGGACAGATCAAATGCTGGGTTGTTGCCCTGTGTGAGGCACCGCCCGGCATTTTGTATGTCCATTTCACTGCCCGCATTGGGAGCACGACCATGGCTAAGGCCAATACCATCAAGATTCGCCTCAACTCCTCGGCTGACACCGGGCATTTCTACGTGACCAAGAAAAACGCACGCACCAAGACCGAAAAGCTCGTGATGAAGAAATACGATCCGGTCGCGCGCAAGCACGTGGAATACAAAGAAGGCAAGATCAAGTAAGCACGAGCCTGCAAGCTTGCGCACGACTTGAGGATATCGCTGCAAAGCGTCGCGAAAGCGGCGCTTTTTGCGTTCAGCAGCAGGTATTTATGAGCAGGTATTTATGGGCAAGCTTTTGCGATGCCCAGAAAATCTTCGGCCTTGAGGCTTGCTCCGCCCACAAGCGCGCCGTTCACATGCGGCAAGGCCAGTAACTCACTCGCATTGGAGGGTTTGACCGAGCCGCCGTAAAGGATGCGCACCGATTCCCCTTCGTCGGAAAAGCGGGCAATGAGGGCATTGCGGATGGCCCCATGCACCTGCGCCACGTCGGTCCCAGTCGGGGTGCGCCCCGTGCCGATGGCCCAGACCGGCTCGTAGGCAACCACGAGACGCGCCGGATCGAACCCATCGGGAATAGAGCCGCGGAGTTGGTCGGACACCACCGCAATCGTGTGGCCGGCGTCGCGCTGTGCCTCTGTTTCGCCCACGCAGACAATGGCTGTCAGCCCGGCGCGTTGCACCGCGGCGGCCTTCGTCCGCACCACGGCATCGGTTTCCGCATGATCGGCGCGACGCTCGGAATGGCCGACAATGACCATGACCGCGCCCGCGTCGGCGACAATTTCTGCCGAGATGTCACCGGTGTGGGCACCTGAAGCCTTGGCATGACAATCCTGCGCGCCCACCAGGACCGGTGAGTCCTTGGCCGCATGTGCAAGGCCCATGAGCAAGGTCGCCGGTGGACAGACCAGAAGATCCAGCCGCTCGCAGACGACCTTTGCGCCCTCGATCATTGCCTTGAATTCGACGGCTGCCACTTTGAGGCCGTTCATCTTCCAGTTTCCGGCAATGAGCGGGCGTATCGAAAAGGTCATTCGCTTTTCTTCCGTTGTTTTCGGTCCAAATCCCGCCTATCACGCCGACCTGACAGGTACAACGCGAGAGGGCATGCGAGCCCCCTCCCAGGACGCGAGTTTCAGCCCCCATGCTCACCAGCATCCGCACCATTGCAGGCACCTGGCTTGGCAAGACCATTCTGATTGTCGTCTTCGGCATCCTGATCTTCAGTTTTGCCATTTGGGGCATCGGCGACATCTTTCGCGGCTACGGCACCCAGACTGTGGCGAAGGTCGGCACAACGGAAATCGGTGTGGAAGCTGTGCGCCAGCAGTTTCGCCAGCGCATCCAGCAGGAACAGCAGCGCACGCGGGGCTTCACCACCGAGCAGGCGCGCCTCATGGGGATCGACCGGCGTGTGGTGGCCGAGATGATTGCGGAGGCCGCCCTCAATCAGGAGGCACAGAGGCTTGGCCTGAACATCTCCACCGAGGAAGTGGCGCGTCAGTTGGCCAATGAAGCCGCATTCAAAGGTCCGGACGGCCGCTTCAACCGTGCGGCTTTCGACAATTACCTGCGCGAAGTGGGCCTCAACGAAACGGCCTTCCTGCAACAGCAGCGCCAGGCCACGCTGCGTCAGCATATCGCGGAATCACTGACCGGCGGGATTGTGGCGCCCGATGCGCAGATGCAGTTGATCCACCGCTACCGCAACGAAGAGCGCAGCCTGCGCTATCTCACCGTGCCCGGCACCATCGCCGCTTCCCTGCCCTTGCCCGAGGAAGCTGTGCTCGTGGCACTGCATGCCGAACGCAAGGCGCAGTTTCGCGCGCCGGCCTACCGCGCGTTCAATGCCCTTGTGTTGGAACCTGCGGAGTTCGTGAGCGACATCGTGCTGAGCGAGGCTGACCTGCGTGCGGCGTATGACAGCGGCCTGGCGCAGAACCGTTACGGCACGCCCGAGCGCCGGCGCGTGCAGCAGATCCTGTTTCCGAAAGCGGAAGAGGCGGCCGCAACCGCTGCGCGCCTCAAGGGCGGGCTGACGTTCGACGCTTTGCTCGCGGAGATGAAGCTCAAGCCCGAAGACATCGATCTGGGCCTCAAGGCCCGCACCGAGTTGATCGACCGCGCGGTTGGCACCGCGGCTTTCGGCCTTGACCTGAACATGGTCAGCGAGCCCATCAACGGCCAGTTCGGCACGGTTCTGCTGCGCGTGACCGAAATCACGCCAGGACAGGCGCAAACCTTTGAGAGCGTCCGCGAACTGATCCGCAGCGAACTCACCGCGCAGCGCCTTGGCACGGACCGCGCCGTGCGCACGAAACGCGATGCTATCCACGACAAGGTGGAAGAGCTGCGCGCCAGCGGCAAGAGCCTTGAGCAGGTCGCCACAGAGATGAAGCGCCCGCTGACCAAGGTGGCTGCGACCGACGCGCAGGGCCGCGACAAGGCGGGCGAGGCCATCTCTCCCCTGCCTGATCAGGCGGATGTGATCCGGGCCGTCTTCGCCTCCGATCGCGGGGTGGACAACGAAGCCATTCGCACGCGCACCAACGGCTATCTCTGGTTCGAGATCACCGGGCTGGAGCCCACGCGCGAGCGCGACTTCAATGAGGTCAAGGCGCTGGTTGGCGACATCTGGCAGAGGGACGAGGCCAACCGCCTGAGCCTCGCCAATGCCAGCGCATTGCTCAAACGCTTCGAGGCGGGCGAAAAGCTTGAGGCCCTGGCCTCCGAGTTCGGCGGGCAGGTGGAGACAGCCGACAACGTGCGGCGCGAAGGCGCGACGACCATCAGCCCGACGGCGGCAGCCATCGCATTCACGCTGCCCGTCAGCGGCAAGGGCATTGCCACCACAGGCACGGGCAGCGACCGGTTGCTGCTGGAAGTCACCGCAATCAACGTGCCGCCGTTCGACCCTGCCGCAACCGAAAACGCCAGCATCAAGGTGCAACTCGACCGTGCCCTGCGCAACGACATTCTCGACCAGTACGTGACGCAGGTACAAAACCGCATCGGCAGCACGATCAATGAGCGGGCCTTGGCGCAGGCCACCGGCACGCAGGCCCAATAAGCCGTGACGCAACACTTTTCCGCGGCGGCCTATGAGCGCGGCGAACCCCAGCTTGTGGTCGAGCGCCTGGTGGCGGATCTCGAAACGCCCGTTTCAGCCAAAATGAAGCTTGCGGCGCTGGGTGCGCCTTCGTTCCTCTTGGAATCGGTGGAAGGCGGGGCCGTGCGCGGCCGCTATTCCATGATCGGCCTCAAGCCGGACATCATCTGGCGGGCCAAGGACGGCGCGGCCATGATCAACCGGCAGGCGCTGACAGCTCCCGAGGCTTTCGAGCCCGTAGCCGTCCCGCCGCTGGGGCATCTGCGCGCGCTCATCGCCGAATCCGCCATTCCTCCCCTCGCGGGCGTTGATCCCCAGCTTTTGCCCCCCATGGCGGCGGGCCTCTTCGGCTACCTCGGTTACGACATGGTGCGCGAGATGGAGCGCCTGCCTGCGGCCAAGCCTGACACGATCGGCATGGCCGATGCCATTCTGATGCGGCCCAGCGTCATGGTGGTGTTCGACGCGGTGAAGGATGAACTGGTGGTCGTGACCCCCGTGCGCTTCGCGGCAGGATGCAGCGCTGCCACGGCATTGGAGGCAGCCCGCGACCGCATCGACGAGGTCGTTCGCGCGCTGGAGGCCCCCCACACCGCGCGTGCCTGCACCGGACATCCAGACGCTAAGCGGTGCGACAATGCATTCAAACACTGGCACCGCGCGCTATCGCGAGATGGTGCTGAAAGCGAAAGACTATATCCTCAGCGGCGATGTCTTTCAGGTCGTGCTGGCCCAGCGGTTTTCATCCCCCTTTACACTCGGCGGCTTTGCGCTTTACCGCGCGCTGCGGCGCATCAACCCCTCGCCCTATCTGTGCTATCTCGATTTCGGTGACGTGGAGATTGTCTGCTCCAGTCCGGAAATCCTGGTGAAGCTGCAGGATGGCAAGGTCACGATCCGCCCCATCGCCGGCACGCGCATGCGCGGGGCCACGCCGGAAAAGGACATCGCGCTCGGCCATGAGCTTCTCGCCGACGAAAAGGAGCGCGCCGAGCATTTGATGCTGCTGGATCTTGGCCGCAACGATGTGGGCCGCGTGTCGCAAATCGGCAGCGTCATCGTGACGGACAGCTTCTTTCTGGAGCGCTACAGCCATGTCATGCACATCGTCTCCAACGTGGAAGGTACGATCCGCGCGGGGCTCGACGGCGTGGATGCGCTGGTCGCGGGCTTTCCCGCAGGCACCGTTTCGGGCGCGCCCAAGGTGCGCGCCATGGAGATCATCGACGAGCTGGAGCTTGGCCGCCGGGGCATCTACGCCGGTTGCATTGGTTATTTTGGCGCGGACGGCTCCATGGACACCTGCATCGTGCTGCGCACGGCGGTGGTGAAAGATGGGCAGATGCATGTGACGGCGGGGGCTGGAATCGTGGCGGATTCATCGCCCGAGGCGGAGAATGCTGAATGCATCAACAAGGCCAAAGCGTTGTTTCGCGCGGCTGACGAGGCCGTGCGGTTTGCCTCCAAGGCGGGACGCGGGCAGTAGCCACCTCTTGACGTCACGCGAAAGGACACGGCAAAGCTCGAACATGCGCATCACGCTCATCGACAATTATGACTCCTTCACCTGGAATGTCGTGCATCTGCTCGGCGGACTTGGCGCAGAGGTGCGCGTGATCCGCAACGATCAGGACAGCGCTGCCAACATTATGGCCGCCGCGCCTGATGCCATCGTGCTCTCCCCCGGCCCCTGCACACCCAGCGAAGCGGGCATCTGCTGCGAGCTGGTCGTGACAGCCGCTGACACCATCCCCATCCTCGGCATTTGCCTTGGCCACCAGACCATCGGACAGGTGTTCGGCGGGAATGTGATCCGCGCACCGCAGCCACGTCACGGCAAGATTTCCATGGTGCAACATGCCGGGCGCGGCCTATTTCGCGGCATCAATGGGCCGTTTCAGGCGACCCGCTACCACTCGCTGATCATTGATCGGACGACCTGCCCCGCAGATCTCGACATCACGGCGGAGACGGACGACGGGCTGATCATGGGCGTGTCGCACCGCGAGAAACCCGTGCACGGCGTGCAATTCCACCCCGAGAGCATTTTGTCAGAATATGGCGCGACCATCGCGCGGACCTTTTTTGATCTCGCGCAGGGCTGGAACGCCACGCGCCGCACCGCCGCCTAGGATTTCAGCATTATGGATGCGTTCAAGCCGCTCATTGCCAAGGTTGCCACCGGCGCCGCCCTCTCGGAGGTGGAAGCCGAGACCGCTTTCGCGCGCATTCTGTCGGGTGAGTCGACACCCGCGCAGACCGGTGCCTTTCTCATGGCTTTGCGCGTGCGCGGTGAAACGGTGGACGAAATCACAGGCGCAGTGCGGGCCATGCGGGCACGGATGCTGCGGGTGGATGCGCCTGAGGATGCCATCGACATCGTCGGCACGGGCGGCGACAACATCGGCACGTGGAATGTCTCGACCCTCGCCGCCATCGTCGTGGCGGCCTGCGGTGTGAATGTGGCCAAGCATGGCAACCGCGCGGCTTCCTCCAAATCCGGCGCGGCGGATGTGCTGACCGCCATCGGCGTCAAAGTCGGCCTCGCTCCCGATCATGTGACCCGCTGCATCGCCGAGACGGGCCTGGGCTTCATGATGGCCCCCACGCATCACGCCTCCATGCGCCATGTGGCCCCCGTGCGTTCGGAACTGGGCACACGCACCATATTCAACCTGCTGGGACCGCTTTCCAATCCGGCGGGCGTCAAGCGGCAGGTGGTCGGTGTCTTCTCGCCGGGCTGGCTGGAGCCCATCGCCGAAACGCTGCGCACGCTGGGCTCTGCCCGCGTCTGGGTCGTGCACGGGGCGGACGGGCTGGATGAACTGACCACCACGGGCACGACCCATGTGGTGGAACTTGACGGCACAACCATCCGCCGCTTCGCCGTTGTTCCCGAGGAAGCGGGCTTGCCCCGCGCGTCTCTCGAAGCGCTGAAAGGCGGCGACCCCGAGGTCAATGCCGCAGCGCTCCTCGATGTGCTGGCCGGCACGCGCAACGCCTACCGCGATATCGCGGTGTTGAACGCCGCCGCAGGCCTTGTGGTGGCGGGCCTGGCGACCACCCTGTCCGACGGGGCACGCATGGCCGAAGCCGCCATCGACAATGGCCACGCCCGCGCCACGCTGGATGCGCTGACGGCGGTGTCTCATGAGTGAGCCCCACAGGACCGACATTCTGGCCCGCATAGAGGTGACCAAACGAGCCGAAATCGCCGAGGCCAAGGCACGCGTCTCTGTCGCCGATCTCGAACGCCAGAGCGCGCTTGCCACACCGCCACGCGGCTTCGCCGCAGCGCTGGCCCGCACTGTGGCGGCGGGGAAGTTTGCGCTCATTGCGGAAATCAAGAAGGCCAGCCCCTCCAAGGGCTTGATCCGCACGGATTTCGATCCTGCAAGCCTCGCGGCAGATTACGCCGCAGGTGGGGCGACATGCCTCTCGGTCCTGACCGACGGGCCGTGGTTTCAGGGCGCGCCGGCGTATCTGGGCGCAGCGCGCAGCGCCGTCACCCTGCCCTGCCTGCGCAAGGATTTCATGTACGACACCTATCAGGTGCATGAGGCGCGCGCCTGGGGGGCCGATTGCATCCTCATCATCATGGCGGCGGTGGATGATGCGACAGCGCGCGGTCTCTATGACACAGCCACTTCACTCGGCATGGACAGCCTGATTGAAGTGCATGATGCGGCTGAAATGGAGCGCGCGCTCAAGCTCCCCTCCCCGTTGATCGGCGTCAACAACCGCGATCTGCGCAGCTTTGACGTGCGGCTGGAAACCACCGAGGAACTGGCAAAAATGGTCGGCTCCGGGCGTATTCTGATCGCGGAGAGCGGAATCTTCACCCATGCTGATTGCACGCGGTTGGCGGACTCGGGCGCACGCACCTTTCTGGTTGGCGAAAGCCTGATGCGCCAGCCCGATGTGGCTGCGGCAACGCGCACCCTGCTGACAGGTGCGCCATGACCGGCCTCACGCACATTGACGCGACGGGTGCGGCCATCATGGTCGATGTCAGCGACAAAGCCGTCACCAGCCGCACGGCGGTTGCCGAAGGCAGCATCGTCATGTCGCCTGCCACGCTGGAATTGATCCGCTCGGGCAGCGCGAAAAAGGGCGACGTGCTGGGCATTGCCCGCATTGCGGGCATCATGGCCGCCAAAAAAACGCATGAACTGATCCCGCTTTGCCACCCCTTGCTGCTGACCAAGGTTACGCTCACCCTTGATCTGGACGACGCCCTCCCAGGCGTGCGGGTGAGCGCGACCGTCAAGGTCAGCGGCCAGACCGGCGTGGAGATGGAAGCGCTCACCGCCGTCTCCGTCGCCTGCCTGACCATTTACGACATGGCCAAGGCCGCAGACCGCGCGATGCGGATCGAAGGCATTCGCCTCATGGAGAAATCCGGCGGCAAGAGCGGCGATTACCGCGCCGATCCCGCCTGATGGCGCTGTTACCGGTCAGCGAGGCGATTGCGCGCATACTGGCTGCGGTGCCTGCACCCACCGGTGTCGAGATTGTTGCTGTCGAGCAGGCCACAGGCCGCACCCTCGCCGCGCCGCTGATTGCCGCGCGCACGCAGCCACCCTTCAACGCTTCCGCCATGGATGGATACGCCGTGCGCGCCGATGATCTGGCAAGCGGCACGCCCCTCCAGCTCATCGGCACAAGCGCCGCCGGGCACGGCTTTCATGGCGCGGTGCACGCAGGCGAAACCGTGCGCATTTTCACCGGTGCGCCTGTGCCACAAGGCGCGGACACCGTGCTCATCCAGGAGAATGCGCAGGTGCACGGCGATCAGATCACACCTGCCCAGAGCGAAGTGGCAGGGCGGTTCGTGCGTCCTGCCGGCGCGGATTTCACGGTGGGTCAGAGCTTCTTCCACGCCGGTTACCGCCTGCGCCCCAAGGATATGGCTTTGGCCGCTTCGCTGGGGGTGAGGGCGATCAATGTGCGCCGGCCTCCGCGTGTGGCGGTGCTGGCGACAGGCGATGAGTTGGTGCTGCCAGGCCATGATCTTGCGGCGGATCAGATCATCGCAGCCAACCACATCACCGTGCAGGCCATGGCAGAAGCGGCGGGCGCCACAACGCTGTTTCTGGGGATAGCGCGCGACACGCTGGAGGATCTGGCACGCGCCATCAAAGCCGCAGGTGATTGGCAAGCCGACGTGCTCGTCACCATGGGCGGCGCATCAGAAGGCGACCATGATCTGGTGCAGGCCGCGCTGAAAACCGCTGGCATGACGCTGGACTTCTGGAAGATCGCCATGCGGCCCGGAAAGCCGTTGATGTACGGCGGTCTGGGGCACATGCGCGTACTGGGTCTTCCAGGCAATCCGGCGTCGTCGATTGTCTGCGCCCATGTGTTTTTGAAGCCGCTGGTCGCCGTGCTGCTGGGCACCCCATTGGCGGGTGAAGAGCGTTCTTTCACGGGGCGCTTAATGTCCCCCTTGCCCGCCAACGACCAGCGGCAGGCTTACATGCGTGCAAAACTGGAGCTGGACACCAACGGCACCGCGCAGCTTGCACCGCTCGCATCACAGGACAGTTCGCTCACGCACGGTCTGGCGCAGGCGCAGGCGCTCATCATACGTCCGCCATTTGCCGAGGCTGCTGAAACTGGCGATGTGTGCAAATACATTGCGCTGGACTGACGGCCTGCTGAACAGCAAAGGGTTCTGACATTGCGAACCTGGCAGCTCAGAGGCGCCTGTGCGTTGCGGCAATTACCGTGCTTGCGTCCACAGCCGCGCATCCCACAGGGCGATTGCAATCAAAAGAACAGGCTGCGCAACGATGCCTGCGAGGATCAGAACTGAAGCGGTCTCCATCGGTCTCTCCATCGGTTGCAAGTTCACAGTTACTTAACGCTGTGGTGCAACCGAGGTTCCCGAACTCAGTTTTTGACCGCCATCAGCACGGCTTGTGCGGCATGCTCGCTGGGAGAACCTTCAATGGCCATGGCGGCCTCCACTGCGGCGAAGGCCGCCAACTGCGCCAACCGTGCGGGCGTGTCATCCAAGAGTGATGCGAGCGCCTGGGCCAGGTCTGCAGCCCCCCAGCCCCAATCGATGAATTCGGGGATGGCCCGGCGATCCAAAATGACATTGGGCAGCGCCGCATGTTCTGCCGTGATCAGGCGACGGGCAATCTCGCCCTCGATGTAGCTTACAATGTAAGCCACAACGGTGGGCACCCGGGCAAGGGCCAACTCAAGTGTCACGGTGCCTGAGGCCGCAAGCGCCACGCGTGCACTGCGAAACGCCTGCCACTTGGCGGACTCTCCCTCGATGAGTTGCGGCTTGATTGGCCAATCTGCCGTCAAGGCCGCGACCGTCTCCCTGAGGTGCGGCACAACCGGCAACATAACCTCCAGGCCGGGATATCTCTGGGCGAGGAGCGCAACGGCTTCGCCGAACACGGGCATCAACCTGGTCACCTCCGCACGGCGGCTGCCCGGCAGCATGAGCAGGCGATAGGGTTCGGCCCTGCGGCGCGCCTCATCTGCTGGCGTTGCCTGCCACTCCGCCCGTCGTTCCATGAGCGGGTGCCCGACATAAAGCGTGTCCGGCCCGCCCAACCGGGCATGCACCGCTGGCTCGAACGGCAAGACAGCCAGCAGCCGCGCCAGGAGTGGCTTGAGCTTGCGCGCCCGGCCCGGCCGCCAGGCCCAAACCGTGGGCGAGACATAACCGACGATGGGCACATCCGGGGCCAGGCGTTTGAGGCGCTTGGCGACCCGCTTGTTGAAATCCTGCGCATCGATCAGCACGACCACATCAGGCTTGGCCTCGGCCAGCGCATCCGCCGTCATGCGGATACGCCCGATCAGCAACGGCAGGCGGCGGATCACCGGCAGCAGACCGTTCACGGCAATGTCGGACATGGGAAACAGGCTTTTGAGTCCCCGCTCCGTCATCAACGGCCCGCCCACGCCCGCAAAGGTCACGGGGCGATCGGAGAGACCGACCAGGCTGTCCATCAGGCGCGCGCCAAGCTGGTCACCTGAGGATTCACCGGCCACGAGCGCGATGCGAAGCGGGAGGGACGCCTCGGCTGTGCGTGTCAATCGCTGATCTTCGGCTGGCATACAGAGCGTTCACCACCCGCGCGGATGAAATCGAGGATCTCGTGTATCAGCGGATGCGATTCAAACCCCTCCGCCACATCTTCCACGCGCTCGAGCAATGTGCCTTCTGCCGCAAACAGCAGACGATAGGCCCGCCGCAGCTCATGAATTTCCTCGCGTGAAAACCCGCGCCGCTTGAGGCCGATGATGTTCAGGCCAGACAGATGCGCCTCGCGGTTGGATGTGGCGGCCATGCCGTAGGGGATCACATCATTGGCGACGCCCGACTGCGCACCCACGAACGCATGATCACCGATGCGGACGTACTGGTGCGCCCCCGCGCCGCCACCCATGATGACATGGTTGCCGATGGTGCAATGGCCGGCCATCATCACGTTGTTGGAAAAAATCACGCCATTGCCGATGCGGCAGTCATGCGCGACATGGGAATTGGCCAGAAACACGCACCGATCCCCCACGATGGTGGTCATGATCCCACCCTCCGTGCCCGGGTTCATCGTGACGCCTTCACGGATCATGCAATCCGCGCCGATCACCAAGGTTGAGGCCTCGCCCTTGTATTTCAGATCCTGCGGTTCATGCCCCAGCGATGCAAAGGGAAACACCTTCGTGCGCTCGCCGATGGTGGTATGGCCGGCGACCGCCACATGGCTGACAAGCGTCACGCCATCGCCCAGCGTGACATGAGGGCCCACCACGCAGAAAGGCCCGATGGTCACGCCCGCGCCAATCTTGGCGGCGGCATCCACGGCAGCCATGGGATGAATGCTGGTCAATGAAAAGCTCCTTGTGAGCGCCAACCGGTGCTCGGCTCAGACCGCGGGTGCATCTTCGGCAATGATCATGGCGCCAAGTTCGGCTTCGGCGCAAACAACGCCGGCGACTTTTGCCACGCCGCGGAACCACCACATGTTCTTGCGGCGGTTGATCAAGCTCATGTGATACTCCAGCACGTCACCGGGCACGACAGGCTTGCGGAACTTCGCCTTGTCGACTGTCATGAAATACACCATCTTGGCGCGCGATCCCGCCACGCCGGAATGCAAGGCCACGCAGCCGGCGGCTTGCGCCATTCCCTCGATGATCATGACGCCTGGCAGGATAGGCTGGCCCGGAAAATGCCCCTGAAACTGCGGTTCGTTGGCCGTGACACACTTGATGCCGATGCAGGATTCGCCCGCCTTGATCTCCACGATGCGGTCGACGAGCAGAAAGGGATAGCGATGCGGCAACAGATGCATGATGCGCTGGATATCGATCGTATCCATGCTCGTACCCATGGTTGCCGGTGTCGCCTGATCCATGCTTCAGCCCTGTCCTTCGCCGCTTGTTCCCACCGGTGTTTTGTTTGCCGAGTTATGCTGGCGGGTCAACCGCTCCAGCGCCGCCATCTCGCGGAAAACCTCCTTGATCGGCTTGGCGGGCACGCCGCCCCAGCGTTCTCCGGGTGGGACATCACGCCCGACCGCGCTCTTGGCGGCAATCTGCGCCCCCATGCCGACGGTGGCATGACCGATGACACCGGCCTGACCACCGATCACCACAAAATCCTGCAAGATCGAGCTGCCCGCCAGCGCCACCTGGGCAACGATCACACAATGGCGCCCGATGATGACATTATGGGCGATCTGCGCCTGATTGTCGATTTTCGTGCCCTCGCCCACCACCGTGTCGCGGTTCATGCCCCGGTCGATGCAGGTGGCGGCACCAATCTCCACATCATCCTGAATGATCACGCGGCCGACCTGTGGCACCTTGAGATGCCCTTTCGGACCCATGGCGAAGCCGAACCCATCCTGCCCGATGCACGCGCCTGCATGGACAATGACGCGGTTGCCCAGATGCGCGTGTGTGATGCTCGCATTGGGACCAACCGCGCAGTCCCGGCCCAATGTCACGCCAGGGCCAATGACCGCATGCGCGCACAAGACCGTGCCGCTGCCGATTTGCGCGCCTGCACCAACAACGACGCCGGGATCGATGATGACTCCCGCTTCCAGCCGCGCTTCGGGGTGGATGAACGCGCCTGCGGAAATACCGGTGGCGCCGAACAGCGATTGCGGGCGCATCGAAGTGGGGAAAAACGCCGCCGCGATGCGCGCGAACACGCGGTAGGGATCGTTGACGACAAGCTTCACACTGGCTTCGGCAACCTTGGGGGCGTGACGCGGCCCAACAATCACCAGGCCCGCAGCCGTACGCCCGGCCTGATCGACATACTGCGCATTTTCGAGGAACGAGACATCGTTGCTGCCGGCGCTGTCGAGTGGCCCGATGCCTGAAAAGACACGCGCAGCATCGGTGCCGTCAGGAACGCCGACTCCCGCAAGCTCAGCGATTGGCGCCAGGCTCAAGGGCTCAGGCGCACGGAAGAAAGATGAGGAATTTGCCATAAACGACTGCGGCCCCGGATCAACCGGAGCCGCAAAGCCTTTCGATCAGAAGCGTCCGCCGCCGGAGAAGCGGAAGAGCTGCGTGCGGTCGTACTTGTCCTTGGTGATGGCCTGCGCAAAGTCAAAGCGCACCGGACCCAGGGGCGACTGCCAGAGAATGCCGACACCCACCGAGGAGCGAATGGTGGTGTTGTCGACCACGGACAAGCAGGTCCCCTGCGTCAGGACGTTGATCGGACCGACACAGCCAGGCCCCGCAACACCCACGACACGATCACCGATGCGCCCGAAATTGCGACTGCCTTCATAATTGAACACCGTACCGGCATCGGCGAAGACCGCACCGCGCAGACCGATTTCTTTGGGCAGACCCCAGATCGGGAACTGCATTTCGGCACTCACGCCTGCATAGCTCGTGCCACCCAGCGAACCGGATTTGGTGTCGTAGGAGATGTCACGCGGGCCAATGCCCGAGGGTGCAAAACCACGCACGAGCGACGGTCCGGGGTTGAAATGGTCTGTCAGGCGCAGATTTTCGCCGCCAAAGCCGACGATCTGACCGCCTTGCGCCTTCAACAACCCGATCACATCATCCCAGATCGGATAGTAATAACGCACTTCCGCCGTGGCGCGCAGGAAACGGGCGTCGCCGCCCAAACCGGCCACTTCCGGACGGAATTCGACAAGCAAGCCATTGGTCGGGTTCTTGGCATCATCGAGCGTGCTGTAGATGAAATTGACACCCAGCGACGACGTGATGCGTGAGCCCTTCGATTCCTTCACGGCCAGCGAAGCCTCGCCATTGGTCAAGCAGTTGTTGAAGATCGTCGCTGGCAGGGCGCCCGCCGTTCCCGGTGTAAACCCGGGAATGGGAGCCGTACAATCGTTGAACGGATCCTTGTACGTGTTGGGCACGTCAATCTTCGTTTGGAACAGCGAATACCGCACGCCGATCGTCAGTTCTTCCGTCACAGGAAGACCGAAACGGATGGCACCGCCGGTTGTGCGGCTGGTGTAGCGCGAGGTGTTCTTCTGATCCGAGTACTTGGTGAAGATGTCGAAGCCTGCCGACAGGCGGTAATCGAGGAAATAAGGCTCAGTGAACGAGAATTCGGCGCTGTTGGATTTCTGGCCGAACGAGCCACCCAAGCGCACGAACTGACCGCGGCCGAGGAAGTTCGATTCTTGGATCGAGACCTCACCCAGGAAGCCATCGTTCGTCGAGAACCCGCCGCCGATCTGGAACTGCCCGGTGGGCTGATCTTCCACATCCACATTGAGGACGACACGATCGGGACTGGAACCGGGCTCCTGCGTGATCTTGACGTTCTTGAAGTAGGCCAAAGACTTGAGGCGACGTTCGGCACGGTCGACCAGCGCCCGGTTGTACGCATCCCCCTCGCCCAGATCGAACTCGCGGCGGATCACATAATCACGCGTGCGGGTGTTGCCACGCACATTGATGCGCTCGACATAAACGCGTGCGCCTTCGTCGGCCGTGTATCCGAGATTGACGGTGCGGCTGCCTGGATCACGGTCACCGCGCGGGCGCACCTGCACGAAGGGCTGTCCGCGGCGGGCGGCGTCAATCGTCACGGCTTCCACAGATTTCTCGACCGCCTCGGCGTTATACACGGAGCCCGGCGTGGTCAGGATGCGACGGCGCATCTGCGCGGCGTCGACGACGGGAATGCGGGACTCGGCATCAACAGTGCCCACGCGGTACTGGTCGCCCTCATCCACCGTGATGGTGATGACATAGGCGCGGCGGGCATCATCGTAGATCGCCTCGGAATTCACGACACGGAAGTCGATGTAGCCGTTCTTGAGATAGTGCCGGCGGATCGCGTCCACATCGGTGGCCAGACGGTCCGGGTCATAAACATCCGATGATTTCAGGAAGCTGAGGAGGTTCGACTCCGTCATCTGCATCAGGTTCTTCAGGCGCCACGCACCAAAAGCGCGGTTGCCGACAAAGTTGATGGAGTAAATGCCGGTCTTGGAACCCTCGACGATGTTGAAGATCACATTCACGCGGCCGTTTTCGCCCACTTCGGTCGCAGCGTTGACGGTAGCGTCGCTGCGCCCGATGCGGCGATAGATTTCCAGAATGCGCTGCACGTCGCCGTCGACCATGGCGCGGCTGAAGGGCCCGCGCGATTTGGTCTGCAGTTCAGGGAAAAGCTGATCCGATTTCACGCGGCTGTTGCCGGTCAGCGTCACGCGGTTGACGATGGAATTCTCGCTCACCCGAACGACCAGGCTGCCGCCCGCACGCGACACGCGCACATCGGAAAACTGGCCAGAGCTGTACATGGCCTTCACGGCCCGGTCGATCCCGGCCTGGTCGCTCGACTCGCCGGCAAAATAGGAGCGCACCGTTTCTGCATCCACGCGCTGGTTGCCCTGCACCGTGATGGACTGGGCAAAGGCTGGAAACGCAATCATCGCCGAGAGCACCAGACCACCGGTCAGACGGGCAAGACGTTGGCTATGTGTCATCGTCATCAATTCGCTCGCATCTCTAAAATCCCCGCACTGGGAATCACAGGTCGCTCATCACGGCCCGTCTCGTTGATCTTCGCTTCTAACCAAACTCTTACCCAAAGCAAACCGGGTTTAGATAAACTCGTTTGAAATTCGTTATCCGTGTCCATCCGGCAACGCTCAAACTGACTCATAATGAAACGAGGTGGACGATGTCATTCCACGTTGCGAGCACCATGAGGCCAATCACGAGGGCAAAACCAACCCGGTAACCATATTCCATGTGTTTTTCAGAGAGGGGGCGGCGGAAGACCGCTTCCCACGCATAAAACATGAGATGCCCGCCATCGAGCAGCGGGATCGGGAACAGATTGAGCAGACCGATGGAGACAGACATCACGGCGGTCAACGCCAGCAGGCCCACGAAACCATCGCTTTTCGTCACCTCGCCCGAGGCCTGACCGATGCGCAGAATGCCGCTGAGCTGATCGGTCGACTCGCGCCCCGTGATCAGCTTGCCGAGATAGTTCATCGTGCGCTCGACAATGAACCAGGACTCGGCAGCGCCGTGGCCGATTGCTTCGAGCGGGCCATAATACTCACGCGTGACATAGGATGGATCACCACCGCCGCGAATGCCGATCTGTCCCACGCGCGTTACGCCGAGGCGGTTCTTGATCTCGCGCAACGCCGGAGTGGCGCTGAGCGTCACGCGCTCGCCTGCCCGCTCGACCACGATGGAGAGCGGCACACCGGGGCTGGCGCTGACAAAGCGCTGCATGCCCTCGAATGTGCGGATCGGATCGCCATTGATCGCGAGAATACGGTCGCCGCGCTGGAAACCGGCCTTCTCAGCCACGGAGTTCTCCACGACGCCGCCCACATAGGGCTGCACGACCACGCGCCCGAAGAAGATGGCGATGCCGGCAAACAACACGATGGCCAGGATGAAATTGGCCACCGGTCCCGCCACCACGACAGCAGCGCGTTGCCACAGGGGCTTGAGAGGGAAACTGACGCGGCGCTCCGCCTCCGACATCGCAGCCAGTTTGTCCTGGTCCGCGACGCTGGCGGCGTTCAGATCACCAAAGAACTTGACGTAACCGCCCAGAGGCACCGCCGAAAGGCGCCAGCGCGTGCCGTGCTTGTCGTTGAAACCCCAGATTTCAGGGCCGAACCCGAGTGAAAACGTTTCGACCTTGACGCCGCACCAGCGACCGACAAGAAAATGGCCGAGTTCGTGAATGAACACGACCACGCACAGCAGGAACAGGAACGGGCCGGCATAGGCCAAGGCGTTCCAGACATTGGAACCCATTGCTGCAAGAAAATCCATACCACCCTCAAGAGAACGTCAAACGCCGCCGCAGTGCCCCCGGACGCCGTGATTTACCAACACCCATACGCGCTTTGGTTGCAGATGGCGACCTTCACCACGCCATTATGACTAAAAATGGTCAATGCCTCAGCCGCCCGCCCGTAAGCCGACAGAAAGCAAACCGCCCGGTATGTCCAGAAAGCCGCCCTGGAAGGCACCCACCCCAGCGGCCAGCACGACGGCAAAGATGAAACCATCGAGGCGGTCCATGAAACCGCCGTGGCCGGGTATGAAATGGCTCGAGTCCTTCACGTCATACCGGCGTTTCACGGCAGACTCGAACAGATCACCCATCTGCGATGCCATCGAAAGCAGGCCCGCCAGCAGCACGAACGACCAGCGCCAGCCGTAGCCTGCCGCCAGCAGCACGGCGCAGCCCAGAATCACAGCCGCAACAAGACCGCCGACCGCCCCGGACCAGGTCTTCTTCGGGCTCACGCGTGGCCAGAGCTTGGGCCCGCCCAGCGCCTTGCCGGTGAAATACGCTATGACATCCGTTCCCCAGACGATGGCGAAGAGCCAGAAGATCACGACCATGCCTGTGGCGGAATTTCCCCGGCACAAGATGACGCTGGCGCCGAGCATTGCGGCATAAACGCCGCCAAGGGCTGCAGCCGTCCTGATCGGTGCCGGTGCCGCTGCCCCCGCCAGCGCGGCCACGACCAGCCCAAGGGCCAAGAGCGCTCCATGTTCAGTCAACGCGCCGGCACAGGCGAGCAGGACCCCGGCAAGTGCCAGGCCGAGCCGGGCAGGATAAGCCTGGGAGCCAATCAGCTTCTGCCATTCGTATGCCACTGCCAGTGCAGCAAAGATCCAGAAAACCGCGAACGTGCTTCCCCCCACCATGTTGGTGGCGATGGCGACCGCCGCCATCACAACGCCGGCCAGGACACGCTGCTTGAGTTCGGATGAAACGGGGCGTGATGGACCGGGCTCGGCGTTGCTCATCGGGCTTGGCCCGTGCCGCCATACCGGCGCTCACGGCCACCATAGGCCGCGATGGCCTCCTCGAGATGCGCGCGGCCGAAATCCGGCCAGAGGACGGGCAGAAACACCAGCTCGGCATAAGCAATCTGCCAGAGCAGGAAGTTCGAAATGCGCTGCTCGCCAGATGTGCGAATGAGAAGATCGGGGTCGGGTGTATCGGGCGATGACAGATACATGGCGAACCGCTCCACGGTCACCGCGTCGGGAGAAAGCGTTCCCTCCGCCACCTCGCGGGCCATCGCCTGCGCCGCACGGGCGATCTCCTGCCGCGCCCCGTAGTTGAAGGCGATGAGCAGGCGGAGGCCGGTGTTGTCCTGCGTGAGCGTCTCGGCTTCCTGCAGCAGCGATCGGAGGTCATCCGCGATTCCCTCCCGGCTGCCGATGATCGTGACGCGCACGTTCTTCTCATGCAGGCTGGCAAGATCATGGCGTATGAAGCGCCGCAGAAGGCCCATCAGATCCGTGACCTCCGCGACGGGCCGCGACCAGTTTTCAGTCGAGAACGCGTAGAGTGTCAGGTAGCGTATGCCCAACTCGATCGACGCTTTGACCGTGCGCCGCACCGCTTCCACACCCCGCCGATGCCCTTCGAGACGGGGAAAACCGCGTCGCTTGGCCCATCGCCCGTTTCCATCCATGATGATGGCGACATGGCGCGGAATCTCGCCCAGGCCGCCCTCGGTGAGTGGCTCGGTCTGTGCTCCGGCGCGGGCGGGCATGCCAGACATCATCAGACCTGCATGATTTCTTTTTCCTTGCCGGCCAGAAGAGCGTCGATGTCGATGATGGCCTGATCCGTGGCTTTCTGCACCTGATCGCTCTGGCGCGCGACCTCGTCCTCGCTGACGTGGCCCTCTTTTTCGAGTTTTTTCAAAAGGTCCATACCATCGCGGCGCACATGGCGCACGGCCACCTTACCGGCTTCAGCGTATTTGTGGGCCACTTTCACCATCTCCTGACGCCGCTGTTGCGTCATCTCGGGCACACGCAGGCGGATCACCTGCCCCTCTGTCTGGGGGGTCATCCCAAGATCGGATTTGAGGAGCGCCTGCTCGACAGCCTTCACCATCGATTTATCCCAGACCTGAACCGACAGGAGCCGCGCCTCCGGCACCGATACAGTTGCGACCTGATTGAGCGGCAGCATCGCGCCATAGGCATCGATCTCGATCGGATCGAGCAGATTGGATGACGCCCGGCCCGTGCGCAGCGATGCGAAATCCTGCTTCAACGCGGCCTGTGCGCCCTGCATGCGCCGCTTGAGGTCGTTGAGATCAAAAGTTGCCGCCATATCCTGCTCCGTTCAAACTACCGGCACCACATGTGTGGCGCGTCCCTCCCCGGCAAGAACCCGGCTGATGGCGCGCTCTTCCTTGATCGAGAACACGATTATCGGCAAGGCATTCTCGCGGGCAAGTGCGAAAGCTGCCGTATCCATCACGCCAAGCCCTTTCACGATTGCATCGTCGTGGGTCAGACGCTCGTAGCGCGTGGCACCCGGATCCTTGCGAGGATCGGCGCTGTAGACGCCGTCCACATTCGTGGCTTTCAATACGGCTGCGCAGCCCAGCTCAGCTCCGCGCAAGGCTGCCGCGCTGTCAGTCGTGAAAAAGGGCTGGCCCGTTCCACCGCCGAGCACGACGACCTGACCGGCCTCCAGCGCCGCCATGGCATCGCGGCGATAATACGTCGCGCAAAAACTCGGAATCGGATCCGCCGACATGGCTATGGCGGGCTGCCCTGCGGCAGAGATGGCATCGGCCAGCGCCAGTGCGTTCATGATCGTCGCCAGGCGACCCAAAGAATCACCGGTGTGGCGCGCAATGCCTTGTTCAAGCCCCTGCAGGCCCCGAAAAATATTGCCTCCTCCGACGACGACGGCGATCTGCCTCGTGCTGGCGGCTTCGGCGATGTCGCGGGCGATGCGGGTGAGGGTTGCAGGTTCCAGCCCAAAGCCCTGGTCGCCCATCAGGGCCTCGCCCGAGACCTTTACCAGAAACCGGTCGGGGTGCTTTGCCATGGGGCCTTCAACCTGAAACACGGATGATGAACGAAATGGGAAGAGGGTTCGACTCACGCAGGCACAAGACGCCCGGCAAGCAAAAGGGCGGATAGATCATCCGCCCCCGCTTCACAATCCTCTTTGCAGTCTCAACCTTTGACTGCGGCGGCAACCTCGGCCGCGAAATCATCCACCTTCTTTTCAATGCCATCGCCCAGGCCATAGCGCACGAAGCACTTGACCGCGATGGCGCCGCCCACACGGCCCTCTGCGTCCTTGACGGCCTGCGCCACCGACTTGGTGGGATCAATCACGAAAGGCTGGTCGAGCAAGGTGACCTCTTTCAAGAAGGACTTGATGCCGCTTTCGGTGATCTTCTCGAGAACGTTGGCAGGTTTTCCGGCGTTTTTCTCCATCAGGATGGCTTTTTCGCGGGCGATCACGGCCGCGTCCACGCCCGAAGCATCCAGTGCGAGCGGGTTGGTCGCAGCGATGTGCATCGCGATCTGCCGGCCAAGCGCG
>JANMMT010000189.1:0-16201 GCA_031373545.1 Hyphomicrobiales bacterium
CCGATGGCTTCGAGCGATTCAAGATACAGCTCCTGAATATCGGGCGGGGATGGCTTCAGGATGACCTGATACTGGTAATAGTGCTGCAAACGGTTGGGGTTCTCGCCGTAGCGGCCATCCTTGGGGCGGCGCGAGGGCTGCACATAAGCCGCATTCCATGCGTTGGGGCCAAGCGCGCGCAGGGTGGTGGCGGGGTGAAAGGTGCCTGCGCCCACCTCCATATCATAGGGCTGGAGGATGACGCAGCCCTTGTCCGCCCAGAAGTTCTGGAGCGTCAGGATCAGCCCCTGAAAGGAGCGCGCCGGGTTCATGTGATCGCGAGGTGCCATGGCTGGGCAAGTGGCAGGAATGCGAAACGGGCGCAAGGGGTTACCCCTTGGGGGAGGCCCCGCGCCCGTTGCCGGATTTCGACAGGCAGACGAATCACAAGCCGCAGACGGCTTCGATCTTGGTCTTCAGCGTTTGTGCGTTGAACGGTTTCACGATGTAGTTGTTCACGCCGGCCTTCTTGGCGGCGATGACGTTCTCCGTCTTCGATTCAGCCGTCACCATGATGAACGGCATGTTGCGCAGCGACTCATCCCCGCGCACGCTACGCAGCAGTTCGTAACCGGTCATTGGCGCCATGTTCCAGTCGGAGATCACGAGGCCGTAACGTTTCTGCTTGAGCTTGGAGAGGGCGGCCGTGCCGTCGGAAGCTTCATCCACATCCTCGAAACCCAGCTGTTTCAAAAGGTTGCGGATGATGCGAACCATTGTCTGGTAGTCATCCACCACGAGAATGGGGAGCGATGTATCGAGCGCCATGCGGCTTTACTCCGAAATCTGCATCAAGGTAGCTGGAAAACGCGGTTCTCAGGCCTTGTGCGGACCCGCAACGGTTTCCAAAGTCTTCCCATGAATAGCGGCACGCAGTTGCAATCCGGTTAATGCGCTCAGGCGAGCGACAATTTCCCCGCTTCGATGTCACGGCCTTGACGCAGCCGCAGCCTGACAGCATGGCAGATGCGCATGAACGTCCACCGCATGATCCTGTCGCAGCCCTTCCGCATGCCAGCCGAACTCGCGCAGCCTGTGGTCAGTATCGGCAATTTCGATGGTGTGCACCTGGGCCACAAGGCGCTGCTCGCGGCCGCTGTCGCCATGGCCAATGCGCGGCATCCCGTCGTGCTGCTGACCTTCGATCCGCATCCGAGGCAGTATTTCCGCCCTGCGGAGCCGCTATTCGCTCTGACGACCCTGGAGCAGAAAACCCGCATCGCCATGGCAAATGGTGCGGCAGGCATCGTTGCAGCCACGTTTGACGCGGACATGGCCGCGCTTTCGGCGCAGGCCTTCATTGATGAGGTGCTGCTGCAGCGCCTGGGTGTCTCCGGCGTTGTCATTGGCCCGGATTTCCATTTCGGCAAAGGCCGTGCGGGAACCCCGGCCCTGTTGAAGGCGCAGGGTACAGCCGCAGGGTTTGCGGTGGACGTCCTGCCTCAGGTCGCTGCAGGACACGCGCCCGTATCCTCAAGCGCCATTCGCGCAGCGCTCACAGCTGGTGACGTGACAACCGCCAATCGCATGCTGGGCCATGAATGGAGCTTTGAGGGCGCGGTCATTCATGGCGACAAACGTGGGCGGGAGCTGGGATATCCCACGGCGAACATCCTGCTTGCTCCGGGGATTGCGCTTCCCCATGGAATTTACGCCGTGCGCGCCACGGTGGACGGCGTGGTGCATGCGGCGGTTGCCAGTTTCGGGCGCCGGCCGACCTTCGATGGCGGTGCGCCGCGCTTCGAGGTCCATCTCTTCGATTTCGCAGGAGATCTCTACGGCAAGCTTATGGATGTCAGTCTCGTCGCGTATATCCGGCCCGAGTTGAAATTCGACACAGTCGAAGCCTTGATTGCGCAGATGGACGCCGACAGCCGCAAGGCGCGGGCGCAGCTTACAGTCTGAAGACGCGTTTGATGATCGTGAGCGCCACCAGGTGCAGCATCACCGACGCGATGGCAAACCCCGACACCATGGTGATGTCTGGCGAGGTCATGCGGCCGTAATATCTGTTGTAGGTGAACAAGCCGACGACGATGCCCATCATGCAGATGAAACTGTTGCCGAACACGCCCCAACCGAGGCGGCCCATGATCATGTCGGTGACATAGCCGACGACCAGCGACAGGATCACGGCAATCAGGACCAGCGTCCAGTATTCGCTGTCGCTGAGATGGGAGAGGCCGATCAGCTTAGCCATATCGGCTGCCTCCTGTGCGTGTTAGGCCCTGTATTGCTGGATGCGCGTGGTGCGCAACCCGGCGAGACCATGGCTATCGATGGAGAATTGCCAGTTCAGGAACTCTTCGACGGTTAATGTGTAGCGGCTGCAGGCTTCCTCGAGGGAAAGAAGACCGCCGCGCACCGCAGCGACCACCTCAGCCTTGCGGCGGATCACCCAGCGCCGTGTATTGGGCGGGGGCAAGTCTGCAATCGTCAGCGGACTCCCATCGGGGCCGATCACATACTTGACGCGGGGACGCACGGACTCGGTCATAGCACTCTCACTCAACTCAACAAAAACGTCGCAAGACCAGAAAAACAACTTGACTGGGTGAAACCTAACCCGTCGCGCTTAAGAAAAGCTGAAGCGCCCACCCCCATTCACCATGCAGGTTCACCATAGGGGCGAAACGTGGTGAACGGGAGGTTGAAACGCGCGGCTTGAATGGTTTGCGTTGACTTCTGCGTCCGCATCCGCTTTATGCCGCCAAATGGCCGCGCTCGGTGTGCGGCATTTTTTCTGCCGGTGCAGGCGCGGGTCGTATCACGCGCTGACATTGGCCCCGACAAAAGGTTCGATCCATGGCCAACACCCGCTCGGCTAAGAAAGCCGCCCGTCAGACTGTACGCCGCACGGCTGTGAACAAGATGCGTCGCACCAAGCTGCGTAGTGCCGTGCGCAAGGCCGAAGAGGCTCTGGAAGGCAAGGACACGGCCGTCGCCCAAACGGCATTCGTCAGTGCCCAGTCGCAGATGATGAAAGCCACCAGGACCGGCACGATCCACAAGAACACAGCCGCCCGCAAGACCTCGCGCATGGCCGCCCGCCTGAAGAAGATGGCTGCCAGCGCCTGAAACCGCCGCAGAAATGCTGCCGGAATGGTTCAAAAATGGACCAGTTCGAATGGGCGATGTGATGTTGCGGGACACCTTGTTGCAGGACATAGATTGAGACTTCTCGGCTTTTGATCGACGAGTCTGCACATGCCCTCCTGCACCTTGCCCAGAACTATCCATTTGGTTCTGATTCTGGCCTCTGGCCTCAGCGCTTGCACCTCCTCAGGTTCAGACAGTTCAGGTCCCGCTGTCGGCGCATCACTGGGTGTTCCCATCGTGGCCGGGCCGCCCCCTCCGCCGGGTTCAGCCGTTCTCTCCCCGCCTGCTGGGCCTTTTGGCTCCCCAACGCTCCCTTTCGGCACGGCGCGCGGCAGCGACAACTCACGCTCCGAGGGGTTCGCGCGCACGCGCTCAACCGAACGCACCACAGTCAGCCCCGATGGCTCGACATTGCGCACGGAGCGCACCACGACACGGGTCGGTTTTGATCCCAATGGGGCCGCGCGGGCCGTGGGAGCCCTCGTCGGCGGCGCAGGCATGTCTCAAGGGTTGGCCGGGGCCTGGACGATGCAATCGTCATCCAACGGCACGATGTGTTCGGTGTTTCTCTACGGGGCGCCGGGTGCGCCTTCGGGCGCGGCGACATCCAGCGGTTGCCCCATGGGTGGGATCATGTCCGGCATCACGAACTGGACCTATGAGAACGGGCAGCTCACCATCCTGAAAGGCAGCGCCACAGGCATCGTGCTGAACCAGATGGGGCCGAACCGCTTTGACGGCACGGCCACCTGGGGCTTCCTGAGCACACGGATCGCACTCTTCCGATGAGATCTCAGTAGATCGGGAAGCGCCGGGTCAGGTCATGCACCTTGGCCTTGACCGCCTCTTCCACGGCCTGGTTGCCCTCTTCGCCGTTCTTGGCCAGACCATCCAGCACTTCGGCGATGAGATCGCCCACGCGCTTGAATTCAGCCACGCCGAAGCCGCGCGAGGTTGCCGCAGGCGTCCCGAGGCGAATACCCGAAGTGATCGTGGGTTTTTCGGTGTCGAATGGCACGCCGTTCTTGTTGCAGGTGATGTGGGCACGCCCCAGCGCCGCCTCGGCGGCCTTGCCGTTCAGGCCCTTGGCTCTGAGATCGAGCAACATCAGGTGATTGTCCGTGCCATCCGCCACCAGCGGAAAGCCCTTGGCCTTGAGCGAGGCGGCCAGCGCGCGCGCGTTTTCCACGACCGCATGGGCATAAAGCTTGAACTCCGGGGTCAGCGCTTCCCCAAAAGCCACGGCTTTGGCTGCAATCACATGCATCAGCGGTCCGCCTTGTAGACCTGGAAAAATCGCCGAGTTGAATTTCTTCGCCAAGGCCTCGTCATTGGTGAGGATCATGCCGCCACGCGGACCGCGCAAGGTCTTGTGCGTGGTGGTCGTCGCCACATGGGCATGGGGAAACGGCGATGGGTGCGCGCCGCCCGCCACAAGTCCGGCGAAATGCGCCATGTCGACCATGAACCAGGCGCCGATCTCGTCCGCAATGGCGCGGAAAGCCGCAAAGTCCCAGACGCGGGAATAGGCCGAGCCGCCGGCAATGATGATCTTCGGCTTGTGCTCCAGCGCGAGCGTGCGCACGGCCTCCATGTCGATGATCTGGTCACTCTCGCGCACGGTGTAATGCACGGGCTTGAACCATTTGCCGGACATGTTGGGTGCTGCGCCATGCGTCAGGTGTCCGCCGGCGGCCAGATCGAGGCCCATGAAGGTATCACCAGGCTGCATCAGGGCCAGAAACACGGCCTGGTTGGCCTGGCTGCCGGAGTTGGGCTGCACATTGGCAAAGCCGCAATCAAACAGCCGGCAGGCGCGCTCGATGGCGAGCTTTTCGGCCATATCGACGAACTGGCAGCCGCCATAATACCGCCGTCCGGGATAGCCTTCGGCGTATTTGTTCGTCATCACCGAGCCCTGGGCCTCCAGCACGGCGCGCGAGACGATGTTCTCGGAGGCGATGAGTTCGATCTCGTCGCGCTGCCGGCCGAGTTCGAGCGTGATGGAGTTGGCAATCTCGGGGTCCGCATCCGCAAGAGCGGCGGAAAAGAAGCTGTTGGAGCGGGCTGTGTGCATAGCGGATGACATGGCTGTGTGGCCTCTCTGGATACGCGAACCGATTTTGCCGCCGATAGCATGGCGAGGTGCAATCACCAAGGCAAAGCACCGCATGGCAGCGTGGACAAAGCAGCGCGGTGGTTTGCACAAGGTGCTTTCCACATCCACCGGTGTTGTGCATCATGTCGGCATCCCGCAGCACAGTCAGGAGCGACCCATGCAAGAGTTGGCAACGAGCAAGACCATGAGCAGATCAGCGGTGTATTCAAATGCCGCGCGCACATTCCACTGGATCACGACGGCCTTTGTCTTCATTCTGCTGCCCGTGGGCATCTACATGGTCAACCGCGCTGCGGCGACCGATTTCGATGCGCTCACCAACACGCTCTACTCCAATCACAAGCTGGGCGGGTTCATACTGCTCTGGCTTGTGGTGGCGCGCATTGGCTACCGGCTCATCAAGGGCGCGCCACCTGACGCGCCGTCATTGAGCGGTCCGCAAAAAGCCATCGCACACCTGACCCACTGGTCGATGTATGCCCTGCTGCTGACCGTGCCGATGCTGGGCTGGATTGGTGTGTCGCTGTATCCCGCTCTCGGCATTCCGGGCGGCTTCAACCTGCCAGCATTGACGGCCCCCAATGAAGCGGCGGCCAAAACGGTGTTCTTTCTGCACAAGATCTGCGGCATAGCGCTTGCCGGGCTGATTGCCCTGCACATCGGTGCAGCGTTGTTTCACCATCTTGTTGTCAAGGACAACGTGCTGCGCCGCATGCTTCCAAAGATCGCCGCCCGCTGAACACGATCGCTCAGACAGCGGGCAGCGCGAGTATATCCTCGTGGCCGATGATGCTGACACCGTCATCGGCTTGCCGGCGCCAGGCAAGCCAGGCGGTGATGGTGGCTTCGTCTACAGTGCCCGTCTCGCGCACCGCGCCGGCGAAACCTGTGTCCAGTTCCACACGCAGCCGGCTATAGCGCTCATCGACCACCCAAGGACTGGTCCCGCGCAGCACGCGGTAGCCACGTTTGTAAAAAGCTTTGGCCAGCGCCGTGGTGCCACCGGGGCCCGCAGCCGGGCCAAAGCCCTTGTCGGTCTTCTGGTGCGCATTGAAAGCATCGCGCATCGCATCGTTGGCTGGGTGCGTGGGCGTCCAGGCCGCATGGCCGTCATAGGTCAGCGCGGTCATGAAGGCCTGGCGCTGCGCCGCAATCGCATCCGCCACAGCCTCGATGCGCGCAACTGAAACCAGATCGAACAGTGCCGCCGCAGTCACGAGATCAGCGCCCTTGAAGAGAGAGGCAAGGTCGCCATGTGAGAGGTCCGCCTGCGTGAAGGACACTGTGATGCGCTGAACGCCCCATGTCAGCTTCACGTCATCGCCGTCAGCCTTGGCGGTGTCCGCCCAACCCATGAGCGCTGCACGCGCCGCACCGAGCAGCCGCGCGTCATAGTCCACCAGCGTCCAGTGCTGATCCGCTCCCAGATGGCGCGCAAGCCCGCGCAGGTTGGAGCCGGCCCCGCACCCAAGGTCCACGACGCGCAGCGGCCCCCGTCCGGCAAAGTGATTGGCGAGTGCTGCCGCCACTTCAGGGTTGCGCGCGGCATGGTCGGCTGGTTCACGCAGGGCAAGCCATTCGGGGCTGAAACTCATGGGGCTGTTCCTTCCATCATGTGCTTGACTGCATGGGCCACGTTTCGCGCCGTGCTGTCCCAGGTGGGCAGTCGGCTTGCTTCGGTCCAGGCCGCGCCACTCATGGTCCGGCGCAGGGCCGTGTCGCGCAGCATGCGCTCTAGGGCCTGGCTCAGCGCTGCCACATCCCCCGGCGGCACCTTGAGCGCAGCGCTGCCCGGCACGGTGTCAGCTGCAGCGCCCCCTGTAGAGGTGACGATGGGGAGCCCGCGCGACAGCGCCTCCGTCAGCGCCATGCCATAGCCTTCAAGCAAGGAGGCCGCCACAAACACATCGGTTTTGGCATAGAACCCAGCCAGTTCAGCGTCGGTGCAGGCACCGGCCAGATGCACACGTGCCTCAAGCCCATGGTGCGCAATCACGGCTTTGAGTTGCGCTGCCGCTTCCGGCGCGCGGTCGAGCGCCCCCACGATGGTGAGCTGCCACGCCAGCCTGGCCAGCGGGGCCAGAGCCTCCACCAGAAGATCGTAAGCCTTGCGCTGGGACACGGCCCCGACCGCCAGCAAGTGCGGCGGATGGCCCACGCAGGGCGCGCGTGCGGCGCGGTCCACACCCGGTTCGGCCACCGTGATGCGTGCGGGGGGAATGTCGAATTCCGCAGCCAGCCACCCCGCCATGGCGGGACTTGGCACGATGACCGCCCGCGCATGGACGAGCACAGCCTTTTCATTGGCGAGCAAATAAGCCGCACGCTCCGGCGCAAGCCCCGATTCCAGCCCTAAAGGATGATGCACCAGAGCCATGAGCGGATTTGGCAGCGCCGCCACCAAGGCAGGCGGCATGGCCCCCAGCGCGAGCCCGTCGATCAGAAGCGGTGTTGTGCATGGCAAAGATGCCAGAACCACAGCGGTAGCAGCCAGGTCAGCTTCCGACGGCGCAGGGTATGCCGCAGGCAGCGTCAGATGTTGCACCTCTATGCCGCAGCCTGCCAAACGTGCCAGCACCTCGCGGTCGTACTTGTAGCCCCCCGTGGGCAGGGTGATGTCGCCGGGAATACAAAAGCCGAGCGGGATCACACAACGGGGCCTTCATAGGCGGCGCGGGCAAGATCGGTCTCGTGCAGGGTCACGCGCAGCTTGGCGAGCCCGCGGCCATCCTCGCCGAGGGCTCCGCTCTTGGCAGCGTCGGCCATGGCATCGAAGATATATTTGCACAGGAATTCCGTTGTGGTCAGAATCCCCTTGAACTGCGGCAGCGTGTCGAGATCCTGGTAAGCCAACGGTTTCAGCGTCTTGTTCAGCACATCCAGCGCCGCGCCGATGTCCACCACCACGTTCTGCCTGGTCATTGTTTCGCGGAAAAACGCCACATCCACCACAAAGGTCGCGCCATGTTTGTTTTGCGCCGGACCAAAGAACGGATCAGGCAGGGAATGGGCGATCATGATGCGATCGCGCACTTCGACAGAAAACATGGGGGCGCACCTTCTTGTGAGTAGGCCCCCGCCTTTGCCAGTCTTTCGATGAACGGGCAATGATCCCCGTGTGCGACGTGGTCTATCCGCGCTTCTCCAGCAACGCGATGTTGCGCATGACCTGCGCGTTGGCGGGGTCAAGGCGCAGTGCCTTGGTGTATTCGGTGCGTGCGCGCTTGAAATCCCGCCGCAGGTAATAGGAATAGCCCTGGTTGTTGATGATCGAGGCATTGGGGCCGCTGATCTTGAGCGCTTCCGTGTAGGCGCGGTCCGCCAGATCGAAGCGGCTGAGTTGATCGTAGGAAGCTGCCAGACCCACCAGCGCCTCCACGCTCTCAGGCGTCTGTTCCACGGCGCGTCGGAAATGCTGTTCGGACAGGCCGAAGTTGCCGTTGCGGAAATGCTCCTTGCCCAGGCGCAACTCCTCGGCATTGCGCCGCTCGGTGGCCGGCGGCTCCCGGCCCGTGCTGGCGGTGGTGGTGGCGTCCGCCCGCAGCGATGGGCCGCTGCCCGTGCTTTCACAGGCCGCCAGCAATGGGCCAAGCCCAACCATGAGAGCGAGAGGCAGAAACGTCCGGAGCTTTGAGTGTGTCATTGTCTTGGTCATATCCACATCGCTTTCACGCGCATGTATGCAGGGAACAGCAGAATGATGAACAAAATGGGAAAGATGAAGATCATCATGGGGATAACCATCTTGGAGGGGAGGGCATTGGCCTTTTCCTCGGCGCGCATCATGCGCTTGTTGCGCATTTCCTCGGAGTAGATTTTCAAGGAATCCACGAGGCTGGAGCCCAGTTCGGCCGATTGTTGCAGCAAGGTCGCAAAGGTCCTTGCCTCTTCGATGCCCAAGCGATCGCCCAGATTGCTGAGTGCGTCGTTCATGGAGCGCCCCGCGCGGATTTCCAGCGTGGCAAAATAGAGGTTCGCGGAAAGCGAGGGATAGGAATCCGCCATTTCGCGGCAGACGCGGTTGACGGAGGCCTCCATGCTCAGGCCTGCCTCACAGCAGACGATCATGAGATCGAGAAAATCGGGAAAGCCCGAACGATGCTCCTCCTGCCGCTTTTTCAGGATCTGGTCGAGAATCAGCGTGGGCGCGAAATAACCCACGCCCGCGCCCAGCACCATCTTCATGTAAATCGTGCTGATGTGGTCGCCGTTGATCGAACCATAGAGAAAACCCAGCATGCCCAGCACCGCCAAGGCGCCGACGCGGATGGTCACGAACAGCGCAGGCGCGGAGGATTGATAATAGCCTGCCTGCACCAGCCTTTTGCGCAAGACCTTGCTGGCCGCGGCATCGCCCTCGCCAAACAGGCGGTCCACGGAGGTCGTGACGCGTTGCATCAGCGCATCGCGCTCGGAGGGTTGTGGCAGGGCATTGGAGCCGGCAATGCTGATCGCGGCGCGGGCCGCGCGGCGTTTCACATCGGCGCGCACACTGCCCCATTGCAGGCCCAGCATGGCCGCGCCCATGAGCACCGATGCGCCCAGCGCCAGAAACAGCGTGGTGGGGTCATTGGCGAGAAAAGTGATGATGTCCGACATCGGCTCGCCCCTCAGATCTTCATGTTGACGAGCTTGCGCATGATTGCCGCGCCAATCGCCATCCAGCAGAGGCTGCCGATCATCACCATCTGCGTTTCGGGTTTGCCGCGCGCCGCATCGAAGAAGGTGGGGTCCGCCATGTTGACGAAGACGTAGATGGCGAAGGGCAGCGAGGTCAGGACATAGGCCGAGAACCTGGCCTCGGAGGACAGCGCCTTGATCTTGCGGCGCATACGGAAACGGTCGCGGATCACCTTGGAGAGGCCTTCCAGAATGGCTGCCAGATTGCCGCCGGTCTGCGCCTGAATGGAAATGGAGGTCACGAACAGCGGCAGGTCTTCCTGGCCGACGCGGGTGTACATGTTGCGCATGGCCGCCTCCAGATCGAGTCCGAAGGACATCTCATCGCTCACCATGCCGAATTCCGTGCCGACGGGGTCGGCCATTTCGCGCGCCACCAGCGAGATGGCGATGCCCAGCGGATGACCTGCGCGCAGGCTGCGAATCACCACATCGATCGCATCGGGGAACTGCTCGGAGAATTTCTTGACGCGGCGGTTGCGCAGGCTGCGGAGCACCAGCAGCGGCAGCACGGCTCCGGCACCCAAGGCGCCGATCAACTCGAGCAGGCTTGTGCGGTCGAGCACATAGGCCAGGGCGGGTGCGATCAGCAAGCAGCCTGCCCAGAGCAGGCCGATCTGGCGCGGCGGCGTGCGCAGGCCGGTCTGCGCGATGAGCGTGAGCAGGCCCGCGAGCATGCCGCCGGGAGCTGCGTCGAGGCCGCGCTCGCGCTTGAGCTGGAGCAGGGCGTCCTCACGGCTCGTCGCCTGCTTTTGAATTTGCAGGCGGCGGTTGACGTTTTCGCGGTAGCGCTGCGCGTTGAAGAACAGGAGGTACACTGACTCGGCCACCAGCACGGCGACGAGGGCCGCCCCCAGCAGCAGGGGCCAGCCATCCGGCAGGTCTGCGAACAGTTCGCTCACAGCGGACGCCCCGGCTCGAAGTAATGGCCGGGAAAGGTCACGCCCTTGGCCAGCAGCTCGGTGAGGAACCGCGGACGCACGCCTGTCGCCTCGTGGTGGCCGTGGATGGTGCCATCGGGATCGGTGCGCACCCGCACGAATTTGAAGATCTCCTGCATCTGCAGGATATCCCCTTCCATGCCAGTGATCTCGGCCACGGAGGTGACGCGGCGGCGGCCATCGGAGAGGCGCTGCAATTGCACGATCAGGCGGATGGCGGCGGAAATCTGGCTGCGAATCGAGGTCTGGCTCATGGGCAACCCGGCCATGCCGATCATCTGTTCGAGGCGTGACACCGCCTCGCGGGGGTTGTTGGCGTGCACCGTCGCCATGGAGCCTTCATGGCCCGTGTTCATGGCCTGCAACATGTCGAAGGCTTCCTCACCGCGGCACTCGCCGAGGATCACGCGGTCCGGGCGCATGCGCAGCGCGTTCTTGATGAGGTCGCGCTGCTTGATCTCGCCCTTGCCTTCCAGGTTCGGCGGGCGGGTTTCCATGCGCGCCACATGGGGCTGCTGCAGCTGCAATTCCGCCGCATCCTCGATCGTGATCAAACGCTCGTCATCGGGAATGAAAGCCGAGAGCGCGTTGAGCATGGTGGTCTTGCCCGAGCCTGTGCCGCCCGAAATGATGATGGTGGTCTTGTGGCGGCAGGCTTCGCCCAGCAATTCCGCCATGGATTTCGTCACCGCGCCGATTTCCACGAGCCTGTCGAGGCCAAGTTTCTTTTTCGAGAATTTACGGATCGACACCAGCGCGCCGTCCACCGCGATGGGTTTGATGGCCACGTTGAAGCGCGAGCCATCCGGAAGACGCGCATCGCAGAGCGGTTGGCTTTCATCCACGCGGCGGCCGACACCCGAGACGATCTTGTTGACGATGCGCAGGAGGTGCGCCTCATCGCGAAAACGCGTGTTGGCGCGCTCCAGCTTGCCGCGGCGTTCGACGAAAACCGTGTCCGGGCCATTGATCAGGATGTCGGCGATGGAATCGTCTTTGAGCAGCAGTTCCAGCGGACCAAGCCCGGTCATCTCGTCGATGATTTCGCTGGTGAAGGCCGCCAGTTCCTGGCTGTTCAGCGCGAGCCGCTCGCCCACCACATATTGCTGCACGAGGGTGAAAATCTGCTTGCGCGCCTCCTCGGGCGGCAGCTTTTCCAGCGCCTGGAGGTTGACCTCCTCCACGAGCTTGCGGTGCAGGCGCAGCTTGGCATCGAGAAACTTGTCGCTGGCCAGCAGCGAGGTCTGGTCGTCGTCCGGGTTCGCGGGGAGCACAGCTGCTACAGGCAACGGCTCCGGCATGACGATGGAGGGCGCTGGCGTGACTTCGGGGGTAGCTTCCAAAGGCAGCGCTGTCATAATGGGAGGCGCGATCATGGGAGGCGGCAGCGTGGTCTGTGCGACGCGCGCAAGAAGTCCTGAGAAACGGCCGCTCATGCTTTTGCACCTTCTGCTTTGCCGTGTTTGGATTGGCCGATTTCGGCCATCACGACCTTGCGCAGGTCCATCGCCACATTGCTGCCCTTCTCGATGGCATCGAGCGGCACGCCGCGATCGATTGCCTCACGCACAAGCTTGTAATTGTTGCTGACCGTGCCCGCGAAGCTGTCTTTCAGCGCGGCTTCCATATCGGCGCGCTTGAGGCCGGGACCGAACATGCGCTGCTCGAAGCGGTTGACGATGACCTTGGGCTGCACATCCTTGCCCAGCTTGTTGGTGACGGCGCCCGCCAGATTCGAGGCGAGCTTGAGGCCCGGCACCGTGCTCTCCGTCACCACGAAGAGGCGGTTGGCCCCCATGACAACGCCGTCGGTCCATCCGAACCATGTGCGCGGCAAATCGATCACCACATAATCAAAACGGCTGGTCGCCAGATCAAGCAGTTTCATGACGATGGCGGGGTCCGGCGCGCGGGTTTCGGCCGGGCGGTTGGGGGCGGCCAGCACCATGAGGCCGGAGGGATGGGGCGAAAGCATGACCTCGAAAAGCTGAAGGTCAAGGCGATCCGGATTGGGGCCGATGGCATCCAGATCAAGCCGCGTCTCCACATCGAGGTGGAAGGCCACCGAGCCGGTCTGGAAATCGAGGTCAACGAGGCAGGCCGTCACCTTCTCCTTGCCCGCGAGCACAGTGAGAGAGGTCTGGATGGCGAGCGTCGTCGCGCCCACACCGCCGGCGGCGGGAATGAAGGCGTAGGTCTCGGCTTCCTTGGCGGTGCTGGTCTGCGCCTCGGCCTGCATCGCCTTGACGCAGGCGCGGGCAAGTTCCATCGCATCGACGGGCTTGCGCAGGAAATCCGCGACACGGATTTGCAGAAGCCAGCGTGCGACCGCCTCGTCAAACGCCTCCGACACGACCACGACTGGCGCACGTCCGCCAAGCCGCTGCATGAAGCCCTGCAAGGCCACGAGGTCGGAGTGGTTGCGCGCATCCAGATCCACGATGACAATGCGGGCCGAGTCGAGTTCCACCGTTTCATCGCTGATGTTCCGGCCAAAACGCATCTTGAGGCGGCCATTGGCGCCGAACACGCCCTTGACCGCCTCCATGAAGGCCGGGTCTGGCGAGAGCAGGATGATCTCTCCGTCGCGTTCGGTGGTCTGGGGCTTGGCGGCGAACATGGGCGGTTGATCCTCTTGGCGGGTCTGGGCTTAACGGTCTTGGCAGATCTATCGGGTCTGGGATGGCGCGTTCAGCAGGCTCTGGCTGGCGGGGGGCGCGCTGGTGGTCGCGCCCGGATCACCCCGGCTGGCCTTGCGGAATTTCTCCATGATCGCCTCGGCCTGCTCGCCCGAAACACCGTGCTGGATCGTACGGGCGGATTGCGGCCAGGGGTCGATGATCTGCATCGCCTTGTTGGCGGCAATGGCATCCCCCGCGCCGAAGGTGACGCTGTCACGGCGGTCCACATAATTGTCGCAAGCTGCAAGCTGCAGGGCGGCGAGAACGATAAGCCCGGTTTTAGCGCGTGGCATTGTTGACCTCCATGATATCGAGGATGTGGCCCTGGCCGGAGGCGCGGGCGCTGGCAGCGATGGGGTTCACGGGTCCCTGGCGCGGGAAGCCGTCGCGGCTCATCTCGTTGCGGCCCAGCAGGAATTGGTCCACGTCGTTGCCGGGGCGGGTCTTGTCGAGCGGCGAGCGCAGTTGCTGGCCCGGACGGATCGGCTGCACCAAATGCGGCGTGACGATGATCGCCAGCTCCGTCTCCTTCTGCTGGAAGCTTTTGGAGCGGAACAGCGCGCCGATGATCGGCACATCACCCACCCAGGGCAGCTGATCCGTGACCGCAGTGGTGTTGGTCTGCAGCAGCCCGGCGATGGAAAAGCTCTGCCCGCTCATCAGCTCCACCACCGTGGAGGCGCGGCTGACGGTGATGCGCGGTACGATGATGCCGCCGATGCGCGCGCCCTCGGACGCCGTGTCGATCTGGCTGACTTCGGGCTCGATGCGCAGGTTGATCATGCCGCCTGCCAACACCGTGGGGGTGAACACAAGGCCGACGCCGACCTTTTTGTAATCCACCGTGGTGACGCCGAGTGCCTGTGCCACGGGGATGGGGATTTCCCCGCCCGCCAGAAAACTCGCCTTCTCCCCTGACAGCGTGATGAGGTTTGGCTCGGCCAGGCGGCGGGCAATGCCCTGTTCTTCCAGCGCCTGAATGACCACATCGATGTTGGTGCCGCCGCGCACCAGATTGCCGATGATGGTGCCGAAAGGGGCCGCGCCTGCCGGGTTGGCCAGGGTGCTGGCGGCGGCGGCAAAGCCGAGCACGCCGATCTGGTTGCGGCCGCTGCGGGTGGAAATGTTGCTGCCCTCGCTTTGCAGGCGCACGCCCAGATCGCGGCCGGCGCTGCGCGAAACTTCGATGAACCGCACCTCCAGCATCACCTGCTGGGGGCCGCGGACGCGCATCTGATTGATCGGATCGCCGCCGTGGCTGCGGGCGATGCGCGCCGCACGGTCAGCGGCTTCCACATCCCGCACATCACCGCGCAGCGCTATGCGCCCGGCGGATGCGCTGGCGCGCACCTGGCCTTGCACGGATTGACGGATGTCGGCTGAGGCCTGCGGGGCATTCTGCGTGACGTTGACCTCGATCACGCCGACGAGTTTCTTTTCCGCATCATAGACCGATACGCTGGTGACACCGACTTTTTTGCCCAGAACATAAACCGAGCGGTCGGTCAGCGGCACGGCATCGGCCACGTCAGGGTCTGCCACCACGATGTCGGTGAACGCCACATCGGTGCGCAGGGTGCGCGAGGTGCGATGTACGACGCGGACATTGGCGGAACCGCTGCGGATGTTCAGTTCCTGCGATTGCGCTGCTGCGGGCGAAGGCATCGGCAAGGTGCCGAATGCGAGGCCAAGCGCGAAGGCGGCGGCGAGAAGGGGACGAAAGGGTGTGATCATCTGATGATTCCTCAGTTCCGCTTGTCGCTGAGGACGGAATAATCCTCGGTCTTGCCGTTACGGGTGACCTTCACCGTGGTGGAGCGGCGGCCATGGCTGGCGGTCACGTTTTCATCGGGCGATGTGTCCGCAAAAAGCTCCTTGGATGTGACACGCCCCAGCGCGCCGGCGCTTTGCTCCCCCGCTTTGCGCAGCATGAGCGAGATGCTTCCCACGGAACCCGCCAGCGCCACGCGCTTGGCATCCTGCGGCATGACTTCGAGTGTCGCCGTGCGCACCGTGAGGGGCTTCTCGTTGCGCTGGTCGATGATCTGGTCGACCGCCAGCAGGCGCACGTTCTGGAGCAGCAAATCCGTGTAGCTGCCATCATTCTCGGCGGTGCGCGTGACCATCACATTCACCCGGTCGCCTGGCATGGCGAGGCCCGCGACGCCGGATGTCTCCGACAGCGTGACGCTGACCGCCGTCATGCCCGGCGCGAGGATGCTGGAGAGTACGGCGCGCTGGCCAGGACCGGTGACCTTGGGAGCCAGCACGGGTTCATTGGGCTCCATCGCCTGGATCACGACCCGGCGCTCGGGGCCTTTGAGAAACTCTGAAATGGTCATGGTGCTGCCGGGCGGCACGGCGGCGGCGGGCCAGGTCACCTCTTTCAGCTGGGCCTGTGACAGCTCCATGCCGAAACGCAGCGGCTGTGCGGCCACCACAACCGTTGTCGTGTCGATGGGCTTGGCCGGGGCGGCGGCCACCGGGGCAGGTTGATTGCCCTGCGCCAGATAATAACGCCCGCCCACCACGGTCGCCGCGCCCACCACCACGGCGATGCCCACCATCATCACGGCCGGTCCACGCATAGTCGAACTCCTTAGCCGCCTTCTGCGACCTCTTCCCCAAGCATGGAGATGAGG
>JANMMT010000205.1:0-22230 GCA_031373545.1 Hyphomicrobiales bacterium
AACAGGGCAAACCCGTTCATGCCCGGCAGATAGGCATCGATGAGCAGGCATCCGCCGCTGCCCGCCTGATACTGCGCCAGGAAGGCCTCGCAGGTGGCAAAGGTCGCGGCTTCGTATCCATTGTCGTCCAGCAAGGCGCGCAGTGTGTCGCAGATGTTGTGGTCATCATCCACGACGTACACAACGTCGGACGCCCCACCTGTCGCTGCCGGTATGGGCCTGACTGCGGCGGTCACTGCAATGATCGATGGCGCAGACAGAAGCGTTTCGATGACAGCCATCATTTTCTTCAGCTTCACCGGCTTGTTGAGATGAACACAGTCGCTCCGTGCGATTTCAGTCAGTGTTTTGGTGGAAATATCTCCTGTCAGGATGACCACAGGCAACGCACGCTTTGATGCATTCCTCAGCCTTGCCGCAGTCTGCAGACCATCCATGCCGTTGGGAAGGTTGTAGTCTGCAATGACAAGATCGGGCTTCAGCGTGCCTTTTTCAACGAGTTCCAGCGCAGCCAATCCGTCGAAAGCGGTGGTGACCTGATGGCCCTCGGCTTCCAGCAACAGCGCGAGCAGCTCACGCACGTCCGGGTCGTCCTCGACAACGAGGATCGCGCAGCCTTTCCCGATAACGTCAGGGGAGGAAGCAAGAGCCCCGACGTCAGGGGCGGCTGACGTTGGTGCATCAACACCATCGGCTGGAAGTGCGACCTCGATGGCAAAAACCGATCCCTTGCCGAGCTTTGAGCGCACATGGACCCGGTAGCCAAGCAAGCTGACCAGCCGCTGGACAATGGCGAGTCCCAGGCCCAGACCACGGCTGCGCTCGCGCGCTGCATTGTCGAGCTGGTGATACTCTTCGAAGATCGTCTGCAGTTCCGTATCGGGAATGCCGATGCCGGTGTCCCAGATCTCGATGCTGAGCGACCCCGCTCGCCGCCTGCATCCCAGCAGCACCCTGCCCGAACGCGTGTACTTGATCGCATTGGTCAGCAGGTTGCGGATCATCTGTTCCAGAAGGCGTGGATCGGTATGGATGATGTGCTTGCAGGGCACGATCCTGAGCTTCAGCGCCTTGGCTTCGGCGTGATAGGAGAACTCTTCCCTGAGCCGGTCGAACAGATCATTCAGCGGGTAGCTGACGATCTCAGCGCGCACGACGCCCGCCTCGATCTGGTTGATGTCGAGCAGCGCGTTGAGCATGCCGGACATCGCGTGCACCGTGTCATCCAGGCGCTTCACCAGATTCAGTGCTTTCTCACCCTCCACAGTCCTGGCGAGCAGTCCCTGCACGAAAGCGATGGTCTGGAGCGGCTGGCGCAGATCATGGCTGGCCGCCGCGAGAAACCGCGACTTGGCGCGGTTGGCCAGTTCCGCCTCCAGCTTGGCCTCTTCCAACGCCTTGCGGATGCGCTTGCGCTCGCTGATGTCGGTGAAAGTGATGACAACGCCTTCCACATGTTTGTCATGGTTGCGGTAGGGCAGTATGCGGCGGGTGAACCACATATCAGCCTTCGTCTCGATTTCGCGATCAACGGGAGTCAAGTCTTTCAGCACAGACCGGGCATCGGTTGCCAGCTGTGCATCTGCCGCCAATGAATGCAGATCGGCCAGAGGCCGGCCCACATCGCCCGGGATCACGTTGAACAGGGATTTCGTGGCCGGTGTGAAGAAGCGGATGTTGAGGTCCGGGTCCAGAAACAGCGTGGCGACATCGGTGCTGTAGAGCACGTTCTGCAAGTCATTGGACGTGGTGCGCTGCCGGTCGAGCGTCTCCTGCAACTGGTTGTTCAGCGCCGTGAGTTCCTCGTTGAGGGACTGCAGTTCCTCCTTCGAGGTCAACAACTCCTCGTTGGTGGACTGGAACTCCTCGTTCACCGAAAGCGCCTCCTCGTTGACAGCCTTCTGCTCCTCGCTGGCCATTTCGAGATTATGGATGGCCGCGTGCAACTCGGTCCGGGTGGTTTCCAGTTCCCGTTCGAGGTGGGTGATGCGCGCATGATCACCCGGCGAAGGCTCGATGCCGGGCTTTCTTCGGCCAGTCGCGTTCCTGGAAGGCGGGGCACTGACCGTCGGATGGCCTTTTCGATCGGCCTCAAGGAAACCGATCAGCAAAAGCTCCTCACCATCATGGTTCAGTGAATGGACCTCGATCGTGCAGGCATGACCTGTTCCGGACGGATCGACCAGCGGCATGTCAACGCTGATCTGAGGACTCTGCGGGCTCGCCTGCTGGATTGCGGCCCGCAACTTGACGCGCATCCCCTGCGGTACCATGCCCAGCAACTCGTTTGTCGGATGGCCTTCCGCATGATGCAGGTAACGATCCGTCGGCCCCAGGAAATAGAGGCATTCCATCTTGTGGTTGATCAGGACCAGCGCGGGTGCGTAAGTCTTGAGCGCCATCCGCCGGGCAAGCTCCGCCAGCGCGGTCTGGCGGGAGGGAGCGGCGACAGACGGGCCGGATTTTGCAACAGCGCGGCCTTCACCCTTGCCCAGTGCAAACCCGACATCGCCGGGCCGCGCCCGCCCCACATGGCGATACAGCCGCTCCGGCTTCGAGATGATCTCGAAACGGCCATCCACGTTGCCGGCCGTTTCCGAACTGCCGAGCAGCAGCAGCCCTCCTTGCCGGAGCGCGAAGTGAAACAGCGCAATCACCTTCGCTTGCGCTTCCGGGCCGAGGTAGATCAGGAGGTTGCGGCACGAGATGAAATCGATCCGCGAGAACGGCGGATCCGATAGCACGTCCTGCACCGTGAACACCACGCTGGCGCGCAAGTCAGGCGACACTTTATAGCCATGCTCTTCCTTCGAGAAAAAACGGGCGAGGCGCTTGGCAGACACATCTGCTGCAATGGTCGCGGGGTAGAGTCCGTCGCGCGCGAGCGCTACGGCGTCGGCGTCCACATCCGACGCGAAGATCTGGAGCTTCACATTGCGCTTTGACGCCGTGATCTCCTCACGCAGCAGCATGGCGAGAGAGTAGGTTTCCTCCCCTGTGCTGCAACCCGCGATCCAGATGCGCAGGGGCTGGTCGGCAACGTGGGCGCGCAGCATGTCAGGCAATGTGGTCTTTGCGAGGTAGTCGAAAATCTTGGGGTCGCGGAAGAAGCTGGTGACGTTGATCAGCAGATCCTTCGCCAGCAGTTCCAGTTCCGCAGGGTCAGATATCAATGATGCCAGATATCCCGCCATGTCATGGACGGGGCCCGCGCTCATGGCCATGCGCCGCTCGATGCGACGTTTCAGCGTGCCCTGCTTGTAAAGTCTGAAGTCATGCGAAGTCCGGGTGCGCAGCAGATCGATGATCGCGGCGAGGCCGTCATCGGTCTTGCTCGCGGCACGCTGGCTGCTTGCGGACATGGGCTTGCCTCTGTGGGTGGCATGCTTCGCCAAGGCAGCCGGAATGGCCGACGCCCGCAGCGTAAGGTCAACCGCGCCCGTCAGGATGGCACTGCGGGGCATGCCATCATACTCCGCTTCTTCGGGCTCCTGCGCGATGACGAAGCCGCCACCCGCTTTCAGCGCCTTGACGCCTTCGCTCCCATCGGAGCCCGTGCCCGACAGGACAATGCAAGCTGTCCGCGCGGCGCAGTCTTCCGCTAGCGAGCGCAGCAGGAAATCAAACGGCAGGCGCGCGCCGTGACGCGCCTCCGGTTCGGACAGATGCAGCGCTCCGCTTGCGACCGACAGGTAAACGCCGGGAGGGATGACATAGAGACAATCGGGTGCGAGCAGCACACCTTCAGCGGCCTGGCTGACCGCCATCCTCGTATGGCTGGCCAGCAGATCGACCAGCAGGCTGTCGTGGTTCGGATCGAGGTGCTGGACAAGGATGAACGCCATCCCGGGGTTGTCGGGCATCGCGTCGATCAGCTTGCGGCAGGCGTCCAGACCGCCCGCAGATGCGCCGATGGCGACAACCAGAAAATTAGCTGCGCCAGTTGGCGGGCCGCGCGCATCGACATGCCGACGAGCCAAGCCGGGTTGCTTTGGTCGCTGTCCGGATCGGCCTTCGGAGGTTTTCGGCATGTCTGTCCTAACGCAATGCCCCACAAGGTCATAGCATGGACACAGAGTCACGGCTTGAATGTCGTCAACGGGGGCATGAGCGCGAAAGTTTGCGGCAAATTGAGTAGATTCCGATCCTTCGCTTCACGCGTTGCGGCAGCGCCTTATCCTTCCCCTCCCATAAGTGCGGCGAAAGAACCGGATGAGCGAAGTGACCGAACATTGGCGACAGAAGCACAGCAGTATTCGCCAGCTCGCGGCAATCATGCTGACTCTAGCGCTGGGGAGTTGCGTCGGCGTAGTTCCCCCGGGATCCTATCAGCCAAGGTCTTTCGTGGGCAATGAGATCGCCCCGCAGGTTGCAGCGCTTTATTCCGCCGTTCCCGATGAGCGATTTCCCATACCGGAAGTCGATTTCAACGACGTTGATACCAGTTTTCTACGAAGTGTCGTGCGATTCCCGACAACGGAGCCTCCCGGTACCCTCATCATCAGCACAACACGGCATACGCTCCATCTCGTTCTTCAGGATGGACTGGCCGTGCGCTACGGTGTGGGCGTCGGCAAGGAAGGGCTCGAATGGAGCGGGCGCGCCGAAGTGGGCCGCAAGGCAGAGTGGCCGCGCTGGACACCGACGGCGGACATGGTTGCGCGCGATCCCGCCCGCAATGCAAAGTGGAGCGGTGGCATGGACCCCGGCCTTGAAAACCCGCTCGGTGCGCGTGCGCTCTACCTGCACCGCGAAGGACGTGACACACTCTATCGCATCCACGGAACGAATGACCCGTCGAGCATCGGACTTTCGGTTTCCAGCGGATGTATCCGGATGTTCAATCAGGACGTGATCGATCTCTACAACCGCGTTCCGGTCGGTTCGCGCGTGATCGTCGGACCCTAGAGCATGCCGCAAATAAGTTTGTAGCGGTTATTTGAAAACGACATGCTCCAAGTTATTGTTGTAGAGCACGTTTTCGCAATTTTGATTGGTCAATCAAAATGCGACGTGGTCTAGGATAGAACTGTCGGAAAACAGCCTGCTGCTCTGGTTGCGCCGATTTCAGGCCCCGATCCTCGATGAGGGCTGTCTGAGTAGATTCCGGCCCTGCGGCGGGGATTGTCCAATGCGGTAGACCTTTGTCTGGCGGGCCTGTTCTTCCGAAGCGGCATTGGCGTTTTGGAGCTTCCCACCTTTCGGGCCTCAGGCCGCATCTGGAGTTCGGTTCGCAAGGACTGAACCCCCTTCTTGAATTCAGACGCCGTTGAGGGAGCCCGTCATGCACGCCACACGCAACACGCTCGATCAGAAAATACGCATCCAGTCCGTCGCGTTGCTCAACAAGCATCTTGCAACGGCTATCGACCTGCATGCCCAGGTGAAGCAGGCGCACTGGAATGTGCGAGGGGCCAACTTCATTGCAATCCACAAGCTGTTCGACAAGGTGTCGGAGGAGGTCGAGAGCTTTTCCGATATGCTGGCCGAGCGGGCCGGTGGTCTGGGCGGAACCGCCGATGGCACGATCCAGATGGCGGCAGAACGCACATCACTGATCGCATATCCGCTTGGCGTGGCGGACGAGCAGAAGCACATTTTCGCCGTATCCGGTGCTCTCGCCGCGTTTGGAGAGGGTGCCCGCGAGGCGAGTGCAGCGGCCACGGTTTTCGGCGATGTCGATACGGCTGATCTTTTCACGCAGGTGTCGCGCGGGATCAACCTTCAGCTCTGGTTCGTGGAGTCCCACATGGCATCCAAGCAATCAGGCGCGTAACGTGCACCACCGCGTGCGCCATCTCGAACCGCAAACCAAGAGTGATGGAAAGCCATGAGAGCGCTTCGCGTTCTGATTATCGAGGACGAAACCCTGATTGCCCTTCTGTTCGAAGAAGTGCTCTCCGAAATGGGACATGAGGTCTGCGCCAGCGAGCGCACGCAAGCAGGTGCGGAAGCTGCGGCTTCCCGGTGCCACCCCCAACTCATCATTTCCGACGTGCGTCTGCATGAGGGCAGTGGCATCGGCGCTGTGGCGGCCATCCTGGGGGAGGGGTTCATTCCCCATCTTTTCGTCAGCGGGGACGTGCTTGACAGAAAACTGCTCAATCCTGCTGCGGTCGTCCTCCAAAAACCATTTGATGAAAGACAGCTCACCCTCGCCATCGAGCGCGCCATCGAGCCTGCGAATGTGCTGATTGGAGAGCGGCACATCACGAGCCAGATGGGGCTTGAGTAGTATCCGAAGCTCCTGACGCAGGGTCCACCGGTCTAGGCTGGAGATGCACAACCATGTGGGCAGGTTCAAAATGGATATAGCCAAGATCAACATGGCCACCGCTGGCAGCACGGTCTTCACCTGCCCGATGCATCCGCAGATACGGCAAGCTGGCCCGGGCTCCTGTCCGATCTGCGGGATGGCGCTGGAACCAGTTATGCCTGCAGCAGATTCTGGGCCGAGCGCAGAACTCAAGGACATGACTCAGCGCTTTTGGGTTGGCCTCGCGCTCGCCGTGCCCGTTCTGCTGCTGGAGATGGGCGGGCATCTCATTCCTGCGCTGCACCGGATCGTTTCACCGGTGACATCCGGCTGGATCCAATTCGCGCTCGCCACACCGGTCGTGTTCTGGGCGGGGTGGCCTTTTTTCGTCCGCGCCTGGGCGTCGGTGCGGACGCGCAATCTCAACATGTTCACCTTGATCGCCATGGGAACGGGTGTTGCGTGGCTCTACAGCGCTGTTGCGACCGTCGCGCCAGCCATCTTTCCCGCAGCGTCAAAGGGCATGGACGGCACGGTCGCGATCTATTTTGAGGCGGCGGCTGTGATTACCGTGCTTGTGCTGCTCGGGCAGGTTCTGGAACTGCGCGCAAGGGAACAGACCGGCGGTGCGATCAAGGCGCTTCTAAACCTCTCACCAAAGACGGCTCGCAGGATAGCCGCTTCGGGCGAGGAGAAAGAGGTCCAGATCGATCTGGTCATCGTCGGCGACCGCCTGCGGGTGCGTCCCGGCGAGAAAGTGCCGGTCGATGGGGCTGTGCAGGATGGTGCCTCGTCGGTCGACCAGTCGATGGTGACGGGCGAGTCCATGCCGGTCGACAAAGCGCCTGGCGACAAGGTTATCGGCGGCACGCTCAACCGGTCGGGTGCGCTGCTGATGGTTGCGGAAAAAATCGGCAGCGACAGCATGCTCGCCCGCATCGTTCATATGGTCGGCGACGCGCAGCGCTCGCGTGCGCCGATCCAGAGGTTGGCGGATCAGGTTGCCGGCTGGTTCGTTCCAGCTGTCATCGCCGTCGCTCTCGTCACATTTGCTGTCTGGGCCTTCGTTGGTCCCGAGCCGCGTTTCGCGAACGGGCTGGTCGCTGCCGTCGCGGTGCTGATCATCGCCTGTCCCTGCGCGCTTGGTCTGGCAACCCCCATGTCGATCATGGTGGGAGTCGGCAAAGGTGCGCAGGCGGGGGTGCTCGTCAAGAACGCCGAAGCTCTCGAACGGATGGAGAAGGTCGACACCATCGTCGTCGACAAGACGGGCACGCTGACGGAGGGCAATCCCTCCGTGACGAAGATCGTCACGGTCAAGGGATTCGCTGAAATTGATGTACTGATGCTGGCCGCTGCAGTCGAACAGGCGTCTGAGCATCCGCTCGCCAAAGCCATCGTCAAGGCAGCGCTTGCACGCCAACTGACCATTCCAGCCGTTTCGAAATTCAACTCACCCGCAGGTAAAGGTGCGATCGGAACAGTGGGCTCTAAGCGCATCATGGTCGGCAGCGCGACGTTTCTGACAGAGAACAGCATCGATGCGTCGGGGATCGCCGCGCAGGCCGAAGCACTGCGCCAGGACGGCGCGACGGCGATCTATGTTGCCATCGATGGCAAGACCGCCGCCGCCATCGGCATTGCTGATACGATCAAGGACAGCACGCCCGTCGCGCTAAAAATGCTAAAGGACGACAAAATCCGCGTTGTGATGCTCACCGGCGATAACCGGACCACGGCTGAGGCCATTGCCAGGAAACTCGGCATCACCGAGATCGAGGCTGATGTCCTGCCCGAACAGAAGGGCGCGATCATCAAGCGTCTGAAGGGGGAAGGCCGCATCGTCGCCATGGCGGGAGACGGCGTCAATGATGCGCCTGCGCTCGCAGCGGCTGATGTCGGAATCGCCATGGGCACGGGCACCGATGTCGCCATCGAGAGCGCCGGCCTCACCCTGCTCAAGGGCGATTTGACTGGTATCACCAGCGCCCGCGCATTGTCCAAAGCCACGATGTCCAACATCCGCCAGAACCTTGTGTTCGCCTTCATCTACAACGCGGCAGGCATCCCGATCGCGGCAGGCGTGCTGTATCCCGCCTTTGGCATCCTCCTCTCGCCCATCATCGCCGCCGCAGCCATGGCGCTGTCGTCCGTCAGCGTGATCGGCAACGCGCTGCGGCTCTCGCGCCTGAAAATCTGAACACTGATGGCGGCCGGAAACGTCTCTGGGTAGTTTCCGAACCTTCTCCTGATAAGCCGCCGTGGTCTAAGTCATGGATGTTCGGTGACATCGCTTGCGACGCAATCGTGGGCTTGTTTGCTGATGAATGTGTCGACAAATCAAGGAGACGAACGTGACTGATCGATCTCATGATGTCTCGCGCAGGATGCTGTTAGCTGATGTCGCTGCGTTGAGTGCGATGGGGGTCGTGATATCCTCCAGTCCGACAAGCGCGAAAGATCCGCAAAATGCCGCCACGCCCGCTGCCACATTGGACATAACGAAGTTGGCCCGTAGCAAAGTAACCTTGGCGGTACCGCCTTTCGTGCATGCTCATCAACAGGCCACACAAGCCGCGCCCGGGATTGTCGAGTTCACACTCACCATTGCGGAAAAGCCCCTGATTATCGACGAAAATGGCACGACGGTCATGGCGATGACTTTCAATGGGTCGGTGCCCGGTCCCATGATGGTGGTTCACCAGAACGATTACGTCGAGTTGACGCTGATCAATCCTGCAACAAATACCATTCCGCACAACATTGATTTCCATGCCGCAACAGGCGCTATGGGTGGTGGTGATCTGACGCTCGTCAACCCGGGCGAAAAAGCGGTTCTGCGGTTCAAGGCGACACGGACCGGCGTGTTCGTCTACCATTGCGCGCCGGGCGGTCCGATGACGCCCTGGCATGTGGTGTCCGGCATGAATGGGGCCATCATGGTGTTGCCGCGCGGTGGCCTCGATGACGGGCACGGCAAAGCTCTTACATATGACCGCATGTATTACGTCGGAGAGCAGGATTTCTATGTGCCGCGTGACGATAAGGGCAAGTTCAAGACCTACGATTCACCGAGTGACGGGTATTTCGACATGCAGAAGGTAATGCTCGGGCTGATCCCGACGCATCTGGTCTTCAATGGCGCGGTCGGCGCACTCACAGGCGAAAATGCCATGACTGCCAAGGTTGGAGAAACCGTGCTCATCGTGCACTCCCAGGCCAATCGCGACACACGCCCGCACCTCATCGGGGGACATGCCGACTACGTATGGGAAACCGGCAAATTTCGGAACCCGCCACAGGTGGACAATGAAACCTGGTTCATTCGAGGCGGGTCTGCTGGCGCTGTACTTTACACCTTTCTCCAGCCAGGCCTCTACGCGTATGTGAACCACAATTTGATCGAGGCCGTGGAACTTGGCGCGCTGGCACACTTCAAGGTCGAGGGCGTCTGGCAGGATGATCTGATGACCCAGGTCAGTGCTCCCAGCCCCATCGGCTAGCCTGAACGGAACAGATCATTCGGTCTGCACAGGGGCCAACTCCGCCCCCGCAACGCACCGCAGAAACACAAGCTGTTCAGCGGCGTCATCGACGACACGCCAATGATCCTGGCCAGCTCTGGGTAGATTCCGAACCTTCTCCAGTCGGATTTGCGGCGTAATGTCTTGCGGAAATGGTTGAAAACATAGGTGGAGGACTTCGCGATGATGTATGAAGCCGGTGCCATGTATGGCTGGATGATGACGGGCAACTGGGGTATGACCCACCTGCTGTTCTTCGTGATCATGGCAGCCGTGCTTTTCTATCCTGTTGGCCTGATCCTTCGATATCTGGGCTACTCCCCGTTCTGTGCCGTGCTGACCTGCGTACCAGGCGTCAACCTGATCGGCCTGTGGATTGTCGCGCTCGGGCTCAGATCGTCGAATTCAGACCCTCTCAAAACGGTCGAACCGCGTGGCGGCATATGAAGTCACGTCGCGAGGCCCTTTGCTTGTGATGTCTGACTTAAACCACCTGATCGCCGACGTGCCCTGACCCCACGAACCATGCTTCGTCGCAGTACGGCCAAGATATCAGGGCGGCAGCCGAACGTGACCGGTGTCTGAAAGCCTGATGTTTTGTACCCAACCAATCCTCTGAGGAATCCGTCATGTCCCACCAAGAGATCGCTGTTTTGGTCGGCAGCCTGCGCAAGGATTCGTTCAACCGCAAACTCGCCACCGCACTCGCCAGACTGGCACCTCCAGACGTTTCGTTCAGGCAGATCGAAATCGGAGATTTGGCACTTTACAATCAGGACGACGACGCCAATCCGTCTGAACCCGTGAAGCGAATGAAGGCGGCCATCACATCGGCACGGGGCCTTCTGTTTGTCACAGCCGAATACAATCGTTCGATTCCCGGTGTGCTGAAAAACGCCATCGACCATGCCTCGCGCCCCTACGGCCAAAGCGTCTGGGCGGGGAAGCCTGCGGGCGTCATCGGTGCATCTGTTGGTGCCATGGGCACGGCGATGGCACAGCAACACCTGCGCAATGTCCTGGCCTATCTCGATGTGCCTGTCCTGGGGCAACCAGAGGCATTTATCCATGCCAAGGATAGCCTGTTCGATGCGAAGGGCGATATCGGCCCTGACAGCAAGGCCTTCTTGCAGGGATGGATGGATCATTATCTGGCCTGGATCGAGAAGCACGCGGCATGATCGAACCCTCAGATGCTACCAAGCTGCGCCAGAAAGCCCTGGCGCGGTGGGACAATGAGGGCGGCGCTGGGCCAGATGGCCCGCAGAAACACGACCTGTCGAGCAGCATGATCGACGACATGCCACCTCCGACCGATGCAGAGCTTGTACAGCTTCGTGTCCGGGTCATTGCGCTGGAAAACCTGATGATCACGCTACTGGCGGAAACGTCCGAGGCACAACACGATCTCGCGCGCGACATGGCGGCCTACATCTCACCACGGCCGGGATCGACCCGTCACCCTCTCACCATTCATGCCGCGCGCCAGATGCTCACCATGATCGAACGGGCGGAGCGTTTCAGAGGCACGGTATCTGATTCAGCCAATCACAAGCAGGACAATGCCCTCAACAAAACTGAGACAGGCATCAAAACTGCCGTGATGCCGACACTGCGTTATCGAGACGGAAAGTCTGCCATCGACTGGCTTTGCGCCACCTTTGGCTTCAAGTCGCATCTCGTTGTCCCGGACAAAAGCGGCGAGATTGCACACGCTCAACTGACATTTGGAAACGGGATAATCATGTTGGGCTCGGCCAAAAACAACGAGTTTCACAATCTCGTCAAATCTCCCGCGGAGAGCGGCGCAGTTGGCTCACAGAGCGTTTACATCATTGTCGTCGATATTGATCAGCACTACGCGAAATCGGTGAACGCCGGGGCAGAGATTGTCATGGCTATCAGGGACGAAGACTACGGCGGACGGGCGTATTCCTGCCGAGATCCTGAAGGGCATCTTTGGAATTTTGGCAGCTATGATCCCTGGCTCGCGTAGCAACAGATAAGGTATGTGGCCTGAGTAGAATCCGAACCTGCCTGTAGTCAGCGCTTGCCGCCATTGTCGGCTCATCGCAGCACCGGGAAAGCCTTGTCCTGATCTTGCTTGTGCGGCCATCCAGCACTTGAAAAGTCATTCGCCAATCAGGAGACCCTCATGCCCATATCAGACACCGCCATCGCCGTATTCGACGATCACGCTGCCGCCGAAGATGCCGTCAAGAAACTGACGCAGGCAGGCTTCGACATGAAAACGCTCAGCATCGTCGGCAAGGGATTCCATACCGAAGAAAAAGTCACGGGTTTTTACAACACCGGCGACCGTATCAAGTTCTGGGGAGCGCGTGGCGCTTTCTGGGGCAGCCTTTGGGGCATTGTGTTCGGCGGCGTTTTCCTCACATTGCCGATCATGGGTCCGGTCATTGTTGTCGGCTATCTCACCGCCACGCTCATAGCGATGGTGGAAGGTGCGGTGATCGTGGGTGGCTTGAGCGCGATCGGCGGAGCCCTGGCGAGCATCGGCATCCCGGAAGACAGCGTCATCAAATATGAGGCCGCCATCAGGGCTGACGGGTTTCTCGTGATGGCGCATGGGTCGACGGATGAAGTCGCGCGGGCAAAGGCCATCATGGCGACCGCCAACGCGTCACAGATGGACGTGCATCCCGGCATGGAAAACGTGTCGCCACTGAAAGCACCGCCGATCGCTTCGTCATTCCATATCGGTGATTAATGGTGGCAACTGAGCCAGAAGCATCGGAGGCTGTGGCAAAGGCTGGGCAAACCCAAGGCAGGCCCACGCCTGATATTGCCAAACCGGCTATCTATCCTCCCGCAACCAAAGCGACAGCGACGGCGAAAACCAATGCTGCGCCGACCCGCTGGCGATGGGGTTGGCTGTGGGTCGCCGTTGTCGTTGCCGGTGCTGCGGCGTTGGCATGGACTTTAGGCGTTCCGATGATTTGGGGGCCCGTTGTTTTCGCTGCACCCATTGTACGGGCAGACCTCATTCAAACCCTTGTTGCCAGCGGACATGTCGAGACACCTTTCCGCGTCAGCATCAGCAGCCAGATCACAGGGGTGGTTGCAGCCATCCCCGTGGCGGAAGGCCAGCAGGTCAGCGCGGGCGATACACTTATCCTTCTCGATGACAGCGAAGCCCGATCAAGCGCCGTACTGGCCGAAGGGCAACTGGCGCAAGCAGAAGCACGGGTTCGGCAGGTGCGCGATCTGACTTTGCCTGCAGCGGAGCAGAGCCTTGGCGAGGCCAAAGCCACGCTGGTCAACATGCAGCAGATTTATGCGCGGGTGAGCAAACTTCTCGCCGACGGCGTCAGCACCCGTGTTGCTTTTGACGAGGCGACCAAGAACCTCGACATCGCGCGGTCGCAAGTGCGCAATGCGGAGTTGACTGTGTTCAGCAATCGTCCCGGGGGAGCTGATTTCACCGTGACTGAAACGCAGCTTGTCCAGGCGAAAGCCACGCTGCGCGCGGCGCAAGCGCGGGCAGGCTACACCGTGATCAAGGCCGCACGCGATGGCGTTCTGATCTGGCGTGATGTCGAGGTCGGGAACGTCGTCCAGCCGGGCAAGGAGCTGATGCGCCTGTCGCCAACGGGTGAGATGCAGATCACCATCCAGATCGACGAGAAGAATCTGGCGCTGATCGCTTTGAAGCAGCAGGCGCTCGTTTCCGCCGACGCCTTCAGCAAGGAGAACTTCGCGGCGACCGTCATCTTCATCAATCCAGCGGTGGACCTGCAGCGCGCATCTGTCGAGGTGAAGCTCAATGTCGCTTCGCCGCCATCCTACCTTCGCCAAGACATGACGGTTTCGGTCGACATCGAAGTCGCCAGGCGGCCCAAGGCGCTGATTGTGCCCGTGGCTGACCTGTATGATCTAAGCATCGGCAAACCATGGGTGCTCAAGGCGGAAGATGGGCACGCGAGACGGCACGATGTGACTGTTGGTCTGAAGAGTGTCGGCAAGGCCGAGATCCTCACCGGTTTGAACGAAGGCGACGTGGTGGTTGCGGCAGCATCGAAGATTAAAGTGGGTAGCCGCATCCAGGTTCATGCACCAACAGCCGTGCTCCCATGAACGGGTGGATGCCCTTCGAGTGGATCACGGCCATCCGCTTCCTGAGAGAAGGCCGGATGCAGACACTGTTCATCATCGTGGGCGTCGCCATCGGGGTGGCTGTCATCCTGTTCATGTCGTCTTTGATGAGTGGGTTACAGGCCAACTTCGTCAAGCAACTTCTAGCCTCCACGCCTCATATCCAGATCGTCACTCTTGACCAGAAGGCACGACCTTTGCGCGCTGAAGCAGGCTCGGTCGTCGCTTCAACCATTCAACAGCCCGCTCAGCGACAGCGCTCGATCGACCAATGGCAAACCGTGCTGCAGTTGTTGCGCGAACGACCTGACGTCGTTGCCGCATCCGTGACGGTTTCGACTGCAGCACTTGCTGTCCGGGGTGATGCGAGCCGCTCGATCACAATTACCGGGATTGATCCGGAATCTTATTTCAAGATCGTCAGACTGCCTGACTACATCGTGCTCGGGCGCGCCGACATGACAAGTGAAGACATCATCATCGGCGTTGAACTGGCAAAGGAGTTGAGTGTTACCCTTGGCGACAAGCTGAACATCAGGGCCGGCAGTGGCGATACGCGCGCACTCACGATCCGAGCGATCTTCGATCTGGGGAACAAGGGCTCCAATCTTGCACTGACGTTCCTCTCCTTGAGAACAGCACAGACACTTGCCGGTCTTCCCGGCGGCGTCACCGCGATCAATGTCAACCTGACGGACCCCTATGCCGCTGAAGCCATTGCAAAAGTCATTCAGGCGTCAACTGGCGTGCAGGCTGACAGCTGGATCAAGACATTCGCGCAATTCTTCGAAATTGTGCGAACCCAGAACATCTCGTTCGGATCGATCGAGTTTTTCGTCGGGCTCTCGGTCGCATTCGGCATGGCCAGTGTCCTCGTCGTCTCCGTCATCCAGCGATCCAAGGACATCGGCATCCTGCGCGCCATGGGTACGTCGCGGCGTCAGATCGTCGGGGTCTTCCTGCTGCAAGGTGGCATCCTCTCCTTCCTGGGCGCCATCGCTGGATCGGCACTTGGCACCCTCGGTGTCATGCTGTTCAGGATTGTTCTCAGGCAGGCCGACGGCAGTCAGCCCTTTGCCTTTGCGCTGAATACTCAGCTCTTCCTTATCGTGATCGGTCTGGCAACCATCACAGGCTTTGGCGCCGCAATCGTTCCAGCGCTGCGCGCATCCAGGCTTGATCCCGTGGTGGCGATGCGTGGCTGATCCATCGCCCGTCCTGCGGCTGGAGGCCGTCAGCAAGACTTACAACGTCGGCACGGCGGCCGAGGTCGAGGTGCTGCATGCCGTCGATCTGGTTCTGCAACGGGGCGAGTTCGTCGCGCTGATGGGGCCATCGGGTTCGGGCAAGAGCACATTGCTCAACATCATCGGCCTGCTCGACCGGCCGACCTCCGGCAGGCTGTTCATCAATGGCGAAGACACCGGCGAACTGGCGGATAGTGCGCTGACAAAGCTCAGGGGCCACAGCATCGGCTTCGTGTTCCAGAGCCATTTCCTGATCTCGGCTTTCACCGCGCTCGAAAACGTCATGATGCCGATGCTCGTCGATCAGACGTTTCCAAATGCGACCATGCGCGCCCGCGCCCACGAGCTTCTGGTTGAGATGGGACTGGACAAATGGGAGGACAATCTCGCCAACAACATGTCTGGCGGTCAGCAGCAGCGAGTCGCCATCGCACGCGGGCTGGCGATGAATCCATCCCTCATTCTGGCGGATGAACCCACCGGCAACCTCGACACAGCCTCGACCGACACGGTGTTCACGATGATGCGCAAGGTGAATGTCGACAACGGCACGACCTTTCTGATCGTCACGCACAATCTCGATCTGGCCAAACGCTGCGACCGAATTGTCGAGGTGGTGGATGGGCGGATGGTGCAACCGACCTGACGAGAGTTGCACCGCACCATTCAGCAGCCGAGCTTGCATTCCTCGGACGGGTTCCAGCGAATGAGCCGGACAACCAAAGCGCCAGGTTCCCGCACCGGCTCATCACCGACTGACAGGATCTTGCCGTCGTGGGGTGCCTTGTACTCAGCCACGATTGTCCCGAATGCATTCATCTGGCGGGCAAGAAGCTGGTCTTTGACGACCATGTCCAGGAGCCCGACCTTGTATTCCACGAAACCACCGACTACGGCGCGAAGCGATGTGTTCTCGTTGCCAAGAAATGTCTTTGGCGTGGCGGAGGGCGCAGGACCGGAGGCTTTGGCGGTCATCTTCAACGCGGACATCACTGTGTGAACACCCAGGACGCTGCGGTCGATCAACTCCTGCTGCCAGACGCCGGCACCGCCGATTTCAAAAGTGACTGCGGGGATGTTCGCCCTCACGAATTCGGTCTCGACGCTGCCTTTCTCGCCGGCATCATACTTGATGATATCGGGAGCGAGCAGTTCTGCGAGCATCTTCACTTTTTCGTTGCGGGGATCGGCATAAACGAACGTCGGGTAGACGGTTCCCCGCGTCTGGGAATGCAAGTCGATCACATAATCGACATTGCCCATCCAGAGCTTCTGCCAGACGCGGCCGGCAAACCGGTTCGTCGCATCGCCTTTGGCTTCATCGCCGGGCATTGCCCTGTTGAGGTTTGCCGCCGATCCACCGTCATCGGACATGATGTAGTTTCGGTTGCCATGAAGCATTCCAGGAATGTTCAGGCCGGGGATGCCGATGATCGTGCCGCTGAGTTTTTGGGGATCGACCACTGGAGCGATCAATTGCACGACACGAATGCCATTGAGTTCATCGCCGTGGACACCCGAATTCAGAAGGAGACGCGGACCGGCTTCCTTGCCGCGATTGACTATCACGGGGACATACCAGGATTGGCCCACACTCGTGTCCATGCCCTTGAACCAGAAATGATAAATCTTGCCGCGGGGCAATGCTTCGACATCAAGCTTTTCAATAACGGGAACCCCGCCGATCATGTCCTGGGCACCAGCCGTTGACAGCGGCATCGAGCTGCAGGCTGCAATCAATCCCGTCGCAATCGTTATCGATCTCATGTTCGTGCTCCAAAGTCAGGTCGGTTGAAAAGCGATTTATGCCGCAACCTTGATGATCAGTTTGCCGAAATTCCTGCCTTCCAGCAGCCCTATGAATGCCGCCGGTGCCTTGTCGAGACCATCTACGATGTCTTCCCTGTGCTTGATCCTGCCGTCCTTCACCCAAGCGCTCATCTGCTGGAAGAATTCGCCGAAGCGGGGACCGTAATCGTCGAAAATGATGAAGCCCTGCATCGTGATGCGCTTGCGCAGGATCATCCCCATCAGCATCCCCAGACGATCCGGTCCGGGTGGCAGGCTGGTGGCATTGTAGGCAGCGATCATCCCGCAGACCGGGATGCGGGCCTTGGGGTTGAGCAGCGGCATGACCGCATCGAACACCGTGCCGCCGACGCTTTCAAAATAGACGTCGATCCCCTTGGGACAGACCGCCGCCAGTTGTGCCGGAAGGTCGGCGTTGCGGTGGTCGATGCAAGCGTCAAAGCCGAGTTCTTCGATGACATAGCGGCATTTGTCCGCTCCGCCAGCTATCCCGACCGCGCGGCAGCCCTTGATCTTGGCGATCTGCCCTACAACGGAACCCACTGCGCCACTGGCGGCTGCGACGACCACTGTTTCGCCCGGCTTTGGCTGCCCGATGTCGAGCAGACCCATGTAGGCCGTAAATCCGGGCATGCCGAGCACACCCAGCGCCAGATAAGGATGGGTGATCGAGGCAGCGAGTTTGGTCAATCCCTGGCCGTCGGATAGCGCGAACTCCTGCCAGCCGCCGAACCCCAGCACGAGATCGCCGGCCTTGAAGGCGTCATTCTGCGAGGCGACAACACGCGAGACAGTCCCGCCAATCATGACCTCACCAAGCGCAACGGGAGCGGTATAGGACGGCGCGTCGCTCATTCTGCCACGCATGTAGGGATCGAGTGACAGGTACAGTGTCTGCGTCAGAACCTGTTTGGCCAAGGGCAGGACAATGTCTCTCTCGTCGAGACGGAAGTTTGCCGCTGTTGGTGCACCTTTCGGACGCGTAGCGAGCAGGATCCTGCGGTTCGCTTTCTGGGTCGCAAACAAAGCGGTCTCCTCGTTGAAAAGCTTCAGGTTCGGCGAAGCATGATGTGGTCCAAGCTTGGTCGCGTACTCAATGGCTAACCATCAAGCGCCACGGGTTGGCAGGGCCGGAATCTACCCATGTTGCATGTAGCCACAGCCGGGCATGGACACTTGCCGCATGAAGGTTTGCGGGAAGGCACACGTCGCTTGGGTAGTTTCCGAACCTTCTGCATGGCCGCCGCGCTGGCTACTTTGCTCCGAGGATCGCCGAAATGCATTCTCCCCAGGCCTTGGGAACGAGTGATCGCGACAGGCGTTTTTAATCATGATGCCAATCTGAAATCGGGAAAAGCGATGATGGACACTGCCACAACCCTCCCGCGCGATCAGGCGCTGCTTCCAGACATTCTCACCACAGCGCCTCCCATCAGGCCGCTCTGGATTGTCGTCTTCGGCATTCTGCTCGTGGCACTGGGAGCCCTTGCATTTGTCAGCATCGTGACAGCCACCATCGTGTCGGTCTACTTTGTAGCGATAGCGATGGTTCTGGCGGGCGCGGCGGAGATTTCTCTGGGGCTGCGGTCAAAATCGCCACGCAGGCGGTGGACCTGGGTGCTGCTTGGCATTCTCTATACAGTTGCAGGATTGTTCGCGTTCTTCAATCCGCTGGTGGCCGCGGGCGTGTTGACGCTGCTTCTGGGAGCATCTCTCGTGGGTGTCGGTGTCGTGCGCGTCTTGCTGGCATTTCAGATGCGATCCAACAGTCAGTGGTGGTGGATAGCGTTATCGTCTGCTGTCACGGCTCTGCTTGGCATCCTGGTGCTTGCGCAATGGCCGGCCTCGAGCCTCTACATTCTCGGGATTTTCCTGAGCGTCGATCTGATTTTTGCCGGTCTGTGCTGGACCGCGATAGGCATCACATCGACGTCCGTCAACGAGGCGCCCGCGACTTCAACGCCATGATCCGCAGCGTGCACCAGGGCAGCAGGTCGCGTGGTGAGAACACCGACGGCAGTCTTCGGCTAAGGGATCTGATCCCGGCTCTCAAAGCACAGCATGTTTCGGCATGCGCGCTGCTTCAGCGGATTGACCCGGCCATCGCGGACGAACTTCGCGCTTACGCAGCCCACCGACAGGTCGATCTGACAGATCTTGCTGCAGATTGCCTGGAACAGCTGGCGTCAGATGCGGCAGACACCATCTGGCAGCTCGGAATCGAACGGCACGCCGATTTTGACGACGACCCCGAGGCGGCGCTGCTGGGGCGCATCCTGCGAAAGACGGTCCGGGCCCGCCTGCAACGCGAGCACCTGATCGGATCAGAAACGATCGTCCAGACCGTGTTCATTGGATTTAGCCGCTCAGGTCATCCGTACGCCATGGCCTGAACGGCTGGACCTGATTTTCTTTTGGCCCACGCCGATGAAGGCTGCACTCTGCAGCCTCAGTTGTAGGTTTCATTCGAAGGAAAGTCCCAATGCCACGTGGCGACAAAAGCAAATATACCGACAAGCAGAAGCGCACTGCGGAGCACATCGCGGTCAGTTACGAGGCACGCGGAGTCCCGGAGCCGGAAGCCGAGGCTCGCGCCTGGGCCACCGTCAACAAACATGACGGTGGTGGAAAAGCGGGAGGCCGGTTGGTGCGGCGCGTATCAAAGGGAACCAAGCCTGCAGGACCGTGATCTGGCGAGACCAGGATCGGAACCATACAGATAGTTTCCGTTCGTCGGTCTTGTAAGTCATAACAACAAGGAGACGCCAATGCCCCAATTCACAGTGAATGCCGATCCGACACAGCCGATAGAAAAGCCCACACCGGAACCCGCTCCCATGGAGGTGCCGGAACGTGAACCCGACCATCAAGTTCCGCCATCCAAGGAAACGCCCCCTGCGCCGCCGATAGAAGTTCCACAGCAGGCGCCAGAACCAGTCACAGAGCCGCCACCTTGGGCATAGCCCATTGACGCGAAGTGCATCTGGGTTGTGCAGCGGTCCGACCCAGAATGGGCAATGTGCTGCTCAGGCCGGTATCGGACCAAGATGACTGGCGATCTGGTGATTGGGGATTTTTGTCAGGTCATGCGCGAATTCCGCAACGACAACTGCGCGCACTTTGTCGGATATCGCGCTGCGCAGATCGCCTAGCGTTGCAGGGGGTGCCGCGATGATGAGGCGATGATACGCGCCATACTGCAGCTGTTTGGCCAGAACCTCCGCAAGATGGTTGGCAAATCTTGTTTTCTGTTGCCGATGGGGATCGGTCTGGGATTCCAGAGCAGACCGGCCTGAACCGGCGGAGCTGAAGCTGCGTCCCTGGCGATCTGTCACAAGGTCATGGGTAGCGGAATGATCGCCTTGAAAGACAAGGCCATCGACAGGCATCCAATCGTGCTGGGTTACCCCGTGGCCAGGTGATCCGTGGTGCGGATCGCCGTGGATGGGGCCGTTGTTCTCGAGAATGCGCGCCCGTGCGCCATCAGCGATCAAGGCCCAGGTTCTGAGTGGCTTCATGGGGGTCTCCTGGTTGTTTCGATGAAACGCGCCGGTAGCTCGAAGGCAACCGGCGGCAGAGCCTTCAACTTCGAAGTTCAGTTGACACGGATATCGTTCTCGACCGACGTGGCGCCGGGCGCGGCCCAAGCGGTGTCCGCGGCTGTCTGGCGGTCGAACCAGCTATCGACAGTTCCGGTCAGCTTGACCTTGCCGCCCACAGCCGAAACAAACACCGTCTGCGGCTCGTCGTAGAACCATGAGCGATGAAGCGCGTGGTTGATGTCCTTGCTGATATCGGTCGCATTTGCACGAGGCTTGATCGTGATGTTGTTGGAAACACCGACCACGCCCGACAACCAGCGAATGTCATGCACGGCAGAGGTCTTCTGGTAATTCCACTCGACCGCACCTGTCAGCGTGATCCAGCCCTTCTCAACCTTTATCTTGACTGAATCCTTGGGAACCGAGCTGTTCCAGGCCAGACGGTCGACGGCGGCTGTCGCTATCTCCTCGTCGCCGTGCTTGATGCTGAATGGAAGGCGGACTTCGATTTCTTCCGCGACAGCCTTGACGCCCTTGACCCGGCCCGCCGCAGTCTCGGCCGCGTATTTCTCGACATAGGATCCGACGTGACCCATGAGAGTCACCACGCCGTCCCTGGCTGTGTCACCAATATGGGACGCTTCCACACTTGGCTCCCACTTCAGTTCGGCAAGGACGGCGGTTTTCAATTCGTTGTCATGAGACATGATGATTTCCAATCTGGAGACGCTTGGTTGCTGTTGAACACGAGCGTTCGAAAGGGATCGGGTACCGAACGTTCCTGCGGCTGGCACCGTGGACGACATTCCGATCGCATGGACTGCGGTGGTCTGCGCCAATCGGTGCATAGAGCCTAGCGGCAATCCCGATCGGTCGGTCAGGGTCGGAATCTACCCAATCAAGTTGATCAACCAGCGCCGCTCCCAGCATAGCCCGGCTGCGGACGTCTCTGGGTAGTTTCCGAACCTTCCGGATACGCATCGGATCGGTACGACTGACAGACAGCGAGATCGCGGTTTCCAAGGTTCTGCCTCGAACGAGGTCATCCAGAAAATTTTTGATCGTCCACTGAAGTTCAGCAAGGAACATATTCTATGAGGGGTTTTGTCAAAGACATTGATATTGCTGCAACTGGAAATGCCAATTTCCGGCAGGTGCTGTATACTGCGCCGAATTGCCAGCTTGTCCTCATGTGCCTGAAGCCCGGCGAGGATATCGGGATGGAGACACATGCGCTCGACCAGCTCTTCCGAGTCGAGGAGGGCTCGGGTGTCGCCATCCTCGATGATGTGCGCAGCCCTATTCAGTCTGGCTTTGCCGTTCTCGTTCCCGCTGAAACAAGACACAACATCATCAATACCGGCACTATCGCATTGAGGCTCACCACACTCTACGCACCGCCCAACCACCGCGATGGTGTCGTCCATGCAACCCGCGCCGATGCTGAAAAAGACAATGAACGATACGACGGCAAGCCGACCGAGCGCCGGATTCCAGTGACTGGATCAGACACGAGGGAGAACATTCCCGTTTCACTGCGCCCAAGGCTATCCCTGCGCTCTTCGTCCACCTCGACTGCGAGGAACTGAGGTCATGACGACAGCCGCGCCTGGTGCCATCGGCGTCGCGACTGCAAAGCCGGATACGTCTCGCAAGCTGAGGCTTGGGGCTTTGACAGCCATGGTCATCGGCTCAATGGTGGGGTCAGGCGTCTTCAGCCTGCCGCAGAACATGGC
>JANMMT010000026.1:0-1584 GCA_031373545.1 Hyphomicrobiales bacterium
CGGCGGCCCACTGGCCACGCACGGTGAGGTCGAGCATCAGCAGGCCAAACAACAGACCGAGTGGAATACTGCCGACATCGCCCATGAAGATGCGCGCGGGCGCCCAGTTCCAGAGCAAGTAGCCGGCGGCCGAGGCGGCCAGCATCATGGCAAGCTCCGGCAAGTGGGCGGTGAGGTGCGCGCTGGCTGGCAGCATGGGGGCGAGCAACGCATAACCAGCGCCAATGGCGATGGCTTCCATGCCGGCGATGCCGTCGATGCCATCCATGAAGTTGGTCAGGTTGATGACCCACATCCAGGCCATCAGCAGCCCCAGCCGCTCGATCTCCAGCGGAACGGCGGGAACAAGGCGCAAGCCGGCCGGCAGATACCAGAGGAGCATGGTGACCGCCACGACCTGCGCCAGAAAGCGCATGGCGGGCGGCAGGGGCGTGCGATCGTCGATCCAGGAAACCGCCGCCAACAGCGCGAGCGCCGCCAGCAGCGGCAGGCCCAAGGGTGGCATCAGACGGTAAACCAGCAGCCAGATAATCAGCGCGCCGCCGATCAGGCCAAGGCCACCCCCGACGGCCGTGGGGGACTGGTGGAGGCCGCGGTCGGTTGGCTGGGCGAGATGCTGGGTGCGTTCCGCAGCGGCCAGCACCAGGCCGGTCAGCCCCCAGCCGAGCATGGCCGCCGCGACGATGATATAAATCAACTGCATGCGACCGCCCCGCGCCCCGTGGGTCTGTGTTGTCATTATGGCCATAGCGGGAGCGGGAGACAGCCGCAATTGTAACGTGAATGTACCGTTTACGGGAGCTTCTCACAGGGCTGGATGCCACGATGGGCGTCCGAGGTGTCTCATGGCGTTGTCTGATCGGGGCTGGTAGGAGGCGGCTGCTTGTTATCATTCTGAGAAAAGTCGCTGATCCATGTCCCGCCTGCTGCTGACCCTTGACGACATTCACCTGAGCTTTTCGGCCGAGCCGCTGTTGGCGGGCGCCAGCGTCAGCGTGGCGGAGGGTGACCGGCTGTGCGTGGTGGGCCGTAACGGCTCGGGGAAATCGAGCCTGCTGAAGATCGCCGCCGGGCTCCTGCAACCGGACAAGGGCACGCGGTTTACGCATCCGCAGGCGCGGGTGTCGTATCTGGCGCAGGAAGCGGACTTTGAGGGGTTTGCGACGAGCGCCGACGTTGTTGAAGCCATGCTCGGTCCCATGGACGATCACCAACGGGCCAAGCGGCGGCTGGAGGCGTTGGGGCTGAGCGGTTACGAGGACCCGGCGCACTTGTCGGGCGGCGAAGCGCGGCGGCTGGCGATCGCGCGGGCGCTGGCGGGCGAGCCGGCGGTGCTGCTGCTGGACGAGCCGACCAACCATCTCGACCTGCCGGCCATTGCGTGGCTGGAAAAAGAGATCGCCAGCATCAAGGCGGCGGTGGTGCTGATCAGCCATGACCGGCGGTTTCTGGAGAACCTGTCGCGGAGCACGGTCTGGCTCGATCGCGGCGTGGCGCGACGGACGGAACAGGGTTTCGGCGCCTTTGAAGCCTGGCGCGACGACGTTCTCGACCAGGAAGAGGCGGAGCGCCACAAGCTGGATC
>JANMMT010000038.1:0-7542 GCA_031373545.1 Hyphomicrobiales bacterium
ATTCCGCAAGGAGTGCCGGGACTTCGCGGCCCATTGGCTCAACGTGCAGCGCGAGGAGTTCAAGCGCCTCGGCGTGACGGGGGATTGGGACCATCCGTATTCCACCATGGCGTTCCCTGCCGAAGCGCAGATTGCCCGCGAGATCATGCAGTTTGCCATGACGGACCAGCTCTACCGGGGCTCCAAGCCCGTGATGTGGAGCGTGGTGGAGAAAACGAGCCTCGCGGAAGCCGAGATCGAGTATCAGGATTATCAGTCGGATATGGTCTGGGTGGCGTTTCCGGTGAGGAGTGCTGCCGGTGCAAGCGCAAGAAACCCAGCTGAACTCATGTCAGCATCAATTGTAATCTGGACAACAACTCCTTGGACTCTGCCGGGCAACCGGGCCATCAGCTACAGCCGCAAAATCAGTTATGGCCTTTATGAGGTGACTGCTGCCGAGCGTGATTTTGGCCCACAGGCCGGTGCGAAGTTCGTTGTTGCTGACAAGCTTTACGAGACTGTGTTCGGCCAAGCCAAGTTGACGGTAAAGCGCCTCACAGACGTGTCAGCGGACATGCTTGCTGGCCTCACCTGCGCCCACCCGCTCGCAGGGCTCCCCATCCCTCCCCCCGGAGGGGAGGGTGGCAGCGAAGCTGCCGGGAGGGGGGGTATGGCACAAAGCGTTGCAGGCCCCCCTCCCGGTTCACTGCGTGAACCACCCTCCCCGCAGGGGGGAGGGATGAGCGCGTACACCTTCAACGTGCCTCTCCTCGATGGCGACCACGTCACCGATGACGCAGGAACAGGCTTCGTGCACACCGCCCCCGGCCATGGCCGCGAGGACTTCGACATCTGGACGGCCGCCGTCACGCAGCAGATGTTGCGCACGCGGGGAATTGACCCGAAAATTCCCTTCACCGTGGACGACAACAGCTTCTACACAGCTGAAGCCCCCGGCTTTGAGGGCCGCCGCGTCATCAAGGACAATGGCGACAAGGGCGACGCCAACGAGGCCGTGATCAAGGCGCTGATCGACGCGGGCAACCTGGTGGCGCGCGGCCGCCTCAAGCACCAGTATCCCCATTCGTGGCGCTCGAAAAAGCCCGTGATCTTCCGCAACACGCCGCAGTGGTTCATCCACATGGACCAGAAAACACCGTCACTTGGTGGGCGCACCTTGCGCGAAGTGTCGCTCGCATCGATACGCGAGACGCAGTGGGTGCCGGCTTCCGGCGAAAACCGCATCACGGGCATGATCGAAGCCAAGCCTGATTGGGTGGTGTCACGCCAGCGCGCCTGGGGCGTGCCCATCACCGTGTTTGTCCATAAGGCGAGCGGCGCAGTGCTGAAGGACGAGGCGGTCAACACGCGCATTGCCGACGCATTCGAGAAAGAGGGGGGCGACGCATGGTTCGCGGAGGGGGCTGCGCGGCGCTTTCTGGAGCTCGACTATGATCCGGCGGACTATGAAAAGGTCAATGACGTGCTCGATGTCTGGTTCGATTCGGGCTCCACGCATTCCTACGTGCTGGGGGACGCGAAGAATTTTCCGGGCCTCGCGGGCATCAGACGAAAACCCACCGGCGGGGCGGACCGCGTGATGTATCTGGAAGGGTCGGACCAGCACCGGGGGTGGTTCCATTCCTCTTTGATCGAGAGTTCCGGCACGCGCGGGCATGCGCCCTATGACATCGTGCTGACCCATGGCTTCGTGCTGGACGAGAAGGGCCAGAAGATGTCGAAATCGCTTGGCAACGTGGTCGCGCCGCAGGATGTCATCAAGAATTCCGGTGCGGATATCCTGCGCCTGTGGGTGGCGGCGTCGGACTATTCCGACGACCTGCGCGTCGGGCCCGAAATTCTGAAGACCTTCATCGAGACCTACCGCAAGCTGCGCAATTCCATCCGCTGGATGCTGGGCGCGCTGGCGCATTTTCAATCCGGCGACCGCGTGGCGGTTCAGGACATGCCAGAGCTGGAGCGGCTGATGCTGCACCGGCTGGCTGAGTTGGATGAGATCGTGCGGAATGCCTATGTGACCTATGATTACAAAAGGGTCGTGTCGGTGCTTTCGGCTTTCATGAACACGGAGCTGTCCGCGTTCTATTTCGACATCCGCAAGGACGCGCTCTATTGCGAAGCGCCCTCCAGCACCAAGCGCAAGGCCGCGCTGACGGTCGTGGATATGCTTTGCGATGCGCTGCTGAAATGGCTTGCGCCCATTCTCGTCTACACGGCGGATGAGGCTTGGGCAGCGTATCGACCCGAGGAAACCGATTGCATCCATCTCCTTGGGTTTGCGGAGGGGCTTGGTGCCTACCGCGACGATGCGCTGGCCACGAAATGGGAAACCGTGCGCGCTGTGCGTGCAGTGATCACGGGGGCGCTCGAAATCCAGCGCGCGGCCAAGGTGATCGGCTCGTCGCTGGAGGCCGCGCCGATTGTACACATCTGTGACCCCGCGATCTGGATGGCGTCGCAAGGGGTGGATATGGCGGAAGTATCGATCACGTCTGGCATCACGCTGAGCAGCGCGGCTGCTCCCGAGGGCGCGTTCACCCTGGACAGTGTTAAGGGTGTCGCGGTGGTGTTCGCCCAATCCGAGGGGCGCAAATGCGCGCGCTCCTGGCGTTACACCGATGATGTTGGCAGCGATGCGGCATGGCCCGATGTCTCGGCGCGCGATGCGGCGGCCTTGCGTGAATTGCAGGCGTTGGGGCTTTTATGATCGCCGACATGTCCCCTTCGCGCCGCATTTTCATCATCGTCTTGCTGGCTGTGTTCCTGTCGGATCAGGCCAGCAAGCTCTGGCTGTTCTTCGTCGTCGACATCGCGGCGCGCCAACCCATCGAGGTGACATCGTTCTTCAACCTCGTGCTGGTCTGGAATCGGGGCATTTCCTACGGGCTGTTTCAGCAGAGCACGGACTTCGGACGCTGGGCACTGATGGCTTTCAAGCTTATGGCGGGGGTTGGGCTGACGATCTGGGCGTGGCGCAGCCACGAACCGCGGCTGAACACCGGCCTTGCCTTGATCGCGGGCGGGGCTTTCGGCAATGCGGTGGACCGCGCGCTTTATGGCGCCGTGCTGGATTTCGCCCATTTCTTCTGGGGCAACTTCTCGTGGTATGTCTTCAACATCGCCGATGCAGCCATCGTTGTCGGCGTGGCGGTTCTGCTGTATGACAGCTTTAGATCAAACCCGTCTGTCGCACAAAAGCCGTGATTGCGGGGCTGAGAATGGCCCTTGCGGTGGGAGTTCACACGATGAAGACACGTCATTCGCCAATGCTTAAATTGCCAATGCTTGCCGTTGCCCTGTGCGGGTTTGCTGTCTTGCCTGCGCCCGCGCACGCCCAGGGCTTGCTGGACATCGGCAAGGTCATTCTGGGTATCCCAACGGCCGAGAAGGATCCGATCGACTACAAGGAACGCGCGCCACTGGTGGTTCCCCCCAACCAGAATTTGCGTCCCCCCGTGGACAATGGCGATCCTGCCCAGCGTCGCGCCAACTGGCCTCAGGACCCCGACGTGATGGCACGCCGCAAGGCAGCGGACGATGCGCGCAAGCCTGTCATGGTCGACGCCATCACGGGTCGTGACGGAACAGTTGGCCGCCGCATGACGATGGACGAGATTCGCGCGGGCCGTGTGGCTGGCGCCGAGGTGCCGCGTGTTCCCCAGCGCCCGATGTGGGATGATCGCGACATGCACAACACCTACGGCGGCGTGACCACGATCAACGAAATGGACAAGCTTTCCGCCGCGCAGCTTGCTGCCAACAAGGCAGGCAACAAGGATGCACGCGCGGAACCGCAGCGCGAGTTTCTGACGGACCCGCCGGCCGGCCTGCGCCAGCCCTCGGACCGGGCAGCTTTCCGGTCTACCCGCGAAGGCAGCTTGGGCAACACCGAGATGCCAAGCCCGATGGACATCTACAAGGAAGGCGCCAACACCCGGTGAGCGCATACGCTTGCCTGATCCGTCGTTGATTACATCGCGCACACAGCGCCAAAATATTAAACCCGCGGGAGCCTCTGGTGCTCGCGGGTTTTTCTATCCATATCACCCGTAGTGAACACAGCCAGAGGCCGAAGGCATGACTGAAACCACATCGAAACAGCCGGACATTTCCAGTTTCAAGCTGGCGAACGGCATGGAAGTGGTGGTCATACCCGATCACCGGGCTCCCGTGGCCACGCACATGGTGTGGTATCGCAACGGCTCGGCGGATGATCCACCCGGCAAATCCGGCATCGCCCATTTTCTCGAACACCTCATGTTCAAGGGCACGGAGAAGCACGCGAAGGGTGATTTTTCCAACATGGTCTCGGAGTTGGGCGGGCAGGAGAACGCCTTCACCTCCTATGATTACACCGCTTACTATCAGCGCGTGCCGCGTGAGCATCTGGGGACGATGATGGCCTATGAGGCCGACCGGATGAGCAATCTCGTGCTGAAGGATGAGGATGTGATTCCCGAGCGCGATGTGGTGCTGGAAGAGCGCCGCATGCGCACGGACAGCAATCCGCAGGCGCAGCTGCAGGAAAGTGTGGATGCAACGCTCTACGTGCATCACCCTTATGGCAATCCGATCATCGGCTGGAATCACGAGATCGAGGGGTTGAACCGCGAGGATGCGCTTGCGTATTACCGACGCTTTTACACGCCCGAGAATGCGATCCTCGTGATTTCGGGTGATGTGACACCTGATGCGATCAAGGTGTTGGCCGACCAAAGCTATGGAACGATCCCCGCGCGCGGCGCGGCCCCCACGCGCGAGCGTCGGCTGGAGCCACCAATCCCCGCCGCCCGCCGGGTGGAGCTTGCAGATCCCAAGGTCGAGCAGCCGAGCCTGCAGCGCTTCTGGCTTGTGCCCAATTACCGACTCGCGGAGGGCAACACGGCCTACGCGCTCGAGGTGCTTGCCCATATGCTGGGGGGAGGGCAGACCAGCCGTCTCTACAAGGCCCTGGTGCAGGAGCAGGAAATCGCCACCTCCGCAGGCGCGTGGTATTGGGGCGATGCGCTCGATCAATCACGCTTTGCTGTCTATGCCTCGCCGCGCGATGGGGTGTCGCTGGATCAATTGGCCAAGGCGATTGAATGCGTCATCGCGTCCTTCGCAAATGGCATTGCGGACCGCGAACTGGCGCGTTGCAAGACACGTCTCATTGCCGATGTCGTGTATGCGCAGGACAGCCAGACATCTCTGGCCCGCATGTACGGGTCGGCGCTCGCCATCGGCAACAGCATCGAGGATGTGCAGTCCTGGCCCGCGAAAATCGATGCCGTGACCATCGAAGATGTGCAAAAAGCCGCGTCTGCCTGGCTTTCACCGCGCCGGGCTGTGACAGGATATCTCCTGAAGGAAGATGCAGCATGAGCGCGCTGAAGGACATCCAAACCGGCGCCGAGGCGTCCTCATCCTCGCAAATCCAGCGCGTCATCTCGCCCGGTGGCATCGAGGCCTGGCTGGTGGAAGAATACACCGTTCCGCTGATCGCGGTGGATTGTTCGTTCGCGGGCGGCAGTGCACAGGATGGCCCGGGTCGCTCCGGGCTAGGCATGTTGCTGCGTGGCCTTCTCGACAGCGGCGCGGGTGAATACGATTATGCGGCCTTTCAGGAAGCTCTTGATGAGCATGCCGTTGAATTGTCATTCGGAATCGAGAATGACAGTCTGACCGCTGACCTCAAGACACTCGTGCGTCATCAGGACAAGGCATTCGATCTGCTCAGGCTGGCCCTGACGCAGCCCCGCTTCGAGCAAGCCGATGTCGACCGGGCCCGTGCACAGCTGATCGCCATGATCAGGCGGCAATCCAAGAAGCCCGACACGCTTGCCTCGGAGCGCTGGTTCAAGCTTGCCTTTGGTGCGCATCCCTATGCCTCCAAACGCGCGGGCGATATCGCGGCGCTCGAAGCGCTCACCCGGGATCAGATTGTCTCGCATGCCCGCGCGATCATGGCCCGCGACAACCTGAAGATTTCCGTTGTCGGTGCGATCGATGCCAAAACCCTGGCCGGCGTGCTGGACCGCGTGTTCGGCGGGTTGCCGGCACATGCCATGCTTCTCGATGTGCCTTCGGTTGCCCCGCAGGGGCTGGGAGCGACGGAACTGATTGATCTTGATATTCCCCAATCCACACTGTGCTTTGGCATGGGCGGCCTGTTGCGCAAGGACGATGATTTCATCGCTGCGAGCGTGATGAACCATGTGCTGGGCGGGGGGTCCTTCACGTCGCGCATCTGGCAGGAGGTGCGTGAGAAGCGTGGCCTTGCCTACTCGGTTCATCTGAACCTTTATCCTTACGAGCGGACCGGGATTTTCTATGGCGGCACGGCCACCAAGAACGAACGGGCGAAAGAGGCACTGGATGTCATTCGCGACGAAATCGCCAAGATGGCAGCGACCGGGCCCACCGAGGATGAACTCGACAAGGCCAAGCGTTACCTGGTCGGCTCCTATGCGCTGCGCTTCGACACCTCATCCAAGATCGCGTCGAACCTGACGATGCTGCAGGTGGAAGACCTGGGCATTGATTACACCGCGCGGCGGAACGGGATGGTCGAGGCTGTCGGGCAGGCCGATGCGCGGCGCGCGGCCGCCCGGTTGTTGGGCGATGGTCAGATGCTGGTGACAGCTGCCGGACGACCGAGCGGGTTCTGACACCCCTGTGTGTTCAGGTACAGGCGGGGGTTGTGGCTGCGCCCGTGCGTGTCACGAATTCCGTCGTGCGCGGCCGCATGTAAAGCTCCTGCTTCATGTCGATGTCGCCTGAAATGGCCCAGCCGATGACGGGCCGGTACTTGAAGTAGGTTTCCGCATAGATCAGCGACGTGTTGGCAATTTTCAGGCCGGCGGGCACGGAGATGGGCGTCGTCGGCAGGCCCGGGAGCTGCGGGCTGCGGACCTCCGTGGGCGTGCAGCGTTGGTGCACGGAAATCGGCACGCCTGAGCCGCTGATGTTGCTCCAGTCGACATATCCCTTGCCCGACGCGTCAAAGCGGATGCTTGTGACGCGCATCGATGCCTTGCTGACGTCGAACGGCGTCAGGATGGGCCCTGCGGCCGCGAAGACATCATTCATGTATGTGTTGTCGACTGTGGCCGATTGGCTCGCCAGGTCAGCCAGAACACGTGACACCATGGTCACCTTGCGTGAGGCGCGCAGCCCGTTAGCAGTTTCGTTGATCATGAAATAAAGACCGAACATGATGGGCACGACCAGCGCAAATTCCATCGCGGCCACGCCTGCCTGCGCCTGCCTGAAACGACGTAAAGTGCCGATCAGCCCTGTGGACCTGCGCGTCTTTGCCTTGTTTTTCGGTGTCGAGGTGATCATGTCCCGCTCCTACGGTTCGATGCGGAAGGCTGTGCGGGCGGTCAGTTGCATGTCTGCGCCCATGGAGGCAGCGCCGGCGATGAACCTGAAACCCGTGAAGGGGTAAGGATAGCTGGCGGAGATGATGACCACTTGTCCGGGCGTGACGAGCCCGTTGCAAGCGCCACCGCCCAATGCAACAGCACCGCCGCCCGCGGCCCCGCCTGCGCCATT
>JANMMT010000071.1:0-33815 GCA_031373545.1 Hyphomicrobiales bacterium
GGCCAGAAAACCGCTGTCGAGGAAGGACAGGCTTTGACGCCACGGTTTGACGCCAACGGCCTCGTCACCGCGGTGGTAACCGATCATGCGTCCGGCGAGCTTCTGATGGTCGCACATATGAACGCCGAAGCCCTGGCACGCAGCATCGCCAGCTCGGATGCCTGGTACTACTCCCGCTCACGCCAGACTTTGTGGCGGAAGGGAGAAACCAGCGGCAACACGCAAAGGATCGTCGAAATGCGCGTGGATTGCGATCAGGATGCCCTATGGCTGCGCGTCGAGCAGGTGGGCCCCGCGTGCCACACCGCACGGCGCAGCTGTTTTTATCGGCGCGTGGAGGGCAATGGGCCTGCACTGCATTTGGTCAACGTTTGATCAAGGCTCACGCGGCCAGCGAAAATCATCGGTTCGCCCGGGTTTGGGCGGGGGAAGACGGCCCTGCCCGAGCGCCTGTTCAATCAGCAGGGTCATCTCGTTGACGGGCTGCGCCGGGCGTGTGCGGAGCAACTGTCCGCCTGCGCCCACGGGAGCCGCTGTCAAGGCCGCGAGCGGGCCGACAAGGGGGCGCTCGCGGATGACCACGGGTTGAGGCAGCTCATCGGGCAGCATGATCACCGGCAGCGCCGGCTGGACAACCGCACTGCTTTTCAACTCCTCGGACAATTCGGGGGGCAACCCCGCCACCTCGACGCCAGCAGGCCGATCACGCGAGAGCTGGCGCTCGACCTCCCGCCCCGCAAAGAACCCGAGCTTGCGCGCGCCGGCCTTGGTGAAATGCACCCCATCCGCGGTGCGCAGCCGCACGGTCTCGCCGTTGATGTCCGGCCCCAGGGCGGCATATTGCCCCTGTTCGTTGGCAAATCCCTCCCAGACATCGACGTAAGCAAAGTTGCCCTTCAGGGTGCGGTCGCGCACGATGTCGTTGAGTGCGAGCATATCCGCCGTCATTCGGCTGCTTTGCATGACCGGCATGCCGACCCAGACCAGGGGCAGGCGCCTCTCGCGGGCAGCCTCGAGTATGTCGTCGACGCGCCGCGTGTAGAGCTCTTTCCAGCGCTCGCTCATGAACTCATGGGTTCCCGCCTCGTCACGCAAAACCTGGCGATCATTGGAACCGATCATCATGACCAGCAGGTCAACCCTGTCGGGGCTGTTGAGGATCTCACGCAGACTCTTGCTCCAGTTGTAGTAATCGTCCCGGACAAGGCCGGACGAGGAGCGTCCACGCTTCATGATGCCGATTTCTGGCTTGTCCGCCAGCTGTTCTTTCAGGCCCTGAGCCAGAAGCTCTGAGAGCGAATCACCGACCACATGCACGAACGTGGTGGCCGCAACGGCGGGCGTGCCGGGGGGTGTTGAATCGGGCGGGGCTTCGACGCGGGGCCGCCGCCGGGGCATGCTGTCCTCCCTCGGCAGCGACCGGACGGGAGGCCGCAACGGCTTGGGCTCGCTGCGAAACCACAGGCGCCCTTGCGGATTCTGCTGAAAGAAACGCAGGGCGTCGTTGTCCTGCGCCTGTGCTGCTGATCCTCCGACCATCAGCAGCAGGGCGAGCCCGAAAAGCGCAAGAAGGTGCTGCGCCGCCATCGCCTCAGAACAGTTTCATGCCAGGAGGAACAGGCATTCCGGCGGTCGCCGCTTGCATGCGCTCCTCCATCATGCGGGTGTTCTTGAGGCTTGCATCGGCATGCGCTGCAATCAGCAGATCCTCGAGAATGTCTTTTTCACCCGGCTGCAGCAGTGATGGGTCGATCGTCACCGATTTGAGCGCCCCCTTGCCCGTGAGCACGACACGCACGAGACCAGCCCCTGCCTGACCCTCGGTCTGCACGGTTTCGAGTTCGGCCTGCATCTCCTGCATCTTGGCCTGCATCTGCTGGGCCTGCTTCATGATCTTGGTCAAGTCCATGGTTCACCTCGTTTAAAGATCATCATCGGTGATGGCGCTGTCGCTGACAATGACATCACCCTCTGCATCAACCTGCGTCAGCACCTGCTGTGCATCGTAACGCGGCGGCACATCTTGTTTCACAGTCGTCACAGCTTGTATTTTCGCACCCGGAAAAGCCAGAAGAACCGCCTCGACCACCGGGTGCTTCGCTAGTTTTTCGCGTTCGAGCATCCGGGCTGCGCTTCGCGTCTCGGCGATTGCCGGCGCCCCTTCTCCATTGGACAGAGCCACTGTCCAGCGCCGGCCGGTCCAATCCAGCAGGCTGCGCATGAGCCGATGCACGATGGCGCTGTTGCCATCGGGCGCCAGGCTGAACTCCAGCACGCCGTCCTCGACGCGCACGGGGCGCAGATACATCTCGATTTCGGTGGCGAGCAGGTTGTCCTTGTTGTCCCGTGCCAGCGCCACGATCTCGTTCAGGGTCGAAATCTTGGCCCAGGGCGCAGTTGTCTGCGCCGGCGCTTCAAACTGCGGGCGCGGACTGGCCGACTGGGTGGCTAGCCCACCGCGCGAACCTGCGGAGGAACTGGCCGCAGAGGAGGAATTGGCCTTTGCCGCAAACGCCCCAGCCGAGGCGGTGGCGGAGGCGGCAGCTGCGGGGAATGCGCCGTCCTTGAGCATTTTCAAGGCTTCATCGGGTGTCGGCAGATCGGCGGCATAGGCCAGGCGAACCACCAGCATCTCCGCCGCCACAATGGGTCGGGGATGCGATTGCACCTCGGCCAGGCCCTTCGTGAGCATCTGCCAGGCGCGCGTCAGCACGCGGATGGAGAGTTCACTGGCAAAGCCGAGACCACGGCTTTTTTCGCCCTCCGTCAGCGAGGGATCGTTGGCTGTGCCAGGCGCCAGCTTCAGCCGCGTCACGGTGTGCACGTATTCCGCCAGATCCGTGACGATGCTGACGGGGTCAGCGCCTGAATCATATTGCGCGGCAAGTTCGGCCAGGGCCAACTGGATGTCGCCGCGCATGATCTGCTCGAACAGGTCAATCACCCGCCCCCTGTCGGCCAGGCCCAGCATGTCGCGCACCTGATCCGCCGCGATGGAGCCTGCGCCATGGGCGATGGCCTGATCCATCAGCGACAGGCAATCGCGCACCGAGCCCTCACCGGCGCGGGCAATGAGAGCGAGGGCCTCCGCGTCGATTGTCACATGCTCCTTGGCACAAATGCCCTTGAGGTGGGACATCATCAGCGGCGCATCGATGCGCTTCAGGTCGAAGCGCTGGCAGCGCGACAAAACAGTCACTGGCACCTTGCGGATTTCGGTTGTGGCAAACAGAAACTTCACATGCTCGGGCGGCTCCTCCAACGTTTTCAGCAGCGCGTTGAACGAGGAGTTCGACAACATGTGCACTTCGTCGATGATATAGACCTTGTAGCGCGCGTAGGCCGGGCGGTAGCGCACCGCCTCGATAATCTCGCGCATGTTGTCGACGCCGGTATTGGAGGCCGCGTCCATCTCGATCACATCCACGTGGCGGCTCTCGATGATCGCTTCGCAGTGCTGACCAAACGCTGGCATGTCGATGGTGGGGCCATGAATCGAACCATCCGCCAGCGCGTAGTTGAGTGCGCGGGCAATGATGCGGGCCGTGGTGGTCTTTCCCACGCCGCGGACACCGGTGAAGATGTAAGCCTGATGGATGCGGTTGGCGGCAAAGGCGTTGCGCAGGGTGCGCACCATGGCCTCCTGGCCGATCAGGTCGTCGAAGCTGCGCGGACGGTATTTGCGGGCCAGCACGCGGTAGGCACCGGGTGCCTGTTCCCGCTTCTGGGGTGCCATCATGCCGGTCTGGGCGTCATCCGCCAAAAGGTCCGACATGGCTCCTCCGATACGCGGTTTTTTCGACCCGGGGCGCAGCTGCTTCGGGCAAACCCTTGCGAAGCTGGGGTGGGAGGCTGAACATTGACCCGCCCGGTTCTCGTTAGGGCTGCTTCCTTCCGGATCTGACCCGATTGGCGAGTGGTACGTCCAGCGCCAACCTCCCACGGGCTATATCGGGGAAAAGGGCGGCGCTTGCAAGTGGGGGGATGCATACGCAGAGCCCTGCTTGAGGCTGGGCCTTAGGCCTGGACCCGTTCGGGGCGCTCGGCCCGCATGATCTTCAGCGAAGTGATGCGGTTGCGCTGCTTGCGCATGACTTCAAAGCGGAACCCGTAGAATATGAAGGCCTGCCCCACCTCCGGGATCGCCCGCGCCTCATGGATCACCAGACCCGCTATGGTGGTGGCCTCATGGTCCGGCAGGGCCCAATCCATCACACGGTTGATGTCGCGAATGGCAACGCCGCCTTCGGCCTGCACGGCCCCGTCCCGCAGGCGGCGGACACCCGTTGCACCGATATCGTGCTCATCCTTGATGTCGCCGACGATCTCCTCGATGATGTCTTCCAGCGTGACCAGGCCCTGCACCTCGCCGTATTCATCCACCACGAGTGCAAAATGCGTCTTGCGCTTGAGGAAAGCCTTGAGCTGGTCGCGCAGCGCCGTTGTGTCGGGCACGAACCAGGGCTCGCGCACGAGATCATCGATATCCAGCTTGCGCGCATCCCCGCCTGCGGCATCCAGCGCACGCAGCAGGTCCTTGGCGTGCAGAATGCCCATGATGTTATCGGGATCATCCCGCCACAGCGGCATGCGGGTGTAGGGCGAGGCCAACACCTCGCGCACGAGTTCGTCCGGCGGCAGCTTGGCGTCGATGATCCGCATCTTGGTGCGGTGGACCATGACATCGGAGACCTCAAGCTCCTCAAGGTCAAGCAGGCCGCCCAGCATGTCGCGCTCGCCCTTGCCGACGGATCCTTCTTTATGAAGCAGATCAACCTGCCCGCGCAGTTCATCCGTCGCGGAAACCCCCGCATCGCCGCCCAGCTTGAGCCCCAGCAGGCGCATGAGGTGTTTCACGGCAAATTCCGTCGCGCGGGTGATCGGCGTGAGGAACCACACCGCCCAGGCCAGGGGGCGGGCCACCTTGAGAGCAAATTTATCCGGGTTGTTGATGGCCAGGGTCTTGGGCGTGACCTCGGCGAACACGATGATCAGGACGGAGACGGCGACGGTCGCATAGGCGATGCCCACCTCACCGAAGAGGTTGAGCAGCACCGCTGTCGTCAGCGATGCCGAGGCTGTGTTGACGAGATTGTTGCCGATCAGGATCGTGCCGATCAGGCGATCGCGCAGGTTGAGCAGCCGGTTGACGATGCCGGCCTGCTTGTCGCCGCCCTTCTCCATCGCGTGCATGCGGGCGCGTGAGGAACCGGTGATCGCGGTTTCGCTCAATGAAAAGAAGGCCGAAATCGCCAGGAGAATGACGACAGCTGCAACGGAAAGCCAAAGTTCGACAGTCATGCGTGAACCGCGTGAAGGGCAGAGCGTCCGGCCAATTCAGCCTCGAGAAAGCGCGTGACATCATCGGCAGCGACATCTTTGGACACGAACGATGCGCCGATGCCGCGCACGAGAATGAAGGTGAGCGCACCGCGTGACACTTTCTTGTCCTGCCGGATGGCGTCCATCAATCCGGTGGCCGTGCCACACCCGCCGGGAATCTGATCGAGCCGCGTCGGCAGGCCGACAGCTTCCAGATGGCGGGCCACACGCACCGCGTCCTGTCCCGGACACAGGCCCTGCGCCACGGAAAAATCGAATGCGAGGCGCATGCCGATGGCGACCCCCTCGCCGTGCACGAGCCGCGCACCATCATAGCCCACGGCGGCTTCAAGCGCGTGGCCAAAGGTATGGCCCAGATTCAACAAGGCACGATCCCCTGTTTCGGTCTCGTCGCGCGCAACAATGGCCGCCTTGGCGGCGCAACCGATCCGCACGGCCTCCTCACGGGCCGGGCCGCCCGCCATGGCATCACGCCACTGGCCGCTCTCCAGCCAATTGAAGAAACCGCGATCACCCAGCAGGGCGTATTTCACGACCTCGGCATATCCCGCACGAAACTCGCGAGGTGGCAGCGTGTCCAGCAGCGCGGTGTCGGCAATCACAAGTCCTGGCTGATGAAAGGCCCCGATCAGGTTCTTGCCAAGGCGCGAATTGATGGCGGTCTTGCCCCCCACGGAACTGTCGACCTGCGCCAGCAAGGTGGTTGGCACCTGCACGAAAGGCATGCCGCGCCGCACAATGGCCGCCGCAAAGCCCGCAAGATCCCCGATCACGCCACCACCAAAGGCCAGCACCACATCGCCCCGCTCCAGCCGCGCGGCCACAAGCCCCTCGCAGACCTCTTCCAGAGCACTGAAGGACTTGGTCTTTTCGCCCGCTGGCAGCGTAATCACGAAGGATGCGAGCCCCGCGGCGGCGAGCGATGTCTGTAACGAAGGGAGGTGCAGCGATGCCACATGAGCGTCGGTGACGATGCCGACACGGGCGCCCGGATAAAGAGCTGCGATGCGCATGCCCGCCTCCGACAGATACCCCCGGCCGATCAGAATATCGTAGCTGCGCCCGCCCAGATCGACACGGACAGGTTCTGCACGTTGCTGGAAAGCCAGGCTCACAATGGCAGCTCCTGATGGATGCCTGCCTGAGGGGGCACAGGCCTGAAATGCCCAAGCAGCCCCTTCATGATTTCATCCAAGCTCACATCATGCGGCCCATCGCGCGACGGCACCTGGATATCAGCCAGTTCATAAACGGGATAGCGGTCCACAATGAGCTTGCGCATCGTGGCCTCCGGATCGGCCGTTTGCAGCAGAGGACGGTTGGCCCGGCGACGGGCGCGGCGCATCAGCGTTTCCAGATCGGCACTGAGCCAGATCGAGATTCCGCGCGCCGCAATGGCCTGGCGGGTCTCCTCGTTCATGAAGGCCCCTCCGCCGGTGGCCAGCACGCGCGGCCCATCGTTCAGAAGACGCGCGATCACCTTGCGCTCGCCATTGCGGAAATGGGCCTCCCCGTGACGGGCGAAAATCTCCGGCACGGTCAATTGGGCTGCCGCTTCGATCTCATGATCCGCATCCACGAACGGGATATGGAGGCGTTGCGCCAGCATCCGCCCAAGCGATGTCTTGCCGGAGGCCATGAGACCCACCAGCACAATCAGACGATCGCCTAGTCTGTCGAGGATCAGCTGACGTTCCTGCGCGGCAATGTCAGGCAGTTCCAGATCGGGCCTGGGGTCCACCACCTGCACCTGTGCGACAGCGGCATGTTTCGTTCTCATGGAAAAGTCGATAGCATGTCACCTCGCTGGCGAAAACCGGTCGAATCAAAAGTCGTGACTTCAATGGGTGGACCATGCCCACAATCATGCGTGCCGTGGTGATCTGTGCGGCTCTGGCCGCGCTGGGCTTTGCCGCGCTGTGGCTTCTCGCCAATGCGATCGAACCGGCGCAGCGCGACATCGTGATCCAGGTCCCGCCCTCCCGTTACGCGCCTTGATTCGACATGGCTTCCCTCAACCACGCGATCGAAACATTTCTGGAGATGATCGCTGCCGAACGCGGCGCCGCGCGCAACACGCTGGAGGCCTACAGCCGTGATCTGGCGTCGTACGCGGCCTTCCTGAACACGCAGGGCCAAACTGTCCAGACCGCAACCGCGCTGGATATCCGCGCCTATCTCCAAAGTCTTCACGATGCAGGCTTGAAGGCAAGTTCAGCTGCGCGGCGTTTGTCGGCGATCCGGCAGCTCAACCGCTTTCTTTTCGGCGAGGGCTTGCGTCCCGATGATCCCTCCGCAACCACCTCCAGCCCCAAGCGGGGCCGGCCCCTGCCCAAGGTTTTGACGGTGGCGGACGTGGAACGTCTGCTGGAATGCCCCGCGCAAATCGCTTCGGACCCCGCTGCCACGCCGCTGCAACGCTTGATGGGGCTGCGCATGACCGCTCTGCTGGAATTGCTCTATGCCACGGGCCTGCGCGTTTCTGAGCTCATCATGCTGCCATTTGCTGCGGTTCAACCCGATACGCAGATGATGAACATCAGGGGCAAAGGCGGCAAGGAACGGCTTGTGCCACTCACGCCAAAGGCCAAATCCGCCGTGGCAGATTGGCGCACGGCCCTGCTCAAGGCGCGCAACGGGCAGGCCTCCCGCTGGCTCTTCCCGGCCGAAAGTGCAAGCGGGCACCTGCCCCGGCAGGTTTTCGCCCGTGATCTGAAGACGGTCGCGGCGCTAGCGGGCATCGCCGCAAACAGGATTTCACCCCATGTGCTGCGCCATGCCTTTGCCAGCCACCTCCTGCAGAACGGCGCTGATCTGCGCGTCGTGCAGCAGTTGCTCGGCCATGCCGATATCGCGACGACGCAAATCTACACCCACGTACTGGACGAGCGTGTCTCGGCCATGGTTCGCGATCTGCACCCGCTGTCGGACAAGAAAGACCCCTGAACAGCGCCCTGAAGTTCAGGATTTGACCAGCACATAGGCCCCCGGCGCATCCGCCAGCGGCGTGTGCCTGGCAGACCCGGGTGGCCGGGCAGGCATTGTCCCGGGCGCCAGGGCCGTGAGCCACGCCATCCAGTGCGGCCACCAGCTGCCCGGTGTCTCGGTGGCGGTCGTCATCCAGTCTTCGAGCGAACCGGTGGCGGGACCACCCGTCCAGAACTGGTATTTCGGCTTGTTCGGTGTGTTGACGACGCCGGCGATATGTCCTGAGCCGGCCAGCACATATTGCACCGGTCCCCCAAAACACCGCGAACCGGCAAAGACCGACTTGGCCGGGGCGATGTGATCCTCGCGTGCGGCCAGATTATAGACAGGCACAGTCACCTTGCCGAGGTCGAGCGTGATGCCGCCCACTTCCATTGTGCCCTGGCTCAGGCGGTTTTCGAGATAACAGTTGCGCAGGTAGAACCTGTGATTGGCCTCGGGCATGCGGGTGGAATCGGAATTCCAGGTCAGCAGATCGAAGGCGGTCGGTTCCTGCCCTTTCAGGTATGTGTTGACGACATAGGGCCAGATCAGATCGAGCGGGCGCAGCATGTTGAAGGCCGAGGCCATCTTGGAACCCGGCAGGTAGCCCATGCGCTGCATGACCACCTCGACGGCAGCGATCTGCTCTTCATCGACGAAGACCTTGAGATCGCCCGCATGGGCAAAATCGACCTGCGTGGTCAGCAGCGTGGCGGAGGCAATGCGGTCATCCCCCTTTGCGGCAAGCCAGGCCAGGGTGACGGCCAGCATCGTGCCGCCGACACAGTAACCGACGGTATGGGCTTGATGCTGCCCGGTGATCTCGCGGGCCGCATCGACTGCCGCAAGAATGCCGTCGTTCATGTAGGTTTCAAAATCGGCCTTGGCGTGGCGCTCATCGGGATTGACCCAGGAAATCACGAAGACGTTCACGCCCTGATCGACACACCAGCGCACGAAACTCTTTTCGGCATTGAGGTCGAGAATATAGAATTTGTTGATCCATGGCGGCGCAATGACCAGCGGAATCGCCAGCACATCCGGCGTTGTGGGCGTGTACTGAATCAACTCCATGAGATGATTGCGCAGCACCACCTTTCCCGGCGTGATCGCCATGTTGACGCCGACCTCGAACCCGGCATCGGAACATTGGCGGATCTTGAGATCGCCGTGCCCCGCCTCCACGTCCTCGGCCATCATCTTGAGGCCGCGCACCAGATTGCTGCCGTTTTCCGCCAGCGTCGTGCGCAGCAGTTCAGGATTGGTCGGAACGAAATTCGAGGGCGACATCGCGCTCGAGAGCTGGCGCACGTAGAAGCCGGCTTTCTGGCGCGTGTGATCATCCAGCCCCTCGGCACCCTCCACCAGACCATCAGCCCAGCGCGCCGTGACGAGGTAGGCCTGCTTGAGAAAATCGAAATATGGGTTGTTGGACCATTCGGGGTCCTTGAAGCGCTTGTCGCGCGCATCGGGCGCGGCTGTGGGCACAGCATCTTCGCCGTTCATCTTCTTCAAAGTGCCGGCCCACAGGCCCATCATCTGCGATGTCAGCCGCGCCTGTGCCTCGACTGCCCGTGCAGGGTCCGACATCCAGTGCTCGGCGACCCGGCCCAGTGTCTTGACCATGTCATTGGCTTCGCTGGACGGGGCAAGCGGCTGCTCTCCGCGTTCGCGCGGGCGGATGTAGGCCGCCGCAAGACGCCCCGCTTCCTCGATCATCTGCGCGGTGTTCGTGGCCAGGACATCGAAATTCGGGATCTGCTGGGCTGTGTGCGACTCACCCTGCAGCCGGGCACCCTCTGGCGGGGCAGCCGCCACACCGGGCTCCTGCGGCTTGGCCATCGTTTCCCTCCCGAGAAAATCCGCCTTTGCTTCAAGGCGTGTGACGCTTTATGGCTCTCTTCGTACACGGTGTTGACGACATTAACATGCCGCTTACCACTTGTGTCACACCCTTGGCCGTTAACTCAAAGTCATTAAACCGATGCAGGCTCATTTCACAACCGCGCAATCTGCTGGCGGTGTCAGGCGGTGGTTCCGCCCGACCGGCGCGTTGGCCGCGCTGCTTGCCCTTGCGGCATGCAACGCCAACAACAACGACGGCCCCTTGCGCAATGCCGCATCCACTGTCGGCTGGGCGACCACGGTGCCGGAAGCCAAGGATTTCGTCCGGGCCAGCCGCTCCACATCGGAGCTTGCCTACGTGCCCATCGGCCGTGGCGGAGAGACGCGGCCTGTCTCTGCCCGCACAGCCTCGGGCGTCCGCGATCTGGAGGCTGAACTCGACCGCACCCGCGATCAGCGCGAGGCCACTGCGCGCCGGGCCCTGCCCGGCGGTGCCTATGGGCGCGCCCTCCCCTCCGTGGCCCGGCCACCCTCTTCCGCGCCGACGGCGGCTCCCGCAGCATCAGGCGCCGCACCATCGAGTTACCCCGTCAATCCCAACCGTCTGCGTCAACTGCGTGACAACGCGCGCGACGCGACCGACCGCTAGCCAGGAGCCCGCCATGGATCAGTTCCATCGCATCCGCCGTCTTCCACCTTACGTCTTCGAGCAGGTCAACAAGATCAAAGCGAAGGCGCGCGCCGGCGGTGCGGACATCATCGACCTGGGCATGGGCAACCCGGATATGCCGGCTCCTCGGCATGTGATCGAGAAACTGGTGGAAACCGCAGGCAAGCCCCGCACGGATCGTTATTCAGCCTCCAAGGGCATACCCGGGCTGCGCCGTGCGCAGGCCAACTACTACGAGCGCCGCTTTGGCGTGAAGCTCAATCCCGACACGCAGGTCGTCGCCACGCTGGGTTCGAAGGAAGGCTTCGCCAACATGGCGCAGGCCATCTGCGGGCCAGGCGATGTGGTGCTGGTGCCCAATCCCTCCTACCCCATCCACGCCTTCGGGTTCCTGATGGCGGGCGGGGTTATCCGCTCCGTGCCAGCCGAGCCGACGCCGGACTTTTTTCCCGCCGCCGAGCGCGCCATCATGCATTCCGTGCCCAAGCCGATTGCGCTCGTCGCGTGCTTCCCGTCCAACCCGACGGCCATGGTCGCCAGCCTGGATTTCTACCGTGATCTCGTGGCCTTCGCGAAGAAACACGACATCATCATCCTCTCCGACCTTGCTTATGCAGAGGTCTATTTCGATGACGACAACCCGCCGCCTTCCATGCTGCAGGTGCCAGGCGCCATGGATGTGACGGTCGAGTTCACGTCCCTGTCCAAGACCTTCTCCATGGCGGGCTGGCGCATGGGCTTTGCCGTCGGCAACGAAAAGCTGCTGGCCGCCTTGGCGCGTGTGAAGAGTTATCTCGATTACGGGGCCTTCACGCCCATTCAGGTGGCAGCTGCAGCTGCGCTCAATGGCCCCGACGATTGCATCAAGGAGATGCGCGAAACCTACAAGCGCCGGCGGGATGCCATGGTCGAGAGCTTCGGCAAGGCGGGCTGGGATATTCCCGTGCCACAGGCCTCGATGTTTGCCTGGGTGAAGATTCCCGAGCCTTTCCGCGAGATGGGCAGCCTCGAATTCTCCAAGCTACTGGTCGAGAAGGCCGAAGTGGCCGTGGCACCCGGAATCGGTTTTGGCGAGCACGGCGACGCATATGTCCGCCTCGCCTTTGTGGAGAATGAGCAGCGCATCCGCCAGGCCGCCCGCAACATCGCCAAATTCATGAAGGATGCCGAGACCACGCTGCACAACGTGGTCACGCTGAAAAAGCTGGCTTGATTCCTGAAGTCAGGCGGCGAACGCCAGGTTGCGGTTTTCGCCCACCCGCGCCATCTCGATGTTGGCGAGAAACTGATCCGTCGCCTGCTCCCATGTGAAGTTTTCCGCATGGGCGCGGCACTGCCCGCGGTCGATGCGCAGCGCGGCGGTGGCGGCTTCCAAGAGATCGTTGCTGATCACCCCCACGCCGCTTGTCCCGATGATGTCCACGGGGCCCGGAGCGGGAAAAGCCGCGACAGGTAATCCGCAGGCCAGTGCTTCGATCAGGACCAGGCCGAATGTATCTGTCAGGCTGGGAAAGACGAAGACATCGGCGTGGGCATAGAGCGCCGGCAATTCGGCATGGCTGCGCGCGCCCAGAAAGACAGCATCGGGATACTGCGCCCGCAAGGCTTCACCCGATGGACCATCCCCCACCACCAGCTTGGTGCCCGGCAGGTTGAGCGACAGGAAAGCCTCGAGATTTTTTTCTGTTGCCAACCGCCCCACAGACAGAAAGATCGGTCGCGGCCAGGACAGCGGCAGGTTCTCATCGGCCTGTGGGGTGAATCCAGACAAGTCGACGCCGCGCCCCCAGCGCATCAGGCGCGAAAAGCCCCGCTCCGCAAGCTCGTGCTCGATGGAAGCCGTGGCCACCATGGTGCCACGCCCGGCATTGTGAAAACGGCGCAGCGCGCGGTAGCTCAGCGCCAGCGGAACCGGCAGGCGCGCCCGCAAATATTCGGGGAAGCGGGTGTGGTAGCTTGTCGTGAAACCGATGCCGTTCTGCAGGCAGACGCGCCGCGTCGCCCAACCGATCGGCCCCTCCGTCGCGATGTGAATGTGATCGGGCCGAAAATCCTGCACGACCGCCCTGATCGACTTCAGCCTCGGCCTGGCCATGCGTATTTCCGGATACCCCGGCATGGCCGCGTTGGGAAACATGTCAGGAGTGATCACCTCGACGGCAATGCCGCGGCGCTTGAGTTCGCAGATGGTTGAAGTCAGTGTCTGCACGACACCGTTGATTTGCGGCGCCCAGGCATCAGTCGCAACCAGAAGGCGCAGGGCACTCATCAAGCAGCTTCCTGCAGCGGTACCGGACGCATCGGGAGCGGCACGGGCGCCGCGTTCTGGCCCGACCCGGCAGCGATGTAACTGTCCTGATGGGCCCAGCGGATGATTTCGAACCGTCCGTCATGGTGCTCGGCGATGGCCGTGAGGCTTTCGACCCAATCGCCGCTGTTGAGGTAGTGAATGCCATCGATGTTCTGCGACACCGCATGATGGATGTGGCCGCAGATCACGCCTTCCACGTTCTGACGCCGTGCTTCTTTCGCCAGCGCGTTCTCGAAATCCGAAATCACGTTGACGGCATTTTTGACCTTCAGTTTGGCCCAGGCCGACAATGACCAGTAGGGCAGGCCCATGCGGCGGCGAACGCTGGTCGCAATGCGGTTGAGGAAAATCGACAGATCGTAGGCCGCATCGCCCAGGTGGGCGAGCCATTTGGCATTGCGGATAACGAAATCGAACGCATCGCCGTGCAACACAAGGTAGCGCTTGCCGGTCGCGCTTTCGTGGATCGCCGTTTCCATGACCTCGATACCTCCAAAATGCGTGCCGTAGAACTGGCGCAGAAACTCGTCGTGGTTTCCCGGAAGATAGATGATGCGCGTGCCCTTGCGCGCCTTGCGCAAGATCTTCTGCACCACGTCATTGTGGCTCTGCGGCCAGTACCATCCGCCTTTCAGCGCCCATCCGTCAATGATGTCGCCCACGAGATAGATGGTTTGCGCCTCATGATCGCGCAGGAAATCCAGGAGTTGGCCCGCTTGGCTGGCCTTCGTGCCCAGATGGATGTCCGACAGGAACAAGGCGCGAAATTCGGGTTTGCGGCGTCCATTGTCGTCCATGGCAACAGCCTCCTGCAGACACGTCAGGCAGTTGGATGATTTGCGTCACGGTTTCATGACAGGGCGGAAGACTGTCAAACATATGTCATGCAGATGCTGTCTTGGCACAGGTGATGAGACAGGAATCATGGCCATGAAATCGCTTGCCACAGCCCGCACGCTCTCAACGGAACTGCCCCTTTCAGCTGATATGCGATGCTCACAGGATCTGCCCGCGCCAAAGGTCGAGAAGGCCTATGCGCACTGGGCAAGCGTCTATGATGCCCTGTGCGGCCCCCTGTTTCGCCCGGCCCACCGCGCCATCACCGAGGCAGCCAACCGGATCGGCGGCCACGTGCTGGAGGTGGGTGTCGGCACCGGCCTGCTGCTGCCGCTCTACCGCCGCGACATGCGCGTTACAGGTCTGGATATCAGCGCGAACATGCTCGCCAAGGCGCGGGTGCGCCTGGCAGAAACTCCATTGCCGCAGGTGGCCGGGCTTGAACTGGGCGATATCCATTCGCTGGCGCATCCCGACTCCAGTTACGATGTGATTGTTCTGCCCTTTGTGCTGACCCTCGTCTCGTCTCCCGAACTGGCGCTCGAAAACTGCCACCGCATGCTCAGGCCCGGCGGCGAAATCATCATTGTCAGCCATTTCAAGTCGCGCACCCGCTGGCTGGCAGCGTTGGAGACATGGGCGGCCCCGCGCATCGCGTTGCTGGGCCTGCGTCCGGACTTCCCCGTCGAGCGCGTGTTGGCCTGGGCATCGGATCATGCTGACGTCGATGTGCTGCCCTGCCAGCCGGTTGGCGCGCTCAAGGCCTTCACTTTGCTGCGGTTGCGCAAAACCCGGACGGCAGAGGAACAGTGAGCTGGAGCGGGCGAAGGAAAATGGCTGAAATCTGCAAAAAAAACAAATTGCATCAATGATTTCAGCGCTTAGACCCCATTTCACTTGTACACGTCCATTTTACCAGTTTCTGTGTCCACTTTTTGTGAATTGAAGGCGATGACTGGCAGTTATTGTTCAATGAGCTTGAAGAGCATTGTCAGGATGCCCCACACAGATGAGCAGCACCAAGAGGCTCAGGGGTTGGCGGCCAAAGCAGTGCCTCTTCATGTTTGCAGCCCTGCAGAACCCCTACATCACGCAGCCCAACGGCAACATGCGCGCGGACACTCTGATCATGTTGCACGCTGTGCATCTGTTCTCACCGGGCAGCATCAATATCCCGATGGCGTCCGTCATGAACACGAAGTCTGGTGATGCAATCCACCAGCACAGAGCCTCCCGCGAACTGGCTGGCCTGACCCAACAGGATCGTATAGCCCTGTTGGAGCAGCAGAAGATCGGGCTTGTCCGGCTCGCGGCCTATACCGACATCGGACCGAACCGCGCTAATCTCCATCCGCCCGAAGCGGAAACTGCAGGCGCTGCTCGATGCCGTGGCTGTCGCATTGCGGGGGCGATTATTGTCGCATAGTCAGGAATGGACCGGCCAGGTTGTGGCGTCGGCGATCGTTTCACCATCGCAACGCCGTACCCCGCCACGCCAATATCCGCTCTCAGGCGACCTGAATGTCCGATGGTGCGGCGCAGTGAAAGCTAACTTTTGACCCAAGCCTGGCTTTCTTCGAATTCCAAGCCGCGCCATGATCTGTCATTGGCTGGGATCGCGTGATGGGCACGCGATGTCGTGGGGAAACTTTGCCCAAGCGGGGTCAGACACGGACAGGCCAGTGCGGGTGGTGATCGTCGATGACAAAGGCGTGGGCATGGTCCAGCGGCTCATGCGCGTGCGATCTATTGGGTGCTTCGCTGCTGTTTGCATGGTGGGCTTCGTCGCCAGCGCCATGACTGTGCACAATCCGATCGTGCTGATGGGCGACGACCTCCGGGTCGTCGGCGGGCCACGCAGCAACGGCCAGCATCGCGCCCGCCGCGCCGATCACGACAAGGAGAAGTGCCGTCGCCGTCAAGCCGAAATGCGCGCCTGCCCAGCCCGCCAACGGATAGGTCACGAGCCAACAGGCGTGCGACAGCGAGAACTGAGCGGCGAACAGCGCCGGGCGATCCTCGGCATGCGACGAGCGGCGCAAAAGTCGGCCACCAGGCGTTTGCACCAGCGACGAGCCGAACCCCATGCTAAGCCAAAGCACGACCGCCAGCCACCATCCAGGCCCGCTCGCCACGATCGCCAGGCCTGCGAGCAGGAGCGCCGCGCCCGACAGCATCAGCCGCCGCTCTGCCATGTGATTGAGCAGCTTCGGCAGCAGCAGCGCCGCCACCATGGATCCTGCGCCATAAGCCGCCATCAGCAGCGCGACCGAGCCTTCGTTCCCGCCAAGGGGGCCGCGCACGAGGACGACCGTATTGACGATGACGAAAGCACCTGCCGCCGCGACCGCCATGTTGAGCGCGAGCAGGCCCCTGAGGCGCGGCGTCGCGAGGTAGATCCAGAGCCCGCGCGTCGTGCGCGCCCAAGCGCCTTGCGCCATCACGGCGGGTCTGGCGGCGGGAAGCGCGACCGACAGGACGAGCAAAGCTGACGCGACGAAGCCCGCCACGTTGCCGAGGAACAGCCAATGGAACGGGATGACAGCCAGAAGCGCCGCCGCGAGCATTGGGCTCGCCAGCGCTTCGGTGTCGTAAGCCAGCCGGGAGAGCGAAAGCGCCTGCGTGTAGCGCTTCTCGTCCGGCAGGATATCGGGGATCGTCGCCTGAAACGTCGGCGTGAAGGCCGCCGAGCACGACTGCAGCAGGAAGATCAAAACGTAGATGTGCCAGACCTGAGTCACGAACGGTAACGCCAGCACGATCGCGGCGCGTATCAGGTCAAGGGCGATCAGGAAGCCGCGGCGCGGAAAGCGAGCAGCATGCGCGCCCACCACTGGCGCGATCGCGACATAAGCGATCATCTTGATCGCGAGCGCCGTGCCCAGCACCGCGCCGGCCTGCGCCCCCGCCAGTCGGTAGGCCAGCAAAGCCAGAGCGACCGTGGTCAGGCCAGTTCCCAGGAGCGACAGCACCTGCGCAGCGAAAAGACGACGGTAGGTCCGGTCGCCCAGAGGCTCGAAGAGTCCGATTGATGTCCGCGCAGTCATCGCAACATGATCCTCAGCCGCTGTTCTTCTTGAGCCAATCGCGCATCATCGCGATTTCCTCGTTCTGCGTGCGGATGACGTCGTCGGCCAGCTTGCGCAACTCGGCATCCTTGCCGAATTGCAGCAGCACCTTGGCCATGTCCACCGCACCTTCGTGATGCGGGATCATGCCCGTCATGAAATCGATGTCCGCCTTGCCGGAGAAGGTCATCGTCATGGTCGCATGCATCCGGGCGCTGACGTCGGCGTAAGCCTTTGTCGCGGCAGCCGCATCCGGCCCGGCAGTCAGCGAGGCGTTTTTCCGCAGCCACGCCTGCATTTGCGCGATCTCCATCTTCTGCGCTGCGATGATTGCGTTGGCGAGCGTGCGGACGGATGGATCGCTGCCATGCTTCAGGACAATCTCGGACATGTCGATCGCGCCATGGTGATGGGGGATCATCGCGCGCGCGAAGTCGACGTCCGCATTGCCGGAAAACTGGATCGTCATGCCCTTGTGCATCCGGGCGTTGGCCTCGGCGAAGGCCCTCGCGGCCTCATTCATCGGCATCGCGGATTGGGGCTTCATCCCCGGCATCATCTGGCCGCCGCCTGACATCGGCATCTGATGCCCCTGATGCTGGGCCAAAGCGGGCGTCACGCCGATCCATGCGACGGCGATGACGACTTTGCTGATTGTTTTCATGGCGTTGGTCCTTGAGTTGGCTGTGAAGAGATTAAGCATCAGCGTGTTCAGCAGTTCCATTGTTCAGTTCACGCGCCCTGTGGCCGTCTTGCCCTCTTTGTCAGTCAGCTGAACGGCACCCTTGACCGAGGTCAACGCGGCCGGAGCCGTGCCGGTGAGCTTCTGGCCGTCAGCCGTCGGCTCCAGCGCGATGCGCTGCGTTTTGCCGTCGATCACCACGATGGCGATCGCCTTGAAGCCCGTGGCATTGAGAGGCTTGTCCGTGGCGTCGCTGACAAGCACTTCGATCCTGGCGCCCCGGCCGATGACTTCGATGTGGTAGCGGCCGGCGTCGACGAGATCGCCGCCATTCGGACCCTTGCGGGGTTCATGGGCGAATGAGGGAGCGGCAAGCAACAACAGGGCGAAAGCAAGGGAGATGGCGCGCATGACTGGGGGTCCTTTCGGGAGCGTGTCAGAAGGCTTCGATGGGTTTCAGGGTTTCTCCCGGCGTCTTGGCGGCCGCAGCCGCCTGCTCGGCTTTCACGCCGTCAATGAGGCGCTGCAGCGGCTTGCGGCCGTAGCGCAGGAACAGAACTGGCGTCAGGAACATATCGAGCAGTGTGGCGCTGACGAGGCCGCCGAATATGGTGATGGCAACCGGATGCAGGATTTCCTTGCCTGGCGCGCCCGCGTCGATCATCAGCGGGATGAGCGCGACGCCCGCCGAAAGCGCGGTCATCAGCACAGGCGTCAGCCGCTCCAGCGAGCCGCGCATCACGAGGTCCGGGCCGAATTGCATGCCTTCGTGGATCGCCAGATTGATGTAGTGGCTGACCTTGAGGATGCCGTTGCGCGCCGCGATCCCCGTGAGCGTGATGAAGCCGATCATCGAGGCGACAGACAATGGTTGTCCCGACAACCACAACGCCGCGACAGAGCCGATCAGCGCCAGCGGCACCGAGCCCATGATGATGAGAGCGAAAAGCGTCGAACGATAGCGGCTGTAGAGGATGGCGAAGACCATGGCGAGGGAGAGCATGGAAAGGAGGCCGATGGTACGTGTGGCTTCCTCCTGCGCCTGGAAGGTGCCTTCGAAGCTGGTGAAATAGCCCTGCGGCAACGGCGATTGCGCCACCAGCCCACGGATGTCGGCAACGATCCTCGCCATGTCCGTCCTGCCGTCGCTGTTGGCCAGCACGACGATGCGGCGCTTGCCGTTCTCGCGGAGGATCTGGTTGGGCCCGTCCGTCTCCTGCACGTCGGCGAGTTGGCGCACCGGCACCCAGCCCAGCGGCGTCTCGATCAGCATGTCCGCCAGCGCCTGCGTGGTCCGCAAGCTGTCGGGCAGGCGCATCACCACATCGAAGCGCCGGTTGCCGTCGACGAGCCTTGAGACGACCCGCCCGTTGGAAAGCCGCTCCAGCGCCTCGGTGATGGCGGCGGGCTGGAGGCCGAAAAGCGCGGCGCGCTCGTAATCGACCGTAATCTCGAGCTGCGGGATGCGCACCTGCTTCTCCACCTGCAGGTCGACGACGCCCGGCACGGCGGCCATCCTGTCGCGGAACTCGGCCGCGACGCGCCGCAACGTGTCGAGGTCCTCGCCGTAGATCTTGAGCGCGATCTGGGCGCGCACGCCCGACAGCATGTGGTCGAGCCGGTGCGAGATCGGCTGGCCGATGTTGGTCGCCACCGGCAGGACGGCGAGCTTGTTGCGGATGTCCGCGATGATCTCGTCCTTCGTGCGCGCGGACGGCTTCAAATCGACGTCGATCTCGGATGCATGGACGCCCTCGGCGTGCTCGTCGAGCTCCGCGCGGCCCGTGCGGCGGCCGACCTGTCGCACTTCCGGTATCTGCATCATCAGCCGCTCTGCGATGAGCCCGACGCGGTGGCTCTCGGCCAGCGAAATGCCAGGATTGAACAGCAGGTTGATGGTGAAGCTGCCCACGTTGAAGGGCGGCAGGAAGGCGCGCGGCAGCTGCGTGGCGGCGGCGCCGGCCGCAAGCACTCCCGCAAGCGCGCCGGCCATCAGCGTCCTGGGATGGCGAAAAGACCAGCTGAGCAACAGCTGGTTGCCATCCTTGAGCTGGCGCACCAGCCAGCCCTCGTGCGCGTCAAGCCGCTTGAGCGACGGCAGCATATAATAGGCCATCACCGGCGTCAGTGTGATCGAGACCACGAGGCTCATCAGGATCGAGATGATGTAGGCCTTGCCGAGTGGCGCGAAGAGCCGCCCCTCAATACCCGTCAACGCGAAGAGCGGCACGAAGACGAGGATGATGATCATCGTGGCGTAGACGATGCCGGAGCGGACTTCCTGGCTGGCGCCCACCACCACATCGAACACGGAGCGCGGATTGCCGGCTTCGCGGTTCTCGCGGAGCCGCCGGAAGATGTTCTCCACGTCGACCACGGCGTCGTCGACCAGTTCGCCGATGGCGATGGCGAGGCCGCCCAGCGTCATAGTGTTGATGGACAGGCCCATCCACCAAAACACGATCGCCGTGGCGAGGATAGAGACCGGGATAGCGGTGAGCGAGATGACGGTGGTGCGGACGTTTAGAAGGAATGCGAACAACACGATGGCGACGACCGCCACCGCCTCCAGCAGCACGGTTCGCACGTTCTTGATCGAGGTCTCGATGAAGGTGGCCTGCCGGAACAGGATGTTGTCCACCTTGATGCCGCGCCCGAGCGTGGCGCTGATGTCCTTGAGCGCGGCCTCGACCGCCCGCGTCAGCGCGATCGTGTCGATATCGGGCTGCTTTTCGACGGAGAGGATGACGGAGGATCGGCCCATGTAGCCGGCATCGCCGCGCTTGAGCCGCGCGCCGAATCCGACCTCCGCCACCTGGCGCAGGTAGACCGGGCGGGCGTTGACGTTCGCCACGGTGATCGACTCCAGATCCTCCAGCCGCATCGTCTTGCCGATGTTGCGGATCAGGAATTCGCGGCTGTACTGGTCGGTGAAGCCGCCGCCGGTGTTGGAGCCGAACTGGGCAAGCGCCGTCTCGATCTGCGCCTGCGTCACGCCGAGCGCGCGCATGGCGGCCGGGTTGGGCGCGACGCGGTATTGCCGCACTTCGCCGCCGATGGGGATGACCTGTGCCACGCCCGGGATGGTCAGCAAGCGCGGACGGATCACGAAATCGGCGATCTCCCGCAGTTCCATGGCCGAGACGCTCTCGGGCGCGGTCATGGCGGCCAACATGATCTGGCCCATGATCGAATTGATCGGCCCCATCTGCGGCGTGACGGTTGCCGGCAGTCGGTCGCGGATCAGCGCCAGACGCTCGGCGATCTGCTGCCGGTTGCGATAGATGTCGGTGCCCCAGTCGAACTCGACATAGACGATGGAGAGACCGACCCCTGAGACAGAGCGCACGCGGGTCACGCCGGGCAGGCCGTTCATCTGCGTCTCGATGGGAAAGGTGACGAGTTGTTCGACCTCAGGTGGGGCGAGACCTTCCGATTCCGTCATGATCGTGACGGTCGGCTTGTTGAGGTCCGGGAACACATCGACCGGCAGTTTGGTGATGGTAAACCCCCCGAAAATGATCAGCACGGCGGCCAGCGCCAGCACCAGAAGCCGGTTTCTGAGGGATTGCGTGACGAGAAAGTTGAACATCTGGCGTCAGCGAATCTGGTTGAGGAGTTCGACGCCCTGCGTCACGATCCGCTTGCCAGGATCAAGGCCGGAGATGACCAGCACACGGTCGCCGTCCAGCGGCTCCACGCGCACCTCGCGCGGCACGAAGCGCTCGGCGTTGGCATGCTCGTAGACGATCATCTGCCCGTTGCCTGCGCGCACCACCGCAGTGCGCGGAAGGGCGATGCCGGTCTTCGACTCCTCGGTTTCGGCCAGCACGGTCATCAACTGCCCCATGCGCAGGCCGCGCGCGCCTTCGTCCAAGGCGAAATGGATCGGGATCGCCTGGTTGCGGTCAGCGAATCCCGTGCCTCGGTAATCCAGCTTCAGGACGCGGCCATCGTTGAGCCGTGCGGTGGCGGATTGCGCCCCGGCGACCGCATCGAACGTCAATGCCTCGATCCAGAGCCGATCTGGATTGACGATCTGGAAGATCATGGCGTTCACCTCGACGACCTGCCCGGGGGTCGCGGCGGCCGAGGCGACGACGCCGTCGACTGGTGCTGTCAAGCGCTCAGGTTCCCGCTTCTGCGCGCGTTCCAGGCTCGCCCTGCGATTCTCCAGTCCGCGCAGCTCCAGTTCGGCATCCTCGATCTGGGAGCGCGCGATGACGTTGGCGATGGGTCGCAGCCGCTCCAGCCGTCGCTGCACCAGCGCCAGCTGCTGGTCGAGCTCGCGAGCCTGTTGCTGCTGGCTCGTGATGTCGGCGGCGCCAAGCGCGGGCTGCACCAGCGCCAGCGTGTCGCCGGTCCTCACCCGTTGGCCCAGCCGCGGGAACCCGCCTGGCGGCGGGGACAAGCGGCCTGTCACGGAGGTCTGCACCGAACCGCTCGCGGAGGGGTCGGAGATGACCCGACCCGCCAAGGCAATCGACCGGCGATGCTCCTCGGGCTTCGCCATGATGGTGCGCACACCAAGAATGCGCTGCGTGGTTTTCGGCACGAACACCGCGCCATCAGGAAACCGCTGCGCGAGATCGACGGCAGCTTGCGATGCGGCCGGCGCTTTCGGCGGCGCGCTGTCGGCCGTTGCCTCGTTTGTGCCGATCAACACAGCCATGGCACACAGGATTGCAGCAGGGAAATTGATGTCGCCCTTGCGCCGCCGCCGCATCGCGAACATCCCCGCGAGAAACGCAAGGATGCCAACCGCTGGCAGCGTCGGATCGTAGGAGACAATCCTCTCCCGCACACCACTCGCCACTGCGGTGGCGAAGAGCCAGGATGTCCTGATGCCGACCTGGGCGGGCACTGCATCGGCGGGCAGCTTTAAAGTGCCAGTCAGGACATCGATGTCAGTTCCGGCGGCAACCGTGAAGATCAGGTCGTATGATCCGCCGGCGGCTGCCCATTCCGCCGGTACTGTGTAGGTGCCGTCTGAATTCTCCCTGGCCGTCAGCGTACCCTTCGGCGTATCGACTTCCACCTGCGCGCCCGTCACCGGTTCATTGGTCACGAAACGGTCGACAAAAATCGTGAGCGCGTTGTTGCGAAGGACGGCGATCAGCTCGAATGTCGTCGAGGACGCGTCGACGCGGGGCGCGATGGTGGTGGAGACCGGCGTCGGTGGCGCACCGTGGTCGTGACCCTCATGCGCCTTCAGCGTCGATGCCATGCCGACGAACAGCAGAAAGGTCAGCATCGCCACAGCCAAACGGCAAAGCGTCACATTCATTGGTTTCCTATCGACATTCACCCACACGGGCAGACTCCCGATTCATCAATCAGAGCTGTCAGATACCAAACCACGGTCAGCCGCGTCTGTTACAAATTGTTGCAATACATTCTGCACAGAGAAGCTGTATTCTTGGGGTCAACGCTGAAATTTGAAAGCTTCGCCAAAATGGCAGACCAAGCCATATCGCCTGTAGTCGACCACGGACACATTCTGGTTGTTGACGACGATCCGCAGATCCGGCTGCTGGTTTCGCGCTTCCTGCAGCGTCATGGCTATCGGGTGTCGGGAGCGCCAGATGGGCGTGTCATGCGCGAGATCATGGCGCGGTCGCCCGTCGACCTGATCATCCTCGATGTGATGTTGCCGGGAGAGAGTGGTCTCGATCTTTGCCACGAGGCGCGCGCGACGACCCAGGTGCCGATCATCATGCTGACCGCGCTAGGCGACGAGGGCAACCGGATCGCCGGTCTCGACGTCGGAGCAGACGACTACGTGACCAAGCCTTTCAGCTCGCGGGAGTTGCTGGCAAGGGTTCGCGCGGTCCTGCGCCGCATGCGCGGTCGGCCCGCGAGTTCGCAGCCGACCGGGTCGGACGTCGTCGGGTTCGACGGCTGGGCGCTCGATCTCAGGCGACGGGAGCTCACCTCGCCGCAAGGGGTGCTGGTCGATCTGTCCTCCGGCGAGTTCGATATGCTGGTGGCCTTCATCGAGCATGCCAATCGCGTCTTGTCCCGCGACATGCTCATGGAACTCGCCAAGACGCGCGCCGCCGATCAGTTTGACCGGACCATCGATGTGCAGGTGAGTCGTTTGCGCCGCAAATTATCGGACGGCGAGGAGGAAAGCCGCATGATCAAGACGATCCGCGGAGCTGGCTACATGTTCACGCCCAGAATTACGACCGGGCTCACGGCCGCAGGACAGGCTGCACGTTGATGTTGAAGCGCTTTCTGCCCGACACCGTCGTCACCCGTGCCGTCGCGATCCTGGTGGCGGCGCTCATCGCCGTGCATGTCATGGGCTACTGGGCCTACCGCGTCGGCGTGAGCGCGGTTGCAGAAAGGGCACAGGACCGGGCGCTCGCCGAGCAACTCGTGTCGATCAAGCGCGCGGTCGCCAACATCCCGAACACTGCCGAGCGGGACCGGGCGGCTCATGCGCTCTCCAGCAGCAGTCTTGAAGTCCATTGGAGCCAGATCAGTCTCGTGCTCGCCAATGCCCCCTTGACCAAGCGCGCCAAGGCCACAGCCGATCGACTGAAGGAATTGGTCCCCGATCTTGCCGCTGAATCCTTCCGGATCGGCTTTGCTGACGATGGCGCGATTGCGTCGGGCGAGGCAGAACCCTACCGCCACATGCTGCTGGTCTCGATGCGCCTCGAAGACCAGAGCTGGGTCAACTTTTCCGCGCCGCGGCTGGGCATCATGCCGCCCTTCGACCCGGCGCTGCTGGCCCTCACGGTCTGTCTCGCCATTGTGATCATCGTGATCGCGGCGCTGTTGCTCGCCTGGGTCACGCGCCCGCTGCGTGACCTTGCCATGGCGGCCGAGCGCTTCAGCCTCGACGGCAAGCTGGATTCCCTGGATGAATCGGGACCGTCGGAAGTCCGTCGCGCCGCGCAGGCATTTAACAGGATGCGCGAACGCATCCGGAAGCTGGTGGCCGAACGCACGCAGGCGCTCGCAGCGGTGTCGCACAATCTCAGGACGCCCATCACGCGCGTGCGCCTCCGGTCCGAACTCCTGGACGACACGGTGATACGGGATCAGATCGACGCGGACCTGCTCGAAATGGAGTCCATGATCGACTCGACGCTCGAGTTCCTGAAATCCGGCGAGAGCGCGGAGACACGACGGCTGCTCGATCTGTCGTCCATCGCGCAGACCTGCGTGGACAACGCCAAGGAAGCCGGCAGGGACATCGCGTTCAGCGGTAAGGAGAGCCTGTCGGTCGAGGGCCAGCACATCGCGCTGAAGCGGGCGGTGGGCAACCTGATCGGCAACGCATTGAAATACGCGACCTCCGTGCGCGTCGAGGCGCGGCGCGACGGCGCCTTCGCAGAACTGGTCGTGCTGGACGATGGTCCGGGTGTGCCTTCCGACAAGCTTGAGAGTGTGTTCGACCCTTTCCTGCGGATCGAAACCTCGCGGAGCAAAGAAACTGGCGGCGTCGGCCTTGGCCTGACCATCGCGCGATCCATTGCGCGTGCGCATGGCGGCGAAGTCATGCTGGCGAACCGCGTTGAGGGAGGTCTTTCGGCGCTGCTTCGTCTGCCGGCGAAAGCCGCTGGCTTATCCCTGGACCGGGTATCCCAAGGCGAGCACGCCGCTGCGCCAGCGATCAGGTCCGCGCCTCGCCGCTGATGCACTCGAAGCGCCGTCAGTATCCCCTGAGCTTCGCATATTGCGCGATCTGGCCCGGCGCAGAACGATCGCGTCTTGAACCTATGCGTTTGAGAATAGAGATGCCCGTTCTCTGTCGCTAGGCAAGAGGAGCGGTGCGCGGTCAGATGGAGTTTACTGGAGGAGGAACCGACATGCGCATGGCTATGGTGGTATCCGCAATGGTGTTCTGCCTCGGCGCCGCATACGCCCATGACTTCACCAAGGAGAACGCGAAATTCCAGGAGGTCGCGGCTGCGAAGGACATGACCAGCCCCCTGGGCGTCGAGGCCCGGGTGGCGCTGGAGCGCGCCAATGCCGAAATCGAGCAGGGCGATGTCCGTATGCTGCTCAAGATCCGCTCCATGACGAACGACGCCCTCAAGGCAATCGGCGGCCAGCCGGCGTTCCTGACCAGCGAGATCAAGCGGCTGGAGGAAGCGATCGTCAATCCGAAGGACGCTACCGGCGTCGCCAAGGCGCAGGCGTTGCTCGTCCAGATCAAAGCGGAAAAGGCCGCCTATGACGTCATCGACAAGAGCGCCGGCGACAACATGAAGAAGGCGCTGGATCTCATCGAGAAGGTTCCTCCGAAATCCTGAACGCTCGTTTCAGCCCGCGCCCAACTGGTTCCTGACTTCGAAAAGACAGGTCAGGAATCGGTCGGCGAGCGCCGACCTGATCCGTGTCGGATGCGTCAGCAGCAAGGCACGGAAGCTGAGTGTGGGCTCGAAAGGCCTGACAGTGATGCCGCGTTGCTCAAACCCGCTCGCCTTCACCGAAATTGCATTGGCGATGCCAACGCCGACGCCTTCAAGTGCAAGGTTGCAGACGGTCTCGGAATATTGTGTCTCGACCACGATCTTAAGCCCGACATCGACCTCGGCGCAAAGCCGCAGCAACCGACGCTGCACGGTGTCCTCGGGCGAGAGCGCGATGAACGGATGATCTGCGAGGTCCTTCGGGCCGATCGACGCAAGCCTCGACAATGGATGCCCTTTCTGCATGACGCAGACGGCGTGGGGCGTCATGAAGTTTTGGGAGGTGACATGGGTCGTATCCACCTCGTCGGCGCAGAGCCCGAAATCATAGCGGCCTTCCGCCACCTGATCGCGGGTTGCGGCCGAACCGAGAATGTTCAGCGTGACCGTCGCATGGGGCTCGACATCGCGGAAGCGCCTGACGACCTTCGGCATAAAGGACAAGCCCAGAGCCGGGAAGCAGGCGACCTTGACGGTGCCCGAGCCAAACGCGCGGATCGCGGCCGCCTTCGACTTCAACTGATCAAGGCCGGCGAAGGCCGCTCGCACCTCGCCGTGGAACAACTCAGCTTCCGGCGTTGGCACAAGCCGGCCGCGAACGGTCTTGAAAAGGGCGAGCCGGGTCGACGAGGCGAGCCGCGCGATCGCCCGGCTGATCGCGGGTTGCGAAATGCCCAGCAGGTCAGCAGCGCGCATGGTCGATCCCGTGCGCATCACGGCGTCAAAGGCTTCGATCTCGTTGAGTTTCATCAGGGTTCATAACATGAATGCATAAGATCGACGCAATTGAACATTGGATTCCATAGCTTAGTCCAGCCTACGGTAAAATCATGAGACATCTCGCTCGATCACCGAAGCCGGCGACTGCTGCGGTTCAGCCCGTGGCGTCGTCCCGGCGCAACCCGTTCACGGGCTTGTCGACGCCGGTTGTCCGTGCATCGACGGTTGTTTTCCCGGATGCCGCGAGCTTCGATGCGCGCTACGGCGATTTCTATGATGGCTACACCTACGGGCTGTTCGGGACGCCGACATCGAAGGCTCTCGAGGATCAGCTCAATGCGCTCTCCGGCGCATCGCGCACGCTGCTCGCCCCTTCCGGCCAGGCCGCGCTGAGCCTTGTCTTCACGACCTTCCTGAAGCCGGGCGAGCACGTGCTGATCCCCGACGGCGTCTATGGCCCTGTCCGCGGCTTTGCCTCGTCGTGGCTCGCCGGCTGGGGCGTGGATGTCGAGTTCTACGACCCCTGCATTGGCGGGGACATCGCCAGACTGATGCGCAAGACGACCCGGCTGGTTCTGATCGAGTCGCCCTGCTCGAACACCATGGAGATGCAGGATGTCCCCGCCATCGCCGCCGCCGCGCATGCTGGGGGGGCGATTGTCGCAGCGGACACGACCTGGGCCACCCCTCTGCACTTCGATGCCTTCCACCATGGCGTCGATCTGACCGTCGAAGCACTATCCAAGTATGCATCGGGCCATGGCGACGTGCTGATGGGTGCGATGGCCACGTGCCAGGAGGCGATCTATCGCCGCCTCAAGGACATGACGCGGCTTTTCGGCCTGGGGGTCAGCCCCGACGACTGCTCGCTGGTTCTGCGCGGACTGCAGACGATGCCGCTCAGGGTCGAGCGGTCGTCTGCCACAGCGTTGCGCTTGGCGCAGCATCTCTACGGGTTGACCGATGTTGGCCGCGTCCTCCACCCCGGTCTGGTCGACGATCCCGGCCATGCGCTGTGGAAGCGGGACTTCAGGGGAGCCAGCGGCGTCTTCTCATTCCTTCTGTCGGACAATCTCCGTGGGCTTGAGAACGCCTTCGTCGATGCGCTGACGCTCTTCGCGCTCGGTGCAAGCTGGGGCTCGGCCAGAAGCGTTGTGGCCCCTCAGAATCCTGCGCCCGGGCGCACGGCGACGCGTTGGACGCAGGGCAAGCTCATCCGGCTGAGCATCGGCCTTGAAGATCCCGATGACCTGATCGCCGACCTTGATGCCGCGTTTGACCATGTCCGCCGGCTCGCGGACATCCAGCCAACCCAACCCAAGTCCGCCGCCTGAAGGAGGCCCGACCATGCGCCGCACCACCGCCTCATTCGCCGCCGCCGCAGTTGGTCTTGCGCTCATTGCGCCCGCCATGGCCCAGCAGAACAGCACGCTTGAGAAGACGAAGCGTCAAGGATACGTCTCCTGTGGCGCGAGCGAGGGCGTGCCCGGTTTCTCGCTGCCCGACCAGAACGGCGTCTGGTCCGGGTTCGACATCGACTGGTGCCGGGCGGTCGCGGCGGCGATCTTCAACGATCCGAACGCCGCCCGCTTCAAGTCCCTGTCCGCACGTGACAGGCTGCTGGTGTTGCAATCCGGCGAGATCGATATGCTGGCCCGCACCACGACCTGGACGTCGTCTCGCGACACCGCGTTCGGCCTCAACTTCACGGCCATCAACTATTTCGATGGCCAAGGCTTCCTCGTCCGCAAATCCGCGGGCCTCAAGAGCGCCAGGGAACTGGGGGGCGCGTCGGTCTGCATTCAGCAAGGTACGACGGGCGAACTGAATCTGGCCGACTACGGCCGGTCCGCCAAGATCGAGTTCAAACCGGTCGCGTTCGCCACCTCGACCGAAGCGTCATCGGCTTTTGTCGCCGGCCGCTGCGACGCCTGGACGACTGATATCTCGGCGCTCTCCGCCAACAAGCTCAAATTCCCGAACCCCGACGAGTTCGTGGTGCTCCCTGAGATCATCTCCAAGGAACCACTGGGCGGCTGGGTGCGCCAGGGCGACGACCAATGGTTCGACATCGTGCGCTGGACACTCTTCGCGTTGATCAACGCAGAGGAGCTTGGCATCACACAGGCCAATGTCGAAGAGATGGCCCGGTCGAGCGCCAACCCCGAAGTGAAGCGCCTGCTCGGCAGCGAAGGCAAGTTCGGCGAGCAATTCGGCCTGAGCAACGACTGGGTCGTGCGCATGGTCAAGACCGTCGGGAACTACGGCGAAAGCTACGAGAGGCATCTGGGCGCCAACACGCGCCTCGCCATACCGCGCGGGCCGAACAACCTGTGGACCAAAGGCGGGCTGCAATACGCGCCGCCCGTTCGGTGAGCAATCGTCGGCGTTGGATTCCGGAAAGGTCGCAGGTCTGTTTGAACGGCTGCGGCAACCAGCTACCATCATCGAAGTGTCGGACGTTGGCCAATGCCTTGGGCCAGTGCCTTGGGCCAGTGGCTTGGGCCAGTGCCTTGGGCCTGTGCCTTGCCTGCAGATGCGGCTGAACCGATCCGCTGGAGATGCGCTCGCGCCGCATCAAGATCGTTTCCGTCGATCGTCTGCAGAATGTCGAGGTCGCGCGTTCGCAGCACATGATCCGTGACATCCGTGTCGACCACCCGCGCCTATTGCCCTGCCACGTGCGCCGATACCAGCCCACGTCCAGCCGACTGGATCGCTTTGACCGTGCCGTTGCGATGCGCACCGTGCATCGAGGACGAGTCATCGTCTGCCAGAAGATCGTGACGCACCTGTTCCGCGATGGCCCGTTTGTCAGCGTGCGACAGCGCGCAGACATGCTGCAATCCAACCTTCTCACGCTTGCGCTTGTGGCCGCTCTGGATCGGTACCAACCGGTGGAGCGCCTCGATCTGGGCGTCGATGTTGGCTCATCGGAATCGGGCTTCGTTCGCATCGCCCGTCTTCAGCGAAATCTTGATGGCAAGCCTGCAGTACAGCCGGAAGCGCTTGGCGCTTCACGAACGATCAACCTCACTGACGATCAAAGAAGCCAAATCGGCGCTCAACCGACGCAAGTAGCGTAGCAAATTCAATGACTTATATAAAGTTTGGAGCGGGCGAAGGGAATCGAACCCTCGTCATCAGCTTGGAAGGCTGTTGCTCTACCATTGAGCTACGCCCGCGTCTGTGGCCTGCGATAGCCGAAGTTGCCCCGCGGGAAAAGCCCTCCCTCGACAACTTCCAAAGGGGACGGCTGCACGAAGCCGTGCAGCCCGCCCGTTCAGTTGTCCATCTTGAGGGCCGCGATGAAGGCCTCCTGCGGGATTTCCACGTTGCCGAACTGGCGCATGCGCTTCTTGCCTGCCTTCTGCTTGTCCAGCAGCTTGCGCTTGCGGCTGGCATCGCCGCCGTAACACTTGGCCGTCACATCCTTGCGGAGCGCCCGCACCGTCTCGCGCGCGATGATCTTGCCGCCGATGGCCGCCTGGATGGGAATGACGAACAGATGCGGCGGGATGAGATCCTTCATCTTCTCGCACATGCTGCGGCCCCGGCTTTCGGCGCGGTCACGGTGCACCAGCATGGAGAGCGCATCCACCGGCTCGGCATTGACCAGCACGTTGAGGCGCACCAGATCGCCCGCGCGGTAACCGGTGATGGCATAATCGAACGAAGCGTAGCCCTTGGATACGGATTTGAGGCGATCGTAGAAGTCGAACACCACTTCATTGAGCGGCAGATCGTAGACCACCTTGGCGCGCGAACCGATGTAGCCCAGATCGATCTGCTCGCCGCGCCGGTCCTGGCAGAGCTTGATGACCGAGCCCAGATGTTCATCCGGCGTGAGGATGGTGGCGCGAATCCACGGCTCCTCGATGGTCTCGATCTTCATCACGTCGGGCATGTCGGCGGGGTTGTGCAGTTCCAGCGCCGTGCCGTCGCGCAACAACATCTTGTAGACGACCGACGGCGCAGTGGCGATCAGATCGAGGTCGAACTCGCGGCTGAGGCGCTCCTGAATGATTTCGAGATGCAGCAAGCCCAGAAAACCGCAGCGGAAGCCAAAACCCAGAGCAGCGGAGGATTCCATCTCGAAGCTGAATGACGCATCGTTGAGCCGCAACTTGCCCATGGCAGCGCGCAGATCGTCGAAATCTGCGGCGTCCACCGGAAAGAGGCCGCAGAACACCACGGGTTGCGCGGGCTTGAAGCCCGGCAGCGCTTGCGCCGTGGGGTTGCGCTCATCGGTGATGGTGTCGCCCACGCGGGTGTCCGCAACCTCCTTGATCGAGGCCGTGATGACGCCCACTTCGCCCGGCCCGAGGCTGTCGACCGTCACCAGTTTGGGCGTCAGATACCCCACGCGGTCGATCTCGTAGGTGGCTTTGGCGGCCATCATGCGGACCTTCTGGCCTTTCCGGATGCGGCCATCGATCACGCGCACCAGCACGACGACACCAAGATAATTGTCATACCAGCTGTCGACGAGCATGGCTTTAAGCGTCGCATCGGGGTCGCCGGTGGGCGCGGGCAGGCGCGTGACGATGGCTTCGAGCACGGCGGGAATGTTGAGGCCGGTCTTGGCCGAAATCGGCACGGCGTCCGAGGCATCGAGCCCGATCACCTCCTCGATCTGCGCCTTCACGCGGTCCGGCTCGGCGGCGGGCAGGTCTACCTTGTTGAGCACCGGCACGATCTCGTGGTTGGCATCAAGCGCATGATAGACGTTGGCCAGGGTCTGTGCTTCCACGCCCTGGCTGGCATCCACCACCAGCAGCGAGCCTTCGCAGGCCGCCAGAGAGCGCGAGACCTCATAGGCGAAGTCCACGTGCCCCGGCGTGTCCATCAGATTGAGGATATAGGTCTTGCCATCGGCCGCCTTGTAATCGAGCCGCACGGTCTGCGCCTTGATGGTGATGCCGCGCTCGCGCTCGATATCCATGGAGTCGAGCACCTGCTCGGTCATCTCGCGCGAGGTCAGCCCGCCCGTGATCTGGATCAGCCGATCCGCAAGCGTGGATTTACCGTGGTCGATATGCGCCACGATGGAAAAATTGCGGATGTTGTCGATGGTCTGCTTCGCCATGGGGCGCAGATAGCAGTCGCCCACGGCGGCGTCGAGGGCAAGCACACGCCAGAGGGGGGTCTAGCGCGTCTTTGACGCGGTTCTGGCCACTTCCATGCACATTTCTGGGTACTGGCGGCAGGCGGCAAGGGCTTGCTCAGGGCTCATGGGGACGCTGGCAGCCAGACCTCCCGGCAAATCGGCCCGCGCCTCTTGCGCCGCACCAGCCAGGGAGCGCAGGACAGCCCCTGTCTTCTCCGGCGCAAGTATGAACAGCAAACCGATGGCACAGGCGATGCGGAACACAGGCATGGGGGCCTCCTCATCAGCCTGTCATAGCGCAACCTGCCCTTCCGTCAGCCTACCAACTTCAATGGTTTTCGCAGGATCGAGGCAATGTTTTGTAAACCCTGTTCGCAGCAAGGCACGGAATGGAGGGAACGGGACCAAATTTAGCCTTCGCTTAAGGTCGGGTGTGCATAGTCCGGATACGCGGCAGCACCGCACGCGCAGGATTTCGCATGGCCCATGCCAGCCACACACCGGCCAAGCCCACATTTGCCAAGCCCGCATTTGCCAAGCCTACATTGGCCATGCTGATGCCATTGTCCGCCCACGCACGGCTGCGGTTGTTCCGCGATTCGCGCCTCGTCGCGACTGCCGTGATACTGGCATTGTTCCCCGCCCTTGCCATGGGCTCAGCCGAGCCATGGGGCGTCACCGCGGCATTCGTGCTGTTCGCCACCATGCCCGTTGTTGTTGCGCTGGAAGTGCGCCGCGTCGCCGTTCTGGATCGCGCCGTCGCAATGTCGCTTCTGTGCATGATCGCGGCACTGACCGGCGGTGTGCTCAAAGGCATGGACAGCACAGCCGCTGCGCTCATGTTCGCTGTTGCCGTCATCGAGGCCATCGTTGTCAGTTCCGCCCGCCACCGGCGCAGGGTCAGCATTCTGGGCATCGCCTGCTGTTTTGGGCTGCTCGCGCTTGATTTCCTGCACACACCCGAGGTCGCCCACACCAGCACCGTGAGTGCCGTGTTGGCCGCGGCACTTGCTGTCGTAAACATGGGTATGCTGGTGCGCGGCCTTGGCCAGGCGATCGAGGCGGAAAAGTTCAACACCCGCGAGCAGCGCATCATCGGCAATGAAATCGGCGATATTGTATCCGAAACCGTTATTGCCTCCGATTCGAACGGCAACATCCTGCGGGTAAGCGGCAACTGCGCCCGTCTGCTGGGGCTCGATCCCGCAACGATGCTGGGCAAGGGCCTGCTCGAACTTGTGCTTGTCTCCGATCGTCCGGCTTTTCTTTCCGCCTTTGCAGATGCGGCCACCGGCACACCGGCCACGATCCGCCTGCGATTGAGGCGTACGGCCGACAATAAGCGCCCCGTCTATCGCTGGATCGAGATGCAGGTGCGTGCTTCGGCCGGCGCGGCACTGGCAACGGTTGCCACCTTGCGGGATGTGGACGCCCTCGTGGCGGAGGAAGAGCGCCTGCTGAGCGCGGCTGCACAGGCCGAGAAAGCCAAAGCCGCGCAGGCGGCCTTCCTGTCGACCGTCAACCATGAATTGCGGACCCCTTTGAACGCCATCATCGGCTTTTCCGATGTGCTCGCCCAGCCGGCCACGATGCCCAGCGATCCAGACCGTGTGGCGGATTATGCCCGGATCATCCGCAGCGCCGGACATGATCTCCTGCGCATGGTCACCTCGATGATCGACATCACGCGGCTTGACACGGGCGTTTACGATTTGGAGCCCGAGATGCAAAATCCCGCGCGTCTGGTCGAGGCTGCGGTGGAGGCGTTCTCAGAGGATATGCAGGCGGTGGGCGTGAAGCTCTCTGTCGCCCATGCAGCCGCAATAT
>JANMMT010000079.1:0-5495 GCA_031373545.1 Hyphomicrobiales bacterium
CGACGCGAGAACGTCAACGCTGCTTTTGACAAGACACGCCTGTATCCCTGATCCTTTCGCGCTATCGAGGCCTTTCAATGCCCATGTCATCTATGCCTGCGGCGATGATGAACCTGCCCAAGACCGAGCCCGGCAATCGTCCGGTGCTGCTGCTGACGGGCGCTTCGCGCGGCATCGGCCATGCCACGGTCAAGGTCTTCGCCATGGCAGGATGGCGCATCCTGTCGTGCTCGCGGCAGGCATTTTCGGAGAAGTGCCCCTGGCCATCGGGCGCGGCGGACCATGTGCAGATCGACCTCTCGGACCCCGAGGACACCATGCGCGGCATCTCTGAAATCAAGAAGCGCCTGGATGTCGAGGGCGGCAAGCTGCACGCACTGGTCAACAACGCCGGCATCTCGCCCAAAGGTCCCAACGGCGAGCGCATGGGTGCGGCAACCACACCCTTCAACGATTGGAAGAGTGTGTTTCAGGTGAATTTCTTCGCGCCCATCATGCTGGCGCGCGGGCTGCTGAACGAGTTGCAGGAGGCCAAGGGCACCATCGTCAATGTCACCTCCATTGCGGGCGGTCGGGTGCACCCGTTCGCGGGCGCGGCCTATGCCACCTCCAAATCCGCGCTGGCGGGCCTGACACGGGAGATGGCGGCGGATTTTGCGCCGCTGGGCATTCGCGTCAACGCCATCTCGCCCGGCGAGATCGACACCTCGATCCTTTCGCCCGGCACGGACAAGATCGTGGAAAGCCAGATTCCCATGCGGCGGCTGGGCACGCCCGAGGAGGTCGCCCGCGCCATCCTGTTCCTGTGCAGCAGTGCCTCGTCCTATGTGAACGGCGCGGAGTTGCACATCAACGGCGGACAGCACGTTTGACATTCAAGGCAAGGCCAACATGCCACGCGCCATCCTCCCACCCAGTTTCAAGGTTGCCCGCCCCCTGCTCGCCGCCTCGGTCGGGGTGTTCCGCGAGGGGCGCGTGCTGATCGGCGAGCGCTTGGTGGAGCCCGCGAGGGGGCTGTTCACCTTTCCCGGCGGGCGGGTGGAAATGGGCGAGAGCCTGGCTGAAGCCGCGCTGTGCGAGCTTTACGAGGAGGTGGGTGTGACTGCCACCATCGCCGGGTTTGTCGACCACGTGGAAACGATCATCCGCGATGCATCGGGCGCCGTCACCTTCCATGCCATCGTCGTGGTGTTTGCCGCGCACTGGAAGGCGGGCGAGGCGCAGTCCTCCGCCGAAATTGGCCAAACCCATTGGGTGCGCCCGGATGACGTGGCGCGCTGGCCCACCACGCGCGGTCTGCCGGCCATTGTGCTGAAAGCCCGGTCCGTGGTTGCGGAGTCCGCATGCGCCGCCTCCTGATCCTCGCTGCTGCCGTGTCGCTGACCGTGCCGTCCCAGCTTGGGCCCGCTGCGGCCCAGCAACCCCGCCCACGTGCCTCGGCCCCCGCGCCTGCAACACCTGCACCTGTCGCCCCCGCACCCGAGCCGCCGCCAGCGGCCTACGAGCCCGATCTGCTGCGTCTTGCGGAGGTGATGGGCGCGCTCGCCTATCTCACGCCCCTGTGCAAGCCTCTGCCACGTGATGCCGACTGGTTGGCACGCATGCAGCAATTGCTGGATTCCGAAGGCACGACGACAGGCCGCCGCGAGCGCCTTGCAGGCGCCTACAACCGGGGATACCTCGCCTATCAACCCATGCACCGCACCTGCACCGACCGCAGCCGCACCGCGCTGGATGATCTCAACACGCAAGGTGGCCGCCTGGCGCGTGAACTCGCGACCAAATACGGCGCGTGAGCCTTGTGCCGAAGTGGGCCGCATCCCTATCCGTGTTAACCTTTCCCTAAGGTCTTGGTCGCGTCCAGACAGTGTGGCGGCTAAGCGTGAGACATCAAAAATGCGTCGGCTCTTTCGAGCTTGGGGGATGATATGTCTGGACAATTTGAAACCTCCGAATTTCATGTGCCTGCGGAAGAAGCTGCTGAACGGGGTGTCGCCGAGCAGAAGCAGTTCGCGCTCCAGTTGATGATGGAAGCCTTTGCCGAAGGCGAGCTCGACGGGGTGGACCCCGACTGCCTGGCGCAGGCCGCGCTCTTCACGGCGCTGAAGGAATTCGTGCAGGCTTACGGGGAAGAGGCCGTGGGCAAGTTCACCGATGGCCTGTCAAGGCGCATTCTCAACGGAGAGTTCACCGTGCAGCGCCACGGCTGAAAAAGCTTGACGCTCGCGGCAGGGCGCGCTCCTGAAGGGGCATGCGCTGTGTTGCCATTGCTCTCTTTCTGATCTGCGCCGTGCCGGCCGCAGCGCAATCGCCTCGCCTGTCCGCGCCCGTGGTGTCACGTGATCTGGACGCGCTGCCTCCGCAGGTGCGCCGCATGCGCAGTTTGATTCTGGATGCTGCCCGCAGCGGGGATGTGCAGTCCTTCCGCCGTCCCATCGAGACGAATGAAGTCCCGCCGAGCTTCGAGCGTGAGCGGTCCGCTGCGCAGCGGAATCCGGGCAATGTTATGCCTGTCATGGCGGATGCCTTGATCAGGCTGCTGCGCGCGCAATCGGCCGATGGCGAGGGCCGCGCCACCATGGGGGCCATGCTCAACATGCTGGCGGTGGGCTATGCCATCACGGGGCAGGGCACGCGTCAGGAGATGATCGTGTGGCCGTATTTTGCCGCGCTTGATCCGCGTTTGCTGACGCCCGAGCAGCTTGTGGATGTCTACCGCATCCTGGCGCAGCACGAGGTGGCGGCGTGGCGCGAAAAGGGTCGGTATCCGCATTGGCGCCTGGGCATCGGGCCGGATGGCACATGGCATTACTTTTTGGGTGCCGAGAGGCCCTAATCACAACGCCGTCGCGGCCAGCCCCTTCATCAGCACCGGCCCCGTGGGGCGTCCCGTGGGCGATCCGCCCGGCGGCTCCACGGTGATCTCGAAGAGGTGGCCATCTGTCGGGGATTTCAGCCGTGCCAGATCGAGTTTGAGCGTGCGGGCGCGGTCGATTCGACCCACGGAGACAGGCCCCTGGTCGCGGCTCTGCAGCGTCCAGACCTCCAGAATGCGGCCCTGCGGCACGGCAATGGTCTCGATGGGCACCAGAGAAACAGTGCCATCGGCAAAGGCGTTGACCACCGCAGCGGCGCGGCCCTCGGGCGTCGAGAGCACCGCCACGTAGATCGGCTGGACCGGTGGCCGCGAGGCCTGCCAACCCAGGCCCGCAACCAGCAGCACACTCGCAAAGCCACCCGCCAGCGCCGCCGGTCGCCAGAAGGCAAGATTCTGCCAGAAATCACGGCTCTGCCAGAAATCACGGTTCTGCCAAAGGTTTGGTCGCGGCAAAGCGGTGGCACGCGGGGCTGGCGCATCCAGCGCCTGATCGAGCGCATCCCAGGTCAGTGTGGCCGGTGCATGCTCTGGTGCGGTCTCATCGAGCGCGCCCAACCGGTTGCGCCAGAAGGCGACCTCGGCAGCATAAGCGGCGTTCGTTGCCATCAGGCGTTCCGCCCGCTCGCGCGCCGCGCCTTCCGTCAGCCCAAGCGCATGGTCGACGGCCAGATCGGCGACGGTGGCCTTGTCTTCGGTCATGACAGGCACTCCTTCAGCGTGGCCATGCTGCGGCGAATCCAGGATTTCACCGTGCCCAGCGGCAGGCCGAGCTTGCCGGCCAGTTCCCCGTGGCTGAGCCCGCGTGTGTAGGCGAGCACGATGGCCTGGCGCCGCGCCGGCTCCAGCCGTTCAAGGCAGGCTCGCAGTCGGCTCGCCTCACCCAGGCGTGCGACCATGGTTTCGGCATCCTCATCCTCGCTGGCCATCTCAAGATCCTGCGGATCAGCCGCCAGTTCCGTGCGGCTTTCATCGCGCAGGATGTTGAGGGCGCGGTTGCGCACGATCGTGTAGAGCCAGGTGCGCCCGGAGCCGAGTGCGGCGTTGAAGCTGGCGGCCTTGCGCCAGATCAGAACGAAGGCGTCCTGCGCGACTTCCTCCGCCAGCGCCCGCCGGCGCACGATGCGTTCCGCCACGCCGATCATGCGCGGGGCCTCGCGCTCGAACAGTTGGCGCAGGGCGGCGCGGTCACCGCCCGCACACCGGCCGATCAGGCGCGTCACATCATCGTCGCTCAACATCGCATATCCCACGGCAAGACACTTCATGACACCTCTACACCAGGGATGGCGTGCTGGATGCACATCACAATGAATTTTTACAGCTTTTCGCATCCATCTGGTGGCTGAGCGGGTTTCCTCAATGCGTGGGCGGCAGGCCCCGCGATCCGATCCACTTGATACTTGAGGAGTTTTATCATGTTTCGCACAACCAAGCTCACACTCGCCGTGCTCGCAGCCGGTCTTTCCATGACCGCTGTTGCGCGCGCCGAGATGATCGTTGCCCTGTCGGGTGATGCCACACTCACCACCTTCGACAGCAAGACGCTGAAGGCGATGGGCAACACCGCCGTCAAGGGCGCCAACGGCCGCATCGTGGGCATCGACCAGCGCCCGTCCGACGGCATGCTCTATGCCGTCACGACGGATGGCACGGTCTACACGGTCGATGCCAAATCCGGTCAGGCCACGATGAAGTCAAAGCTTGAGACCATGCTGCCCGAGGGCGTGATGGCAACTGTCGATTTCAACCCCGCAGCCGATCGCCTGCGCTTGCTGGGCAGTGACGGCACGAGCCTGCGGGCCAATGTCGACGATGGCAAGGTGACCGTGGACGGCCGCCTGAAATACGCCGAGACCGACGCACACACGGGCAAGACGCCCAAGGTCACGGCAGGTGCCTATTCCAACAGCGTCAAGGGCACCAAGGAGACTGCGCTCTATGACATCGACACGGCGATGGGCACGTTCCTGCGTCAGGCCCCGCCCAACGACGGTGTCCTTGCCACGCTCGGCACGCCCGGCCTCAAGGCCAATGATGTGAGCTTCGACATCTCGACCGATGCCGAGGGCAAAAACACTGGCTTCGTGCTGACCGGCGGCACGCTGCACACGCTCGACATCACCAATGGCACGGTCAAGGCGCTCGGCAAGGTGACGGGTCTGCCCAACGGCGTGCGCGATATTGCGGTGATTGCCCGCTAAGCCTGCCCCTGATTTGGCGGCGATACCCGTGAGAGAAGGCCGTGCCCTCGTGGCGCGGCCTTTTTCATGCGGAGTGGGATCTTGGCTGGGTCACACAGCAGGCCGATGGGGCCGGGCGGCCTACGCCCTCGGACGTAATACTTTTTTGCGCCTCATGTTGTTTCAAGCAAAATCAAAGCGGCTGATTTTAAGCGCTTATTAACCCTAAGAGATTCAACTCGGCTGGCTTCCATCCGTTGGTGTCCGGCCCGCGGGAAATCTCTTAACAGACTGTTGACGACCCAAAAAAACCCATGCTATCCCATGTGTACCCAATTCAGAGGGAACAGATCCACAGCAACAGCCCGGCACTGGGTGGTTTTGCCATCTCCACCTTCGCCAGCGCCATCGCCCCAGGCAGCTACAGGCTGGTGGCC
>JANMMT010000039.1:0-3971 GCA_031373545.1 Hyphomicrobiales bacterium
CGCACCGACCAGGCCACCCGCGGCAGCACCTGTAGCTGCACCGGCAACAATGCCGGTGAGTGTCGCGGCCATCCAGCCAGCGGCCACAATCGGCCCCACACCGGGTATGGCCATAATACCAAGGCCGGTGAGCAGGCCTGCACCGCTGCCCAGGGCAGCGCCCACGCCTGCGCCGGTGGCAGCGCCCGTTCCTGCATCAGACATGGACTCGGCACCTTCGCCGCTGTTTGAAATGAGGCTGATGTCGCCGTCCGGCACACCGGCTCTCTTGAGGTCGGTAATCACACTCTGCGCTTCGGCATTTGTGTCATACAGGCGGGAAAGATTGGTTGTCATTGGAGTATCTCCTGTTGTTGGTGTGGCTGAGAATGGTGACCGCTATGGGTTACCGTTCGACGATGTTGCCTTGGTAATCGATGCCGACGTTGGCTGTGCGGCCGCCCTTCGTGGCTGTGCCACGCCAGATGCCATCCTTGTCCTTCACGAGGGCGGAGATGCCCGTGAAACCCTGGCCTTCGAGACGCGACTTGGCCTGCGCTTCGGTGAAGCTGTTGGCCCCAGGTGCGGGATTCGCAGCCGATGGGGTCGATGGCATGGTCACGGCCGGATTTGTCGGCGCGCTCGGATTGGCGGGAGGCTGCTGCGCCAGCGCTGCACCGGCAAGCATTGTGGACACGGCAATGGACAGTATTGTTCTGTTGATCATTTGATTTCTCCTGGGGTTTTCGCTCTGATTGTCAGCAAGTGCCGCTCAGATGCTAAATGGATAACGCTTCGATCAGACCTCTGTTCCCAAGTTTTCAAGCAAACATGGATTTGACACCGATGCGCTTGATCACGCTGATGGCCGCCATGCGAAACTGGAATGGGCGCGGCGACCAAATACCAGACCCCCCAAGTGACGAATTGGCCTCAGCGAGGCGAATAGCCGTGCGCGCCCAAACCTTGCGCACTCTTGCAATTGAAGGGTGTGTTCAAGGTTGCGTCTCAATACTCGGTTTCAATGCCGACTCCGGCGGAGGCTCTGCCATCGGCACCGATCTCGCCCTGAAGGCGCAGGCGCCGGGTGAGGTCGATGTCGATGCCTATGCCCGTCATCTGTGGTGTGGCCCCTGCTTTCACACCGATGCGCGCCCTGTCCGAGATCGCACGGGAAATGCCGATGCCCGGCCCGTCCGCGCCTGTGGTGATGTCGAGATTGTCGACTCCGAGCGCACGCCGCGCATTCTCGAACACGTCGGGCCCGCCCTCCCCGGAGAGTTGCCCCACCGCCTGTGCCAACTGGATCGCCTGGAACGGCGAAAGGCCACCTGCTGCGCGCGCGAACAAAAGGCGCGAAAGCACCTCGTCTTCCGGCAATGCGGGCGACGAAGAAAATGCGAAGGCGGGCTGATCCGCTGGGCCGCTCACCGCGACGCGGGCGGTCACATCCCCCGCACGCGTCTCGGCAATGAAGTCGAGCTCCGGTACCAGGCTGCCGACGAACCGAAGTTCTCCGCGCGAAAAATCAAGCCGCTGAGTCAACACTGTCAGCCGGCCACGGCGCAGATCGAAGGCACCGAGAGCCACCGGTTGCCGCGTGGTTCCCGTCAGACGCAAAGTTCCACCAAGCTCGGCATCAAGCCCGCGTCCACGCAGGAAAATGCGCCCCGGCGCATCGACCGTGACATCGAGCGCAAGCCCGCTGCCTGCCGACGGACTGCGCCGCGCCTGCCTGCTCGCACCGCCGCGTGCAAGCTGCGCCAACCGCGCCCGCGTCTGTGCGGGCGGCGCGATGTGGCTCGCATCGCTCAGAGGACCACGAGACGCGCCGAGGCGCTCGGGAACCTTGACGTCGAGCAAGATGACATCAAGGCGCCCCGTGATGCGCGGGCCCTGTGTCAGCGCACCGGTAAGCGCGAGATCCGCATTGGCTATGAGGCGGGCGAGGCCGCTGTCGACAAGCTCGGCGCGCCGTGCCGTGAGGCGCAGTTCGCTGGGGAAGCCGCGCGCGGGATCAACAACCACGCGGCCCGCAAGCGCGACCGTGCCATCGCCGCGGGTTCGGCCTGACAGCCGCTCGATCACGACCACAGCGCCATCCGCGCGCGCGCGCGCTTCGAGTGCCGTGATGCGGACACCCTGCACCGCATCGCTGAAACTTCCGCCCGTCAGCGTGGCCGCGCCGCGCACTTCGGGCCGCAGGGGCGACCCTTTCACGGTGGCATCGATCGTGAGGCGCCCTGCAAGACGTTGACCGGCAGAGGCAAGCTGCGCATTGGCCAAGGCCGCATCCAGCGTTCCGCGCGCGGAGAGATCAAGTCGTCCGCCAGCCGTCAGCGGCATCACTCCCGTTGTGGCAAATGCGATGCCGCGTCCGCTGCGCACGGTGGCATCCAGCTTGGCCGCATCACCGACGAGGTTGCCAGTCACGGCAATATCCAAGGGCGGTACACCCGCCGCGCGGGCGGCTGGCAGATTGAACCCGCGCACGTTCAGCGAAAAGGGCCCCCGTGGCGCTTGCGGCGTTCCCGTGAGTGTGGCCTGCCCATCCATCACGCCTGAAACGGTGAGCGACGGCGCAACGATGCTGACAACATCAAGCGGCAGGGACGTCACGCGCACAACCGCGTCCAGAGAGGACCCGAAGACACCAGCCAGCGAAACTTGACCGCCCGCTGCTGCGATGCGCAGATTTTCGGTCCGCACGCCGCCCGGCACGAACGTCAACATGGCAGGTGCCGCCAAGGCCAGCACGCGGGCGCCGCGCGCGGCCCGGAATGTGTCGATGCGAAAGGCCGGCGAGACACCGCCCAAAATCCGGGCTTGCCCAGCCAGATCAAAACCCCGCGCCTGGCCGGAAACCGTGAGATCGGTTTCCTGTTCTGCCGCAGCGACGGCCTTGAGGGCCAATTTCTCGAAGCGCGCGCTGCCTGCCTGAAGCCCTGTGATGAAACTCTCGCCCCGCAGGCGCGGCGCGCGCCAGGCATCCGTCAGGGCAAGCGACGCGCGCCATTGGTCTGCCTTGATCGCATCATAGCCGAGCCCGTTGCCTTCCCCCGCAATGGTCAAGGATTGCCCTTCGGTCTCGGTGGCAGTTGCCGTGACTGCCAGTTGCAGGCCACCGCTCAGCTTGCGCAAGAACAACGGCGAGACATCGTCCAGATCACCGGCATTCAGAGTCCCCCGGCCATCGATGAGATTCTCCGCGCTGATGCGCCCCGAACCATCCAGCGAAACGGAGCCCAGCGAAGCGACGAGCTTGTGTGCGGACCATGCGCGACGACCTCGGTCCGCCTCCTGTGCGGATATTTGCAGATCCAGAACGAGCGGTTTGCCGCCAACCTGACCCGCAGCGGAGGCTGTAAGGCGGGGCAAGCTGAAAGGAGCTTGCACATTCACGGTGGCTGCAAGCGTGCGCACAGGGCGCTGCAGCGCCGTCGCCTCCGGAACGGAAAGCGATAGTGCCATCTCGGGATCAGCCGTCAGCCCGCGCACATGCGCTGTGGCAGAGGCACGGCCCGAAAGTCTGGGATCAAGCAGGCCGATGTCAGACAGTCCGAATGCAGCAGCAAGCGCCGTGTCGGTGGCGTTGACCCGGCCCGCCAAACGCGCGTCCAGCGCTGCCGATTGCAGGCGCAGTGCTTCCATGACCAGTGTTCCATCCGTCAGGGCGATGTCCCCATTCAGTTGCAGTATGGGGCCAAGCAAGGCGTCCAGACGCGCATCGGCTAGGGTCAATGCACGTGCTGACCCATTCACCGAGGCGCGCAGGCGAAGCCGGTTCGGATCGCTGCTCAGGCGGGTGCCTGTCAGAGCCGCGCTCAACTGCGCTGTCCCGCCGAGTTGGCGACCCGCGAGCGCCGATAAATCCGCGAGGCGTTGGAACTCTGCCGAAATCCGGCCATCGGCCACGCCCGCACCAAGCTTGCCCCGGTAGGTCAGCGAAGTCACAGGCGTGCGCACCTCGGCTTGCGAAAACTCAATGACGC
>JANMMT010000176.1:0-1996 GCA_031373545.1 Hyphomicrobiales bacterium
GCCTTTGCCATTGGTGCAATGTTTGGCGGGTTCGCGGGTTCATTCTTTGCGGCGCGCCAAGGGTTCATTTCGCCCGAGAGCTTCACCTTCATGGAGTCGGCGATCATTCTTGCCATCGTCGTGCTGGGTGGCATGGGCTCGCTCTGGGGCTGCGCCATCGCCGCCTTCGTGATGATCGGTGGCACAGAAATCCTGCGCGAGATGGAGTTCACAAAGCAGCTCTTTGGAGCCGGCTTTGATCCCGCGCATTACCGCATGCTGATCTTCGGCCTCGCCATGGTCCTGATCATGTTGTGGAAGCCACGAGGGTTGATCTCGACGCGCGAACCGACGGCCTTCCTGAAGGAAAGCAAGGCGGTCTCCGGGTCGCTCGTGAAAGAGGGGCATGGCTGATGAGCAACGCACCTCTGCTTCAGGTCGACCATCTGACCATGCGTTTTGGCGGGTTGACCGCCGTCAATGACCTGTCATTCGAAGTTCGCAAGGGCGACATTACCGCCCTGATCGGCCCGAATGGCGCAGGCAAGACCACGGTGTTCAATTGCATCACCGGGTTCTACAAACCCACTGAAGGCATGATGACGCTGACGCATCCAGCTGATGCAGGTGGCAAGCAATTCCTTCTGGAGCGCATGCCGGATTTCAAGATCTCGGCCAAAGCCAAGGTCGCGCGCACCTTCCAAAATATCCGCCTGTTCTCCGGCATGACACTGCTGGAAAATCTGCTTGTGGCTCAGCACAACCGGCTCATGGTTGCGTCCGGATACACATTCCTGGGCGTGCTGGGTGTTGGCGGTTATCGCGCTGCTGAAAAACAGGCAATCGAGAAGGCCAAGCATTGGCTGGAAAAAACCAAGCTGATTGACCGTGCCGATGACCCTGCGGGTGATTTGCCTTATGGAGACCAGCGCCGTCTCGAGATTGCCCGCGCCATGTGCACTGATCCGGTGCTGCTCTGCCTTGACGAGCCTGCCGCCGGCCTCAACCCGAGGGAGAGCGCTGACCTCAATGCGCTCCTTCTGTCGATCCGCAAGGATACGCCTGCGTCAATCCTGCTGATCGAGCATGACATGTCGGTTGTCATGGAGATCTCCGACCATGTGGTGGTGCTGGATTACGGTACAAAGATCTCCGATGGCACGCCCGATCATGTCAAAAACGATCCGAAGGTCGTGGCGGCGTATCTTGGTGTTGAAGATGTTGAAGAAGCGGTGGTCGCATGAGTGAGACGCAGATGGCCACTTCGACAACGGGTTCTTCAGCAGGTGCACGCGAGCCGCTTCTGTCGGTGCGCGGTGCCAAGACGTTCTACGGCAAGATTCAGGCACTCAAAGGTGTCGATGTCGATGTCTACGAGGGCGAGATCGTGACGCTGATCGGTGCCAATGGCGCCGGCAAGTCGACCTTGATGATGACCGTTTTCGGGAACCCGCGGATGCGCGAGGGAACCGTGATGTATCGCGGTCAGGACATCACCCAGATGCCGACCTACGAGATTGCGCGCTTGGGTCTCGCCCAGTCACCGGAAGGGCGGCGAATTTTTCCGCGCATGACGGTTTATGAAAACCTGCAGATGGGCGCGTCCGTCGATGGCTTTGCCCATTTTGACTCTGACCTTGAGCGGATTTGCAGCATTTTCCCGCGCCTCAAGGAGCGTCTGCAACAGCGTGGCGGCACATTGTCTGGTGGCGAGCAGCAGATGCTGGCCATCGCCCGCGCCTTGATGAGCCGCCCCAAGCTCCTGATGCTGGACGAGCCTTCGCTGGGGCTTGCCCCTCTGATCGTCAAGCTGATTTTCGACGTCATCCGCGATCTGAACAAGACCGAGGGGCTGACGGTGTTTCTCGTCGAGCAGAATGCGTTCCATGCCTTGAAACTGGCCCATCGGGGCTATGTGATGGTCAATGGCGTGATCACGCTGTCAGGCACTGGCAAGGAGCTTCTGTCTGATCCGCTGGTGCGCGCGGCATATCTTGAGGGAGGGCGGCACTGATGC
>JANMMT010000180.1:0-9484 GCA_031373545.1 Hyphomicrobiales bacterium
GCTCAGCAGGGCAGAGCCCTGTGCATTAACATGATCGCGTGAGGAGCCTGAGAACCGCATCCTCATCGATCCAAGGAGGCGTCGAGCACCATCCATTTGACCAACTCACCAAAAGACAGACCTGCATGGGCTGCCAGCTCGGGCACCAGCGAGGTCTCGGTCATGCCGGGCTGGGTGTTGACCTCCATCCAGATGAGCGTGTCGGTCGCATCATCGTAGCGGAAGTCGGAACGGCTTACCCCGCGGCAGCCGAGCGCCTCGTGCGCCCGCACTGACTGTTCTTGAACCATTTGGTAAACATTTGGTTTAAGTTTAGCAGGAAGCACATGGGTTGAGCCCCCCGGTGCATACTTCGCGTCGTAGTCGTAGAAGGCACCCACGTTGGAGACGATCTCGATGACACCCAGCGCTTGCGCGCCGTCCGCCTGGCCCATGACAGCGCAGGTGAGTTCACGCCCGTCAACGAAGGCTTCCACCAGCATCTCATCCCCCAGCGGCCAGTCGGCCGCGCCCAGTTCCTGCGGCGGATGCGTGCGCCCCTCCTTGACGATGAACACGCCGAACGACGAGCCATTGGCGACGGGCTTCACCACATAAGGCGGCGGCAACAGATGGTGCTTCATCACCTCGAAACGCGAGGCCGTGATGCCTTGGGCGATCAGCACGCCCGCGGCCGCCGCCACCACCTTGGCGCGGTCCTTGCGCATGGCGAGCGCCGAGGCCAGCACCCCCGAATGGGTGTAGGGCAAGCGCAGCATCTCCAGAATGCCCTGCATGCCGCCGTCTTCCCCAAACGGGCCGTGCAGTGCGTTGAAGGCGACATCGGGTTCAAGCGCCTGCAAATCCGCGACGACGCCGGGGGTGACATCCACCTCGGTCACCTGGTAGCCGACGCTGCGCAACGCCGCTGCGCAGGCCGCGCCCGATTTGAGGCTGACGGGCCGTTCGGCGGCCCAGCCGCCCATCAGGACGGCCACATGTGTTTCAGCGGGCAAGGGGACGGCAGCAGGCAAGGGGTGGAAACTCCGACAAAGTCAGCGTTCAGAGTGCACGCAGAGGTGTTAGTATTGCGTTAACTATGTGGAAGCGCGGCCAGATTTTAGCGTTGCGTTGACACTATCTTTTTATTCCTATATATATCACTTTATGTCCTTTATGGCGAAGCGCTGCGCCTGCAGGACCTGAATTCCGGCGGGGGCTCAATCCCCACCGGAACGGCCGGGGCTCCGATCGGGGACTCCATCGCGCCTGAAGACTTCCCACTGCTCCCGAGAACCGGCCGATGGCGGAGGTCTCGGGGCCCCGGCCTCTTTTGTTTTGCACCTCCGGCGGCATTCCGCGTGGAGCTATCCGCGTGAAGCTATCCGCGCATGCAGGCCAATAGCGCGTAACGCGGCTGAGGGCGGCTGGACGTGGGGCAGGTTCGCCCCGTCTGAATCCAGGACGAGACATTCTGGCTCATGCCACAGATTCGCAGATGACCCATGATGCAGACCTCCTCACCCTGCGGAAACAACGCGTCCTTGGCCCGGCAATGGCAATGGGTGCCCCCCAGCAGGTGCTCGGGCACCTGGTAATCTTGGGCGCGGGCGGGTACAGCCAAGACGGAGACAGCCAAGACAGCGTTACAAATCAATGACATCAGGGCAATTCGACAGGTCCGCATTGTCAAATCCTCCGGTTGCGCAGCAGGATGCACCCGAGCGGCGATGCAGGCAACGAAAATGACCAAACTCCGAATCTGGTTGACGCCGCGCCCCGACTTTCGTATGTACGCGTATCGGTCTATGTTTGGCTGGTCTTTTGTTAAACGCGCTTGCGCGGGTTGCACGAACCTCCGTCCTTCTTAAATCGGCACCAGCTTGCTGGAATGTGTCCAACAAGTTTCTATCGTTATCTGCCACTAAGGAGGGTTCTACATGGCCACCGGCACAGTGAAATGGTTCAACGCCACCAAGGGCTTCGGCTTCATCCAGCCAGACGACGGCGGCCCAGACGTGTTCGTGCACATCTCGGCTGTTGAGCGTGCAGGCATGCGCGACATCAACGAAGGACAGAAGCTGTCCTACGAAATGGTCCGCGACAACAAGTCGGGCAAAATGTCTGCTGGTAACCTGCAGGCTGCATAATTAGCACCAGCAGATACGGGCGACCATGAATGTACCGGCGCCTGATACTGTTGTGATGCGAAGGAGGGGTCAGGCTTTTTGCCTGGCCTTTTTTTTCGTCTCTGGGGCGCGCCCACGCGCGCCGATGTCCGTTACGTGGAATCCGTCTGACACTTTGTCGCATGACAAAGCCCGCAGCACCGGGTTTCTGCGCATTTACAAGCCTGCGACTTGCGCCATGGTAATGCCATGACACAGACAACTCCTGACCACGCAGACATCTCCCGCAGCGAAGCCATGCGCAAAACCTTGGCAGACATGGTGATCGTGCCGCTCGTGCTGGCCTGGTTCGTCTTTTCCAACGGGCCGCTCGTTTCGCTTGCCACCGGCGGCCTTGCGCCGATGCGGCTTGGTTTCAACGTCTTCTTCCTCGCCACAGGTTTCTGGGGGCTGCTGGGCGGCTTTTTCGTGATCCGTGGACTGATGTGGAAAGGCACCTCGCCCAAGAGCAGCGGCATCAACCGCAATTACCTCGGCGCCTACGCGGGCGTCTGGTGCGTGCTGTACTTCGTCTTCATCTACATGCCGCGCTGAACGCCGCATTTGCAGGCACGCCGCATCGGCGTTATCCCCCTGCGCGATGACCATATCCATCGCCGCCTTTTATCGCTTTCATGCACTTTCCGGCTTTGCCGCGCTGCAGAAGCCACTGCGCGCCCACTGTGCGGCCCATGAGGCGCGCGGCATCCTCCTGCTTGCGCCTGAGGGCATCAACGCCACCCTCGCCTGCCCCGCGCCGCACATGACCGCGTTGATCGAGGGCATCGAGGCGCTCACAGGGCTGACCATCGCGCCGAAGTATTCTCACGCGCCCACGCAACCCTTCAAGCAACTCAAGGTGCGACTCAAGGCCGAGATCGTCACCATCGGCGACGCCAGTGTTGACCCTTTGCGCGCGGTTGGCACGTATGTGAAGCCGGCCGATTGGAATGCGCTGATCAGCGAGCCCGATGTGCTGGTGATCGACACGCGCAACAGTTTCGAACACGCCTTCGGCACCTTCCAAGGCGCGGCAGACCCCGGCACGGCGGCCTTCGGCGATTTCCCCGGGTATGTGCGCGCGCATCTTGCCCACGACAAGAACCGCCGGATCGCCCTGTTCTGCACCGGCGGCATCCGCTGCGAGAAAGCCACCAGTTTCCTCGTCAGCGAAGGCTTCAGCGCGGTCTATCACCTGGAAGGCGGCATCCTGAAATACCTCGAAGAGGTGCCGGCAGCGGCCAGCCTGTGGCAAGGCGACTGCTTCGTCTTTGACGAACGCGTCGGCCTCACCCATGGCCTGGCTGTCACCGACACACGGCTTTGCCTCGCCTGCAGTCACCCCGTGGATGCGGCGGGCCTCGCTTCGCCGCTTTATGAGGACGGCGTCAGCTGCGCGCGCTGCGCCGACACACAAACCGATGCGCAGAAAGCCTCGGCCCGCGAACGGCAGCGGCAGATGGCCCAATCAAAACCCTCATCCCTCACAAAATCCTCACCCTGAGGCTCTCGAAGGGTCGAGGATTTTCCAATGCGCTTCAGGTAATCGCGGCCAGCCGCGTGTCGAGCGCAAGAACGAGGCACCAGTGCGGCTCGAAATCCGCGCCCAGTGGCCAGATGTTGTGGGGAAACGCCTCCAGCAGCGCCGCCTCGTAGCGTTTGAACCATGTGGCCTGGCACAGCACGAACTTGCTGGCCGCCACAAGGCTTTCCCGGTCGATGACGCACAGCACCACCATGTCCGGATGGCTCTCCAGATAGGCCTGTACGGCCACCATGAGCGTGGGATAACCGGGGTGCAGCATGTCATCGAGGATGATGACGCCCCCCTCCGCCAGCACGGCGGTGGCCAGCGCCAGATCGCGTGTGAGCGCCGCGCGGCTGTGCTCCCCGTCGATGTGGAAGAGGCGGATGCGGCCCTTGGCCGCGGCGAGCAGCGCTTCGGGGGTCATCGTGCGGCTGTCGGCCTTGAGCGTGATGCGGCGCGAATCCGCCACGCCAAAGCGGCGGCAATTCGCGTGGAAACGGTCGATCACCTCCGGATTGGGCCAATCGAACAGGTCGATGCCCACCGCCTTTTCGCCAGCCTCGAGCGCCTGCGCCAGCGCAATGAAAAACCGCCCCTCGAAGGTGCCGATCTCGGCCACCTGTCCGCCGACGCCCTGCGCGCTCTGGATCAGCAACAACCGCGCCGCAATCGCCGCCGCAAAACGCGAGGACATGCCGACGACGGAGAGATAGCCATCCTGGAGATAGGCATCCACCACACTGTTGCCGGATGAGATGGTCAGAGGCGGAGCTTGGGTCACGGAGCTGTCCTTGTGCATGCGCCATGTGCACGCAAACTGGGGCGGAGAGATAGGCGGGCACGAGTGAATCCGATAGCCTCTCCATCCGCGTCATTGAAGTGTCATTTGATTGCACAATGGTGAATTGTAAATTCTCTCGCAAACATCGGAGCTGCCCAATGTTCGCCACCCGCCGCCACCACATCGTGGGCGCAGCCCTCATCATGGCAACTGTAGCCCTGCCTGCTTTGGCGGATGGCAAAGCATACATCTCGGCGCAGGATGTTCCGGTCCTGCTCCTGATCGCGCCGCCACCCGCAAATGACTCCAGCAAGACCCGCATGGCATTACGGCATTACGGGGACGCCATATCAATTGCATAAATCACTCATCCCTTTATTGTCCATTCGGTGGGCGTTTTGTGGTGTGATGCCACAACCCAGATTCTGATTTAATCTGCCTTTGAGCATACAAAAGTAGAGTTAATCCGCGCACTAAACCCGCCCAGCCGCTTGATCTCCCACTCCAGCTCCACGCCGCTGGTGTCCTTGACGCGGCGGCGGACCTCCTTTCCCAGCGCCTCGATGTCGGCGGCAGGAGCGCAACCCAGTCCCCTTTATTTCAAACGCTTCAGAGCGCACGTCTAACCCTTCAAAACTCGGATTTGGCGCAGAAAATTCCCTATAATATCAAATATAATTGAGCCACAGATTTCTTCCGCCGCATGATGGACAAAAGCATATTGCTGCGCGAAGTATTCATCATAAGTATGTCCGAATCCATTCGGTTCGTTCGTCACAGACATGCCAGCAGCAAATAAAGGAATAAAAGATGACAGCTTTGCCAATAACCGCATTTTACGCCCTGCCATTGGCAATCATATTCCTGGCTCTTTTCTTCAATGTGGCCAGCTATCGTTCCAAGATCAATTTATCCATCGGCGACGGCGGTGATGTGGGTCTGCACGAGCGCATCCGCAAGCACGGCAATTTTGTCGAATGGGTGCCCATGGTAATGATGCTGATGGTGGTGGCAGAAGCCAATAGAACGGGTTCTATCTGGCTGCATGCCGCTGGCGTGTTGCTTACCCTCGGCCGCGTGTTGCATCCCTTTGGCCTCAAGGCCGGTGCTCCCACACACATCTTGCGCATCGCGGGAAACATGGGGGGGCTTCTGGCTACATTGATTCTGATCATCGCGCTGGCGCGCCGTGTCACGGGTTTGTAGCAACGCAAACCAGGATGGCTGTCAGGTGACTTTGCTCATCAGCAAGGCCCTCACGCTTGCGCCCGCCCCAGCCGCTTGATCTCCCACTCCAGCTCTAAGCCGCTGGTGTCCAGCACGCGGCGGCGCACCTCCTCGCCCAGTGCTTCGATATCGGCGGCGGTGGCGCTGCCAGCGTTGATCAGGAAATTGCAGTGTTGCTCGGACACTTGCGCGCCGCCCACACGCAGGCCCCGGCAGCCCGCGGCCTCCACCAGCTTCCAGGCCGAATGCCCGGCGGGGTTTTTGAAGGTGGAGCCGCCCGTCTTCTCCCGGATCGGCTGCGCGGCCTCGCGGTGCGCCTGCACGGCGTCCATCGCGGCGCGGATGGTGGCGGGATCGCTGGGCGTGCCCTGAAACAGCGCGCTGGTGAAAATCACGTCGCTTTCCACGGCGCAGTGGCGATAGGCAAAGCCCATTTCAGCCTGTGAGAAGGTGAGCATGTCGCCCGCCCGGTCAACCCCCGTGACGTAGGTGACCACATCCTTCGTTTCGCCGCCGTTGGCCCCCGCGTTCATGCGCAAAGCGCCGCCCACCGCGCCGGGAATGCCATAATAGAACTCCAGTCCGCCCGCACCTGCCGCCAGCGCGGCTTCCGCCAGTTTCTTGTCCAGCACCGCCGCGCCCACCAGCATCTGGCCCTTTCCGACCGTGTCGATCTGGCCAAAACCCTTGGGCGACAGCCGGATGACGACGCCCGGAATGCCGCCATCGCGCACGATGAGGTTCGAGCCGACTCCCACAACCGTGACCGGAATCTCCACCGGCAATTTGGAGAGAAAATACGCCAGATCCTCCTCATCCGCCGGGGTGAAGAAGAGCTGCGCCAGCCCGCCCACGCGAAACCACGTCAGCGGCGCTAGGGGCTGGTTGGCCAGCAGGCGGCCCTTCAGTTTGGGCGCCAGCGCGGCCAGTTCCGGGATGAGGTCGGGAAAAAGCACGGGGTCAGTCATGACAAGGGGGTTTAACCGGGATTGCGGCGAGAGCAAGAGCGATTGGCGGGCGGCGGAGGCGGCGCGCCGCAACTGTATCTTGCTGCCAGAGTTCTGTTACTGTCGGTCGATAGAACCGGCTTGCTTTGTCAGGAGAATGCCCATGCGCCTTGTTCCCACCGCCGTCCTTGCGGCTTGCACCGCTGCCCTTTGGGGCATTGCTCCGGCCAGCGCGCAGCAGTGCACGCAGAATGCGGCGGGTTTTCCCGCCTGGATCGAGGCTTTCAAACCACGCGCGCGTGCGGCGGGTGTGAGCGCCGCCGCCATCGAGCAGGGGTTGGCGGGCGTCACCTACAATGCAACCGTGATCGGGCTCGACCGCAATCAGAAGTCCTTCAAGATGTCGTTCGAGGATTTCTACCGCCGCCGCGTCTCGGATGCCATGATCCAGCGCGGCCGCCAGTGGATCGTCACCAACCGCACGCTCGCCACCCGGCTGGAGACACAGTTCGGTGTGCCGGCGGAAATCCTCGTCTCCATCTGGGCGCTGGAGACCAACTTCGGCGCGCAGAAGGGCAACCTGCCGATCATCCGCTCCGTGGCCACGCTGGCCTCCGATTGCCGCCGGCAGGCCTTCTTCGAGAACGAGTTGATTGCGGCCCTCAAGATCGTCGAGCGCGGCGATCTGCCGATTACGCAGATGAAAGGGGCCTGGGCCGGCGAAATCGGCCAGACGCAGTTCATGCCGTCCTCCTATGTGAATTACGCTGTGGATTATGACGGCGACGGCCATCCCAATCTCGTGTCATCTGTGCCCGATGTGCTCGCCTCCACCGCTAACTTCCTGCGCCGCAAGGGCTGGCAGCGCGGTGCGGGCTGGGGCGAAGGCACCGCCAATGAAGGCGCCCTGCGCGAGTGGAACAAGGCGGGCGTCTACATGAAAACCATCGGCCTGATGGCCACGCGGATGCGGGGTGGCGGCGCGTAAAGCCACTTGAAGTTTTGCTGAACAAGATTTCAATCATGCATCTGTATATGATAATGATTGATGGCCAATAACATAACAGCAGCCTTTTGAAGGGCTGCTGTTATGGTCAATAATTTTATTACCCTTTATATGGGATACAATTCCCTGCAAACTATCCACAACGCATCATGAGATGGCTTGTCTTGGACAGTATTTGATTGATCAATCAATCATATCAACGACGCGACCACCGCTGTCGATCACAATGTAACGGTTGTTGAATCGACCGTAGCGATATCCCCGCACCTCAGGGTTGCCATCCACATCGTAGTACGTATAGGTCGATGGCAGCTGCGTCCCAACTGCAATTTGACCATCGTAGGTCACAGAGGGGACAGTGCGATTGCGCACGTAACCTTGCATATAGTTGCGGTGATTGGTTGAATAGAACTGGGACGGACTGCTCCCAGGCAAGCGGTCTGAATTCGATTGTGCCTGCGCGCCGCTGGCCGGAAGCAGAGAACTTGCTGCGATAATTGCAGAAAATAACAATGTTGTCGTGCGCATGAGTCCATCCTTCACAATGGCAGAAGCACAATGCTTCCTCTCAAAATAAAACGAGCCGCTGCTTGAATTGTTCCTCAGTCAGACCATCACCTATGCAACTCCCCCGGCAACGCGTAAGCTCATGTCGATAGGGTGCTGCCCCCGAGGCAGATCACATAATTGCCGGGACATCACCCCACTCCTCCACCTTCAGACCAGGCACGCGCTGAAACGCGCGCAGGTTGGTTGTGATCAGCGTTGCGCCCCGGCAGCGCGCCTGGGCGGCGATCAGCACATCGTAAGGGCCGATGGGCGTGCCGATTTGTTTCAGACAGGCGCGAATATCCCCCGCGTGATCGGCATCTTCATGGTCGAACGCCAAGACATCAATGGATTGTGCGGACAGCAACACATATATGCGCGTGTTGTTCTCAAGCACTTTGGAACTGTTGGATGCCCCAAACCGCAACTCGTGCAGCACGATGTCAGAAATGGCGAACAGAGCACCGCTTGCAGCCGCCTTTTGAAAGGCAGAGACAACTGACGGTTTGCGCCCCGTGAGCAGCGCGATGAGCACATTCGTGTCGAGATGGATCAAGGTTCAAAGCCAAAGTCGCGGCCTGTGGGCATGGGTGGCTGATTGCGCCCTTCTGCAATGAAATCATCCGACCCCACGGCGTACAGCACGCGCCAGAACGTATCCCAATCTTCCGGAGATTTTGGTTTTGCGGCACCGGCTCCACCACAATTCGATTGCCTTCGCGGTGCACGCGGACTTCTGTTCCTGGCATGCGAAAAGCCTTGGGCAGATGCACGGCCTTGGCTGCGACCGTGCATGAAAAGCTTGGCTGTCGCTGTCATGGGCACGTCACAATGGTAGATACTATTTGATATCTACCATTTATCAGGCCCCTATTCAGCTCAACCCGCCCCCAACTCCCCCGGCAGGGCATAGGCCCAGGTCGTGATCGTGCCTGCACCGAGGCACAGGACGTAATCGCCGGGCTTGGCCATGGCCTTCACCATGCCCGCCAGCTTGTCGGGCGACTCCAGCGCCTGCACCGAGCGATGGCCGCGCGCCTTGACGCCCGCCACCAAATCCGCGCTGGAGGCCCCTTCGATGGGCGGCTCGCCCGCCGCATACACGGGCGCGATGATCACGTGATCCGCATCGTTGAAGCAGGCCGCGAAATCAGAAAACAATGAGGAGAGCCGCGTGTAACGGTGCGGCTGCATGACGGCGATGACCTGCCCCTCTGTCGCGGCGCGCGCGGCTTTGAGCACAGCGGCGATCTCCACCGGGTGATGGCCGTAGTCATCAAAAATCGTGACGCCGTTCCA
>JANMMT010000181.1:0-19520 GCA_031373545.1 Hyphomicrobiales bacterium
GCTGGGTCATGAAAAAAATTGAAGCCATCATCAAGCCATTTAAGCTCGACGAAGTGAAGGAAGCCCTTCAGGAGGTCGGCGTGCAAGGCATCACCGTGATCGAAGCCAAGGGTTTCGGACGGCAGAAGGGCCACACGGAGCTGTATCGCGGCGCGGAATACATCGTGGATTTCCTGCCCAAGGTGAAACTGGAGGTCGTTGTGGCCGATACGCTGGTCGCAAAAGCCGTGGAGGCCATTTCCGCGGCGGCTCAAACCGGCCGCATCGGCGACGGCAAGATTTTCGTTTCATCCATCGAACAAGCCATTCGTATTCGCACGGGTGAAACCGGCGCTGACGCGATCTGAGGGCGCGCTACCCCTCTCCATTCTCTCGCTCCCAAATCCAAGAGGACCACCATGGTGACGGCAAAAGACGTCCTGAAGACGATCAAGGACAACGACGTAAAATATGTTGATTTCCGCTTCACCGACCCGCGCGGCAAGTGGCAGCACGTGACCTTCGACATCGCGATCGTCGATGAGGAATGCCTCTCCGAAGGCCTGATGTTCGACGGCTCGTCGATCGCGGGCTGGAAGGCCATCAACGAATCCGACATGCTGCTGAAGCCTGATCTGGCGACCTGCACGATGGACCCATTCTTCGCGGCCTCGACCATGAACATCGTCTGCGACGTGCTGGACCCCGTTTCGGGCCAGAACTACGAGCGCGACCCGCGCTCCATCGCCAAGCGCGCCGAAGCTTACCTCCAGTCCACCGGCGTGGGCGACACCGCCTACTTCGGGCCCGAGGCCGAGTTCTTCGTGTTCGACGACGTGAAGTTTGCCGCCGACATGTACAACACCGGCTTCAAGGTCGACTCCGTCGAGTTGCCCACCAACGGCATGACCGATTACGAGGGCGGCAACCTCGGCCACCGCGTGCCTGTCAAGGGCGGTTACTTTCCTGTGCCACCGAACGACTCGGCACAGGACATGCGCGGCGAAATGCTGGCGGCGATGGCCTCCATGGGCGTCTCGGTCGAAAAGCACCACCACGAGGTAGCGTCCGCACAGCACGAACTGGGCATGAAGTTCAACACGCTGGTCACGATGGCCGACCACATGCAGATCTACAAATACGCCATCCACAACGTGGCGCAGAGCTACGGCAAGTCGGCGACGTTCATGCCCAAGCCTGTCTACGGCGACAATGGTTCGGGCATGCACGTGCACCAATCGATCTGGAAGGGTGGCAAGCCCGTGTTCGCGGGCGACAAGTACGCCGGCCTCTCCGAGACCTGCCTCTATTACATCGGCGGCATCATCAAGCACGCCAAGGCGCTGAACGCCTTCACGAACCCATCGACCAATTCCTACAAGCGTCTGGTTCCCGGCTTCGAGGCTCCTGTGCTGCTCGCCTATTCCGCGCGCAACCGTTCGGCGTCCTGCCGCATCCCATGGACGAACTCGCCCAAGGCCAAGCGTGTGGAAGTGCGCTTCCCGGACCCGATGGCCAACCCCTACCTCGCCTTCGCGGCTCTCATGATGGCGGGCCTCGATGGCATCGCCAACAAGATCCACCCGGGCGAAGCGATGGACAAGGATCTCTATGACCTGCCCCCCCGCGAGTTGAAGAAGATCCCGACCGTCTGTGCCTCACTGCGCGAAGCCCTCGGCGCGCTCGACAAGGATCGCGGGTTCCTCACGGCCGGCGGCGTGTTCTCGAACGACATGATCGACGCCTACATCGAACTGAAGATGCAGGACGTGATCCGCTTCGAGCACACCCCGCACCCGGTCGAGTACGTGATGTACTACTCGTACTGAAATCGGTCCTAGAACGCAGAAAAGGCCCCAGCGATGGGGCCTTTTTTTATGGCTCAAGGAAATGAGTTCACCGCAGCCCGAACCACAGCGTGGCAATGCCCAAGAACGAGAAGAAGCCCACCACATCCGTGATCGTCGTCACGAATGGCCCTGAAGCCACGGCGGGGTCCACGCCGTAGCGCTGCAGGGTCAGCGGAATGACAACACCGCCCAGCGCCGCCGCCACCAGCGTCACGATCAGCGCAAGGCCAATGACGAAGCCCACATCCACCGGGCCGAACCAGACGCTGGCGACAATGCCCATGATGACGGCAAAGGCCAGCCCGTTGAGCAGGCCCACGATCATCTCGCGGCGCACCACGCGCATGGCGTTGGCACGGTCGATCTCCTTCATGGCCAGCGCGCGCACGGCCACGGTCATGGACTGCGTGCCCGCATTGCCCCCCATGCTGGCAACGATGGGCATGAGCACGGCCAGCGCCACCATCTTCTGTATCGAGCTTTCAAACAGCGCAATCACGCCCGAAGCCAGCAAGGCGGTGAGCAGGTTGACAAAGAGCCAGGTGAAGCGGCCCTTGGCGATGTCGAGCACGGAGTCGGAGATTTCTTCCTCCGCGTTGACGCCGCCCAGCGCCTTGATGTCGGCGTCGGCCTCTTCCTCGATCAGATCCACGATGTCATCGAAGGTGAGCACGCCCACGAGGCGGTCGTTTTCATCCAGCACCGGCACCGAGACAAGGTTGTAGCTGCGAAACAACCGCGCGGCCTCCTCCTGGTCGTCCACCGCCTGCACCACGTGCTCGGCCTCGCCCATGATGGTGTTGATCGGCACGGGGCGCTTGGCCCGCAGCAGCGTGTCGAGGCCCACCGCCCCCACCAGCTTGTAGGCCGGGTCGATGACGAGGATGTTGTAGAAGCGCTCGGGCAGGTCCTGCGTGTCGCGCATGAAATCGATGGTCTGCCCCACGGACCAGAACGGCGGCACAGCGATGAACTCGGTCTGCATGCGCCGTCCGGCGGAGCTGTCCGGATAATCGAGGCTTTTTTCCAGGCTGAGACGGTCCAGCGCTGGCAGGCGCGCGAGCACCTCCTCCTGGTCCTCTTCCGCCATGTCTTCCAGGATGTAGACGGCGTCATCCGAATCAAGATCGCGCACGCCCTCGGCGATGGCCGCGTTGGGCAGTTCTTCGAGAATGTCCTCGCGCACGCCGTCGTCCACCTCGGTGAGCGCGGCGTAATCGAACTCCTCGCCCATCAGGCCGATAAAACGCGGGCGCTCGTCGGCGGCCAGGTGTTCCAGCAATGCGCCGATGTCCGCCTCATGCAGGTCAGCAGAAAGCGCCATCAAGGTCGCGGCATCTGCATCATGGATCGCTGCTGAAACGCGCTGCATGAACGCGCCGCTGACGTCGCCCTCGTCATCGCGAAATTCAAGGTCCTGAACAACTGGAACCGGCACTTGAAGCGCATCAACCATGGTGTCGGGCTTTCGCAGGGTGTTCGGATGAATGCGACACTCCTAGGGAGCTATCGACGCATTGGCAAACGCAGATGTGGCATAAATCGCATGGTAACATTGCTGGTGTATGGAGCAGCATCTTGTCGGGAGGTAGATGATGCGTATTGCCGTTGCCATTGCCACTGCAGGCCGCCCTGACGTGGTGATCCATGCGCTCAAGCACATTGCCGCCCAGAGCCGGCCTGCAGACAGGATCGTGGTGATCGGCAGCGAACAAGCCGATTTGCCTCCTTCGATCCAGCATGATCCCTCCGTAACATCGTTGCTGGGCACACGAGGCTCCACATTCCAGCGCAATGCAGGTCTTGAACTCCTGGAACCGGAAACGGATGCCATCATCTTCTTTGACGATGATTTTTTACCCGGGCCCCACTGGCTCGCGGAAGCCGAGCGCCTGCTGATTGCGAACCCGGATGTGCATGCATTCACGGGCCAAGTGGTGGCCGATGGCATTCACGGCCCTGGATTGTCCGTTGAGGAAGCCGAAAGCTGGCTCGCGTCAGATGCACCCTCGCCGGTCGATGTTGCGGGCATGGATGAAAATTATCCCAGTTATGGCTGCAACATGGGTTTTCGCACCTCCGCTCTGGCAGGCCAGCGTTTCGACGAACGGCTCAAGCTCTATGCCTGGCAAGAGGATGTGGATTTCAGCTATCGTGTGGCTATGGGCGGGCGCCGCGTGCGCTGCCACGCGCTCAGAGGGGTGCACATGGGTGTCAAATCCGGTCGCACATCGGGCCGCAAGCTGGGCTACGCCCAAATCGTCAACCCGCTTTACCTCATGCGCAAGGGCACGATGACTGCCACGCATGCCGTGCCTCTCATGGCGCGCAACATCCTGGCCAACATCGCCAAATCCCTGCGCCCGGAACCTTACGTGGACCGGCGGGGGCGATTGGCAGGCAATTTGCGCGCCCTCGTGGATGTGTGCAAGGGACGCATCGAGCCCGAGCGCGCAGCGCAGGTTTAGGCGTGGTCGCCGTTCTTGCCTTTTCAGCAAACGCTCTGCTGAATTTTGTTCTGGGCTTGCTGGTCGCCTGGTTTCTCGGGCCGCAAGCCTTCGGCATCTATGCGATCGGCGCTACGCTGCTGGTGTTGCTGAACGCGGCATTCCTGGATTGGATCAAGCTTTCGGCTGTGCGTTTCTACACGCAAGACGATGGCAACCGCGCGGCGGTCCGCCGTTCTCTGGACAGTCTCTTCACGTACAGCGTGCTGGGAATGGCAATCCTGATCCTCAGCGGTTGGATGGCAGGGGTCGATGCGCGCCTGCCGCTGGCCATGATGGCTGCCACCGCTGCTGCGGCCATCGGCGGCGGATTGTTCGATTACATGCAGGCCATCGCACGTGCGCGGCGGGATGATGCGGCCTATGCACGGCTGGTCATGCTCAAGAATGCCCTTGCGCTGGTTTTGATGAGTGGGGGGGCCTGGTGGTTTCAAAGCCCTGCCCTCGTGATGCTGGGAGCGGCTGTCAGCAGTTGCCTTGCCGTCGGCGCGTTGTGGAGCCGCTTGAAAGATTCGCCGCTGTCATTGAGCTTGCCCGAGAAGCAGCAGGCGCTGCTGTTCGTCCGCTATGCTTCGCCGCTCATTGCGGCCAATGTGCTCTACGCCACGGTTCCACTTCTCAACCGCGTCGTGATGGCAGAGCGATTTGGGCTGGAAGAATCCGGCATATTCGCTCTGGCATCCGACATTGGCTTCAAGCTGCTGTGCACGACATCGGCGGCATTTGAAATTCTCACACTGCCCGCAGTGGTCGCCGTCGCGGAACGTGCCACGCTGGCGGATGCATACAAGGCCATCGCCAGAAACAGCGTGATCGGCCTGGCTTTGATGCTGCCGCTGGCCGCGGGTTTTGTGCTGGTGCTGCCGGCTTTCGAGCAGCTGCTGGTGCCTCCTGCCTTCAGAGGTCGTTTTGCGGATTATGTAATCTGGTTGATGCCCGCCTTTCTGGCGCTCTGCCTGGCGCAAACATGTTTCAACCCGGTGTTCATGGTGGCGAAGGCGACCCGATTGGCCTTTCTGACAGGCGCCGCCGCTGTGATCGTCAATTGCGCCTTGCTGTACGTTATCCCCCGGTTCAACGCCCCGCAGCACGTCGCCTTTGCCATGTCCGCCGGGTTTGCCAGCGGGCTGCTGGTGCTGGCGATCGGCGCGCTGCGGGTGGCGGAGGCGCGGCCGGCGCTGCGGGATGTTGGGGTGATCCTCGGGGCAACAACATTGATGGCGCTCTGCCTGTGGCCCTTCAGGCACAGCGGCCCTGCCCTGCTCAACCTGCCGTTAATGGCGGGCTGCGGTGCCCTTCTCTACGGGACTGTGGTGCTGACGTTCAATGTCGCCGACAGCCGCCGATGGACCAAACGGCTATGGGCGAAGATCAGAAGCTGACGTTGCATCCAGATCAGCCCTTGGGGTGTAGCCGAAGGAGACACCAGAAAGGTCTGACACATGCGCCTCAAGCTTATTCTTGCCCTCTCTGCCCTTCCGTTCGCTTCCGCGATGGCCCAGACGCCGGACTACGCCAGTTGGCCCTTGCTGCAAAACCCGTTCGAGAGCACAGGCGGCGGCGGTGTGATGATCGATGGCTACAAACCGATCGTGGCAGGCAACACCTGCACGACGGATTTTTCCGTGCGGATGCCTGACGGTGCCACCTTCCAGAACGAAGTCGCGTTCGATGCAACGCCCGTGCAAGGCGGCACGCTTTGCGCCAATGGCCGCTGGCGCGCCAAAGATGGCAGCGCGTCCGGAACAACGCCCTTCGAAGTTTTCATTAAAGATGGCACCGTGCGGCGCAGGCCCTGAATCAGGCTGCAAGCGGGACATAGACAAAGACCCCGCTGCACAAGGCAACGGGGTCTTTGATCATGGTGCGGACGACTGGACTCGAACCAGCACACCTTTCGGCGCTACCACCTCAAGGTAGTGCGTCTACCAATTCCGCCACGACCGCAAATGAGGTGAGTGGCGGGTAGCAGAGCGCTCCGCGTGTGACAAGTCTCAAGTCGCAGCCGCTCAATGTTCTGTTGTACCGGGACGGCAGATCAGTTCGCGCACTTCCACCGCAATGCGGTTGCCCTGCACCACCACGAGGCCGCGCGCGACGGGCATGTCATTGGCAAGAATCTCGACTTCGTCTTCCTCGCCCGATTCAAGCTCGATCACGGCCCCGCGGCCCATGCGCAGGAGTTGATGGATCGGCATACGCGAACGCCCGAGCACAACGGAAATCTCGACTGCTACTTTATCCAGTGTCGCCACGGAGGCCCTCGTCTGATCTGGTTGTCACGCTGGCATGGGTTGCAGAGTGCGTGTGGGTCAGACTATCTGCAATCATGGTCAAGGACGGGTTAACGCAGCGCAACAATCTGACGGAAATCCTGCTGCCAGCGGTGGGCGCACCACCTGTCGAATGGGTGGTGAGCGCCGGACTGACGCCGTATGCCGATGCGGTGACCGCCATGGAGGCGCATGTGGCCGCCATCAGCGCAGGACGCGCGGCCGAGCGGGTCTGGCTAGTCGAACACCCCCCGCTCTACACCGCCGGCACGAGTGCGCAGGCCGCCGACATGCTCGAAGCGCGCTTTCCCGTGCACCAGACCGGACGCGGCGGGCAATACACCTATCACGGCCCCGGCCAGCGGGTGGCCTACGTGATGCTCGATCTCAACCGGCGCCCGCGCGATGTGCGGCGCTTCGTGGCTGCGCTGGAGGCCTGGCTGATTGCGACGCTGGCGTCGTTCAACGTCAAGGGCGAGCGCCACGAGGATCGCGTGGGTGTGTGGGTGAAGCGCCCGGACAAACCGCGCGGGTCGAGCGGGGATATCGCCGAGGACAAGATCGCCGCCATCGGCATCCGCATGCGCAAATGGGTGACGTATCACGGCATTTCGCTCAATGTGGAGCCCGATCTCAGCCATTTCGCCGGCATTGTGCCCTGCGGCGTGGCCGAGCGGCACCTGGGCGTGACCAGCCTTGTCGCACTCGGCCTGCCGGTGGAGATGGCAGACGTGGATGCCGCACTGCGCGCGGCTTTTGGCGATATTTTCGGAGAAACGGCCTAGAACGTGAAGCAGGCGGCGATGGAGTCCTGCCGAAACACCTGGATCGTGTCCAGCGACTGCGCCTCAAGCGCGCGGCCGAAGGTCGCCGTTTTCTTGATCATGTCGGCGGGCGCCGTGATGATGTGGCAGCCGATGCTGTCGGCCTGCGCGATGTTGAAGGGCTCGCGCGTGCTGGCCCAGATGCACTCGATGTTCGGGGTCTGGCGCATGCGGGCCACATAATCGCGCATGGCGGGCATGGGGTCGATGCCCGTGTCCGCGATGCGGCCGGCAAACACGGAAATCACGGCCGGCGCGCCGCCCTCCAGCGCAGCGATCGCCTTGGTCACCTGATCATGGGTGAAAACCGCCGTCAGGTTGACCTTGATGCCTTCGCGCGACAGGCGGTGGACCATCTCGTAGAGCGGTTCTCCCCGCGTGTTGGTGACAGGCAGCTTGGCGTAGACATTCGCGCCCCATGTAGAAATCGTGCGGGCTTGGCGCTCCATCTCCGGCAGTTCATCGGAGAAAGCCTCGAAGGAAATATGCCGATCCGGAATGGCGGCCACGACCTCTGCAGCAAAGCTCGTGTAGTTCACCACGCCGGCCTTGCGCATGAGGGATGGGTTTGTGGTAAAACCCTTGACCAGCGGATGCTTCGCCAGTTCGAGCATCGAGGCCTTGTCCGCGCCATCCGAGAAAATCTTGATCTTGAGATCTGCCGCCGTCATGGTCATCGTGGTTCCTCAATGCTGCGCCGTTTCAAGTGACGCGTGAGCGCGGATTGGTGCGGACAGCGGGACTCGAACCCGCACAGCGTTTCCACCGAGGGATTTTAAGTCCCTTGCGTCTACCATTTCGCCATGTCCGCATTTCGCCCTATCAACACGAGCAATCTGCGTCGTCGTATTCATGGCAAGGGGTAGCCGAGGGCGAAGGTGGCCGCAAGGGGAGCCGCCAATTCACACGAATGGCTATCAGCCCCAGAGTTCGGGTCCGTACGTGCCGATCATGCTGCCCGTGAACGGCAAACCGGGTTCGCGGTCTTTCGCGAGCAGCAGTGGTCCATCAAGATCGACGTATTCGGCGCCGCCCGCAAGCAGCACCGCTGGTGCCATGGCAAGCGACGTGCCGAGCATGCAGCCCACCATGATTTTGAGGCCCAGCGCCCTGGCTGCATCAGCCATGGCAATCGCCTCGGTTAGGCCGCCCGTCTTGTCGAGCTTGATGTTGATCGCCTGGTACCGCGTCGCCACATCCGCCAGCGTGTCGCGCGCATGCACGCTTTCATCGGCGCAGAGCGTGACGGGGGAGTTGAAACCACGCAGGGCGCTGTCGTCATTGGCGGGCAGCGGCTGCTCGATGAGTTCCACCCCAGCGGCCGCGCAGGCCGCCGTGTTTTCGGCCAGTGTTTCCGCCCGCCAGGCCTCGTTGGCATCGACCACGAGACGTGCACGGGGCGCGCCGCGCCGCACCGCCGCGATGCGGGCGGTATCCCCCTCACCCCCGAGCTTGACCTTGAGAAGCGGCCGCGCGGAAGCGCCGCGCGCAGCCTCCTCCATGCTCTCGGGCGTGCCCAGGCTCAAGGTGTAGCAGGACAGGAGTTCGGGCGGTGCTGCGCGCCCCAGCAAGGTCCAGGCCCGTTGGCCGGAAGCCTTGGCGCGAAAGTCCCAGAGCGCGCAATCGAGCGCATTGCGGGCAGCGCCCGCCTTGAGGCCAGCGGTCAGGTCTAAGTGCGCTCCGCCTGCCCCAAGCCGTGCCGCCTCACCCTCGATGAGCGCGCAGATGCCCTCCACCGTTTCGCCGTACCGCGCATAGGGAACGCATTCCCCGCGCCCGCTGTGGGTGCCATCGGTGACCGTGGCGGTCACGACAACCGCTTCCGTGCGGCTGCCACGCGAGATTGTGAAAGCGCCCGCAATGGGAAACCGCTCCACCGCAATGGTCAAGCGAAGTGGCGGCAAGTTCTGCGTCATTGGGGAATGGTCCTTGAGCGGCCAGCGTTATGCAGGCTGCCGGTTCTTCAGGCGGCCTTGGCCAGGCTGGCGGGATAATCTGCAGCGATGCGGTCGACAATCGTGTCCACGCCGTAGCGGACCGGATCGGTTGCAGGCAAGCCATGCGCTGATGACACTTCGGCGAGATAAGCCCGCGCTGCCGCATCGTCCAGCGCTGACGTATTGATCGCGATGCCCACGCAGCGGATGGCAGGGTTGGTCAGCTTGCCGCATGTCACGGTCAGGTCGATGACCTCCTGGATGCTGGGCAAGGGGTGCTTGACGCCGCGCATCGTCGTGCGCGTGGGCTCGTGGCAGACGACGAAAGCGTCCGGTTGGGCGCCGTGCAGCAGACCCAGTGTCACGCCCGCGAAAGACGGGTGAAACAGCGAGCCCTGACCCTCGATCAGGCACCAGTGATGGGGGGCCGCCTCAGGAGAAATCCATTCCACTGCGCCCGAGATGAAATCGGCCACCACAGCGTCAATGGCGACACCACGACCGGAAATGAACACGCCGGTCTGGCCCGTGGCGCGGAAATCGGCATCAAAACCGCGTGCGCGCATGCCGCGTTCCAGCGCGAGCGCCGTGTACTTCTTGCCGGCCGAGCAATCCGTGCCAACAGTCAGCAGGCGCAAACCGCTGCGCTTGGTGCCCTTGCCGGTGTCAAAACGCTGGTCGGAATGGCGCACATCGAACAGCGAGCGGCCATGCTTGGCAGCGGCCGCCTTGATGGCCGCATTGTCGCCAAGCCGCATATGCAGGCCCGAAGCAATGTCGAAGCCCGCCTCGATCGCCTTGACGATGCTGTCCGCCCAATGTTCCGGCAAAACGCCGCCCGCGTTGGCCACGCCCACGATCATGGTCTTGACGCCCTTGGCGCGGGCCTGCTCGATCGACAGATCAGGGATCTTCAGATCGGCCTTACACCCGGCGAGGCGCAACTGGCCGACGCACCACTCCGGACGCCAATCCTGAATGCCCGATGCGGTCTTGGCCGCGAGCTGATCGGGCACATCGCCGAGAAAAAGCAGGTAGGGAGGCTTGATGTCCATCGTGTCGGGTCCAGTCCTTGAAAACGTTGCCTGATTATCGCCGGTCACCCGCCCGAATGCCAATGCAAGCTTTGCAAATTTCACAGGTCGGATGTGTCCAGCGGCGCGGTGCCCTGCGCGTGCCAGCGCTATCCCATGCAAAACCTGCATTGACGCGCGGGCGCAGCCATCGCATAAATTCTGGATGGAGATGCGCTGGCTACAGGACTTCCTCACCGTCGCCGAGACAGGGAATTTCACCCGTGCGGCCGCACTGCGCCATACATCGCAAGCCGCGTTCAGCCGCCGCATCCAGCAGCTCGAAGCCTGGCTCGGCGCAACCCTCATAGATCGCAGCCTGTTTCCCACGCGCCTGACGCCGGAGGGCGAAACGTTCCGCCGCACCGCGAGCGAACTCCTGCGGCAGATTGTCGATGCACGGGCTGAAGTCAGCCCCCGAACGGACGCGAAGACTGATCATGTGCGCATCGCCGTGCCGTTCGCGCTGGCCACTTCGCGCGTTCCGGGCTGGTGGCGCCAGTGGTCAAAGGGCTGGAACGTGTCCTGCGCGCTGGAAATTGGCAATGTCCATGATCTGGGCACCTGGCTGATGTCGGGAACGGTGGATTTCATCATCGGATTCGAGGCGCCGCAGCAACCCATTACCGTTGAGGCGGACCGGGTGGAAACCCTCCAGCTCGGGCGCGACACCCTGAGGCCCTATGCCAGCGCAAGTTTGCTGGCAGGCGGCGGTTTTGTCTGGCCGGGCACGTCTGCGCGCCCGGCGCCGCTTCTGATGTATTCCAAGGGCGTCTACTTTGCCCGCCTTGTGGATCTGATCATGGAAAGTTCAGCCACGCCCCTTGCGTCCCGCACAGTGATCACATCAGATATGGCTGATGTCCTGCGTGATCTGGCGCGGGGTGGACAAGGGGTCGCTTGGTTGCCCGAGGGAACGGTCGCCGACTACAACAGAGAATTGACGCCGCTGCCGGGCGACGAATGGAGCATGCCGTTGAGCATCATGGCCTACCGCCTGAAGGACAATTCCAACCGCGCCGTCGAGCGGTTGTGGCGCATGATGTCCAGCATGGCGGCGCAATAACCACACGTTTCAAAAGACCAACCGGGAGTTACGACATGAAAACGAAGACAATGATGTTCGCGGCGCTTGCCGCAGCCGCGAGTTTTTCCACTGCTTCGGCGCAGGAACTGACAGGCACTCTGAAAAAGATCAAGGAAACCGGCACAATCACCATTGGTCACCGCGATGCCTCGGTGCCCTTCTCCTATCTCGATGACAAGCAGCAGCCTGTCGGCTTTGCCATGGATATCTGCGCCGCCATCGTGGACGGCGTGAAGGCCGAGTTGAAAATGCCGGGCCTGAAGGTGGCTCTTGTTCCCGTCACGTCGGCGACGCGCATTCCGTTGCTTGCCAATGGCACGGTCGATCTTGAATGCGGCTCCACCACCAACAATGCCGACCGCCAGAAGCAGATATCCTACACCAACACGCATTTCATCACGGCAAGCCGCTACGTGACGAAGAAATCACAGAACATCACCAAGATCGACGATCTAAAGGGCAAGACCATCGTGTCGACAGCCGGAACGACCAACATCCGCCAGGTCAACGAGGCCAACACGGCGCGCGGCCTGAACATGACGATCCTGCCTGCCAAGGACCATGCCGAAGCCTTCCTGATGGTGGAAACAGACCGTGCCGCCGCCTTCGTGATGGATGACATCCTGCTGGCCAGCCTGGTCGCCACAGCGCGTACTCCCGCCGAGTACACCATCTCGTCGGATGCGTTCTCTCTGCCGGAGCCTTACGGCATCATGCTGCGCAAGGATGATCCCGCCTTCAAGAAGGTCGCGGATGACGCCACCGCCAAGCTCTACGCCAGCCCCGCGATGGCAGCGCTGTACAACAAGTGGTTCAATGCGCCGATCCCGCCACGCGGCATCAACCTCAACTCGCCGATGAACGAGGCGACAAAGAAGATGTTTGCCAAGCCGACCGATTCGGCTGATCCGGCTTCCTACTGATCGACGGTGTTCGGGGCTGCGCTTCTGGCGCAGTCCCAGACTCCACTTGTTCCATTGCGACGTCATTTTGGGCACGGCTCTGCCGCCGCAAAATGACATTCTGATCGAAAGCCAACCTAAGTGACGTGCACCCGATGAACTACAACTGGAACTGGGGCATTTTCTGGGAGGCCTCGCCGGAGGGAGTGGGCACCTATTTCGATATGCTGATGTCTGGCCTGCGCTGGACGGTGGTGACAGCCTTGCTTGCCTGGGCGATCGCCCTGTTCTTCGGCGTCATCATCGGTGTCATCCGAACGCTGCCGGGCCGATGGGCGGCGCTCATCGGAAGCAGTTGGGTCGAGCTTTTCCGCAACATCCCGCTCCTGGTGCAACTGTTCCTGTGGTATTTCGTGGTGCCCGAGTTGCTGCCGCGCGCCTGGGGCCTCGCCATCAAGCAATTGCCCAATGCGCCGTTCTGGACCGCCGCCATCGGCATCGGCTTCTACATGTCGGCGCGCGTGGCCGAGCAGTTGCGTGCCGGCATCCAGTCGCTCCCGCGCGGGCAGCGCATGGCGGGCATGGCGCTCGGCCTCACCACCTTGCAGACCTATCGTTATGTCCTCCTGCCAATGGCCTTCCGCATCATCCTACCGCCGCTGACATCCGAAGCCCTCAACACCATCAAGAACACCTCCGTGGCGCTCACCATCGGCCTGATCGAATTGACGGCGCGCGCACGGGCGATACAGGAGTTCTCGTTCCAGGTGTTCGAGGCGTTCACGGCGGCCACGATCATCTATCTCCTTGTGAACCTCGCCGTCGTCATGCTCATGCGCATGCTTGAACGCTCCGTGGCTGTGCCCGGCTACATCGCGGGAAAATGAGCCATGTTCACCGGTTTCGATTTCAACGTCATCCAGAATTCCCTGCCCTACCTCTTCATCGATGGCATGGGTTTCACGGTCATGCTCACGCTGCTGGCCGCGGTTGGCGGCCTGATCCTGGGCACCCTCATTGCACTGATGCGGCTGTCCTCGATCCCGATCCTGCCGCAGATCGCGGCGGGATACGTCAACTTTATGCGTTCGCTGCCCCTGGTGCTGGTGATCTTCTGGTTCTACTTTCTCGTGCCCTACATCGGGCAATGGGTGACGGGTGCAGACCGCCCCATGCGCGTCGGCGGATTTACCTCGGCGCTGATCACCTTCGTGCTGTTCGAGGCGGCGTATTTTGCCGAGATCATGCGGGCGGGCATCCAGTCGATTCCCAAGGGACAGGTCGCGGCGGGCTATGCGCTCGGCCTCAACTACCGCCAGGTCATGACCAGCATCGTGCTGCCGCAGGCGCTGCGCAACATGCTTCCCGTGCTGCTGACGCAGACCATCATCCTGTTTCAGGACACCTCGCTGGTCTATGTCATTTCGCTGACCGATTTTCTGGGCGCGGCCTCAAAGGTGGCGCAGCGCGACGGGCGGCTCGTCGAGATGTATATCTTTGCCGCCCTTGTTTATTTCGTGATCTGCTTTCTGGCGTCGCGTCTCGTGCGGCACCTGCAGACCAAAACCGCCATTCTGCGCTGACGCTGGAGTCATCAAATGATCGAGATCGATAACGTCAGCAAATGGTATTCGCCCACTTTTCAGGCGCTGACCAACTGCACCACAACGGTGGCCAAGGGCGAAGTGGTCGTGGTGTGCGGCCCGTCAGGCTCCGGCAAATCCACACTGATCAAGTGCGTCAATGCGCTGGAGCCGATCCAGAAGGGCACGATCACCGTGGATGGCATCGACATCACGGCGAAGACCACGGACCTGCCCAAGCTGCGCTCGCGTGTCGGCATGGTATTTCAGCATTTCGAACTGTTTCCGCACATGAAGATCACCGAAAACCTCTGTCTCGCGCAGGAAAAGGTGTTGGGGCGCAGCCACACCGAAGCGATGGCGAAGACCATGGCGCTGCTGGACCGCGTCGGCATGCACGACCATGCGCACAAGTTTCCCGGACAGCTTTCCGGCGGCCAGCAGCAGCGCGTCGCCATCGCCCGCGCCCTGGCGATGGACCCGATCTGCATGCTCTTCGATGAACCGACGTCGGCGCTGGACCCGGAGATGATCACCGAAGTTCTCGATGTGATGGTCAAGCTGGCGCATGAAGGCATGACCATGATGGTGGTGACCCACGAAATGGGCTTTGCCCGCAAGGTTGCTAATCGCGTGGTGTTCATGGATCGCGGCGAGATCGTGGAAGATGCGCCGAAAGACGACTTCTTCGGCAAGCCGCGCTCGGAGCGGGCGCAGCAGTTCCTGTCAAAGATCCTGGCCCATTGAATCTACGCCTTCTGAAACGCCTTTACGCTTTCTGAAACGCCTTGCGCACCACGCTCTCGGTGGCTCCACGTGAGCGGATCATCAGAAAGCGTCCGGCTGCCTTGTCCGGGATGGTCCATGTCCCCTCGATTTCGGTCTTGTCAGGGCTGAGGTCGCCGTCATAGGCGACCCTGTGCTGCCAGCCGCCCGAGCCGTCATAGGTCTTGGTGAAATCCACCTGCGATCCCGCCACGGAGCCGGCGATGGCGGCAAAGAGCGTGAGGGGCGCGCCTTCTTCGCCCACCTCGCTTTCGTGCGTCGTGCCAAACAGCCCGGTGCCCGAATGGATGAGCGTAGCGACGAAATACACCGGCGCACGGTCAGCCTGGTAGCTGTAAAGCCCATGCCACACGCCCGTGACACTGTTGCCTGAATTAGCCATGGCTCACCCGATCATCGGAATGCGGCGCTCGATGCGGATGCCGCCTGTCGTCACATCGCAGACATACACCAGCGTTTCCACACCCGCATCGCGCGCCTTGGCGAAAGCCACAGCGTAGGCCGGATCATAATCCGCCGCCAAGGCAAAGCGCGCGGCCTGCATCTGCACCACGAACAGCATCACGGCGCGGTGGCCAGCCACGACCATACTGGCAAGCTCCGCCAGATGCTTGGCCCCGCGGGATGTGACCGAATCGGGGAACTCCGCCAGCCCAGCTGCGCGCATCATGTGGACATTCTTGATTTCCACATAGCAATCAGCGCGTCCCATCGCGGTCAGCAGCAGATCGACGCGGCTGTTCGTCCCGTAGCGCACCTCGCGGCGCAGGCCGTCATAACCGGCCAGCTCCGGGATCATCCCGGCGGTAATGGATTCTTCGGCGAGCCTGTTCGGGTTGCTCGTGTTGATGCCCACGATCTGCGCGCCGCCCGGCACATCCGCCTCGACCAGTTCCCAACTCCACGCGAGTTTCGCCTTGGGGTTGGCAGCAGGCCGCAGCCAGACCCGGCTGCCGGGTGCCTTCAAGCCCAGCATCGAGCCGGAGTTTGCCACATGCGCTGTGGTCAAGGTGCCATCGTCCAGCTCGACATCCGCCAGAAAGCGCTTGTAGCGCTGGATGAGGCGGCCCGATGTGAGCGGAGGATTGAACTGCATGGGCGCGACCTGTGACATTGTGAGCACCTGGCCGCAAGCCGCTTGAATGTGGGCGGCTTGCACCGCTACACACACCGCATGTCCCATGCTTCCGTTTCCATCAGCGCCGCAATTCTCGTAATCGGGGATGAAATTCTGTCCGGCCGCACCAAAGACAAGAACATCGGCACGATCGCCGAATATCTCACGGCCGTCGGCATTGACCTGCGCGAGGTGCGCGTGGTGCCCGATGACGAGGCCGAAATCATTGGTGCACTCAACGCCCTGCGCGCACGCTTCACCTATGTTTTTACCACCGGGGGCATCGGGCCGACACACGACGACATCACAGCCGATTGCGTGGCAAAAGCCTTCGGTGTCCCCATCGACCATGATCCACGTGCTGTCGCCATGCTGCAGGAGCGCTACACGCCCGAAGAACTCAATGAAGCCCGCCTGCGCATGGCGCGCATCCCTGCCGGGGCAGACCTGATCGAAAACCCCATCTCGCGCGCGCCGGGGTTCAAGCTGGGCAATGTCATCGTCATGGCAGGCGTGCCCTCGATCATGCAGGCCATGCTCGACAATGTTGCGCCCACCCTTGCCACCGGCACCCGGATGATCGCCCGCACCATTGATGCCAACGGTGTGCCCGAAGGCATCTACGCCGCGGCGCTCGGTGAGGTGGCGAAGGCGCACGGTCATGTCTCCATCGGGTCCTACCCGTCCTTCGTCAACGGCGGCTTCCGCAACCAGATCGTGGTGCGCGGCAAGGATGTGGATGCCGTGGATGCAGCCATTGCCGACGTCGCGAAAGCCCTGCAAAACTTGCACGGCGACAACGCACCCGTCTAACCCTCCGGATCATTCATGGCACAGCCCTCCGCCGACAAGGCCTTCCCCGTCTCGTGGGACCAGTTCCATCGCGACACCCGCATGCTGACGTGGCGGCTGGCCGAGAAGGGTCCATTCACCTCACTGGTTTGCATCACGCGGGGCGGACTGGTGCCCGCCGCGATCGTGGCCCGAGAGCTGGAGATCAAGTTGATCGAGACCGTGTGCATCGCCAGCTATCACAGCTACACCGGCCAGGGAGAACTCAAGGTGCTCAAGGGCATCGACAATGCCATCAGCGGGTTTAACGGCGGTGCGGGCGTGCTGGTGGTCGATGATCTGGTAGACACCGGCAAGACCGCCCGCGTCGTGCGCGAGATGCTGCCCAACGCACATTTCGCGACCGTGTATGCCAAGCCCGCAGGCAAGCCACTGGTCGACACCTTCGTGACCGAAGTGGCGCAGGACAGCTGGATCTATTTTCCCTGGGACATGGGTTTTGCCTTTCAGCCACCCATCCGCGAGGGTGGCAGGGGCTGACCGACCCAAGTCATCCTGTGCAATGTGCTGGAAAAATCACCCTCTTGTTTTCCAGTCCGTCCCGCTCGACACATATGTGACGTGGAGAGAGGCATCTGATTGAAATCGCGTGATCTGGAAGAGTTTCTGACCACCGAAAGTGGCGTTTTCGGAGAGGTAACCGCCAGGTTGCAGCGTTTGCGGGAGGCGCGCCTGCTTCCTGACCTGCGCGGGCCGGTCGAGCCCCGCTTGCGGGCAGATGAAATCGTCTCGGCCATCCTGTCGGTCGTCCCGGTCAAGGTGCAATCGGCGGGCGAGGTAACGTTGGGTCTGCGGGTGCTCAAACCGTATGGGGCAGTTGCCTCGGCGTTTGGCGGTGCGGCAACGTTTGCCCAGGCCTTGGTCATGATCCTCGATATTCCCGCCGCGCGCGACGTGTTGATCGATGTGCGATGCCTGGATGCGGACCCCGTGCGGCGCATACCGACCCTCGCGGCGATCACCTACAGCCAGGAGGGGGTGATCAAGACCTCGCATTACCTGCCCGGAAACCTGCTGGCGACCATGGATCAGGGCGCGCCGTTCGACCGCGGCAGCTTCGGCCACATGATCAGTCGAGAAGTCTATTTCAGCGCCCGGCTGTTTCAGCGGCTTGGCGATCGCTTGAATTCCGAGACACGCTGGCGCGCGTGAGCGCTCGGTGTTGATGTGGCGATAATGTTTTGATGGCCCCCTCGACAGGCGCAAGCGGGCACGACATGCTGGTCCCTAGAAACGCACCACAAAAAATCACAATAACAAGAACGGCCCGACATGAACGCCAAGCCTGACAAGAGCCTGTTCGTGGCTCCGTTGCCTCATGAGTCGCTTCCGGGTGCGCTGCTGGACGCCATGAGCCGGTATGGCAAAGGCAAGCCGATCGTCGAGGATCAGGACCGCACCGAACTCAGCTACGAGCGGCTGGTGCTTGGCTCCATGGTGCTGGGTGGCAAACTGTGCGACGGCACCGCAAGCGGCGAGAACGTGGGCGTGCTGCTGCCAAACGTCAACGGTGTTGCCGTGACCATCTTTGGTCTGATGTTTCACCGGCGCGTGCCCGTACTGCTCAACTTCACGGCAGGCCTGCGTAACCTTGCCTCCGCCTGCGACACAGCTGAGATCAAGACCATCGTGACCGCCCGCAAATTCATCGAGAATGCCAAGCTCGATGATGTCGTCGCGGAACTGGGCAAGACCCGGCGCATTGTCTGGCTTGATGATGTGCGCGCCAATCTCGGCTTGCTCGACAAGGTGAAGGGTGCGCTGAAAGCGCGGTTCAGCGCGGCGTCGATGGCAGCGAAGGTGAAGCGCGACGACCCCGCCGTCATCCTTTTCACGTCGGGCTCGGAAGGCAAACCCAAGGGCGTCGTGCTCAGTCACGGCAACATTCTGGCAAACAGCCGTCAGATCGCGTCCTTCGGCCACACCCTCCTGGAGCCGACTGACATCATCATGAATCCGCTTCCCGTGTTTCACTCCTACGGGCTGACGGCGGGTTTCATGATGGGGGTTCTCAACGGCATGAAGGTGGTGCTTTACCCCAGCCCCCTGCACTACCGTGAAATCCCCCGCCTGATTGCCAAGGTGAAGGCGACGATCCTGTTCGGCACGGACACGTTCCTGGTCGGCTATGCCCGTGCCGCTGACACGCAGGATCTCAAATCCATCCGCTTCGTGATCACCGGAGCGGAGCGCGTCAAGGATGAGACGCGCCGCATGTGGGACCCCCACGGAACCACCATTCTTGAGGGCTATGGCTGTACGGAATGTGCGCCTGTGCTTGCCTGCAACATTCCCGAGAGCATGAAACTGGGGACGGTGGGGCGGTTGCTGCACGGCATCAACTGGCGGCTTGATCCGGTGCCCGGCATCGACGAAGGCGGCAAGCTCGTGGTGAAGGGGCCCAACGTGATGCTGGGGTACATGCTCGCCGATCATCCCGGGACCATCCAGCCGCCAGCTGACGGCTGGCACGATACGGGCGACATCGTTTCCATGGATGATGACGGCTTCATCACCATCAAGGGCCGCGCCAAGCGCTTTGCCAAGATCGGCGGCGAGATGATTTCGCTGGCAGCGATCGAATCGATGGCGGCCAGCCTCTGGCCCGCGCAAAACCACGTCGCCGTTTCGCTGCCAGATGCCAAAAAGGGCGAACAGATCATTCTCGTGACCGACAAGGGCGATGCGGAGCGCTCCACGCTACTGACTTACGCCAAGGCCCAGGGCTTTCCCGAATTGTGGGTGCCGCG
>JANMMT010000053.1:0-31612 GCA_031373545.1 Hyphomicrobiales bacterium
CGAGATGCTCCTGCGCGCGCCGCTTGATTTCGACCGCCGTATCGTCGTCGAAGCCGTCGATGGAATTGAGCTCTGAATCATCCGAATAGGCCAGCTCTTCGACCGTGCGGAAGCCTTCCGATGCGAGCAACTGGCCCACGACCTCGTCGACGTTCAGCGCTTCCATGAAGATCTGCGTGCGGCTGAGGAATTCCTTCTGGCGGCGCTCGCTCTCTTCGGCTTCGGTCAGGATATCGATGTCCCAGCCCGTGAGCTGCGACGCCAGGCGCACGTTCTGGCCACGGCGACCAATGGCGAGCGAGAGCTGCTCGTCGGGCACCACCACCTCGATGCGCTCGGAATCTTCATCGAGCACCACCTTGGCGACTTCAGCGGGCTGAAGCGCGTTGACGACGAAGGTCGCCACGTCTTCGGACCACGGGATGATGTCGATCTTCTCGCCCTGCAATTCGCCAACCACAGCCTGCACACGCGAGCCGCGCATGCCCACGCAGGCCCCAACGGGATCGATGGAGGAATCGCGGCTGATCACGGCGATCTTGGCGCGCGAGCCGGGATCGCGGGCGACGGCGCGAACCGTGATGATGCCGTCGTAGATTTCCGGCACTTCCTGCGCAAAGAGCTTGGCCATGAACTGCGGATGGGTGCGCGAGAGGAACACCTGCGGCCCGCGTTGCTCGCGGCGCACATCGTAGAGGAAGCAGCGGATGCGGTCGCCGGGGCGGAAAATCTCGCGTGGAATCAGCTCGTCGCGGCGCACGATGGCCTCCGAGCGACCCAGGTCCACGATCACATTGCCATATTCCACGCGCTTGACCGAACCGTTGACGATCTCGCCGATGCGATCCTTATATTCGTCGTACTGGCGGTCGCGCTCGGCGTCGCGCACCTTCTGCACGATGTCCTGCTTGGCGGATTGCGCGGCGATGCGGCCGAAATCGAACGGAGGCAACTGCTCGGCAATAGCATCGCCCAACTGAGCCGCCGGGTTGCGCTTGCGCGCCTCCACCAGCGTGATCTCGCGCGAATCATTGTCGATCTGGTCCACCACATGCAGGTGGCGCGAGAGCCGCAACTCGCCGGTTTTGGTGCTGATCTCGGCGTGCACGTCCGTCTCCGCGCCGTAGCGCGAGCGGGCCGCCTTGGCGATGGCGTCTTCCATCGCCTCGATAACGATCTGGCGATCGATCTGCTTTTCGCGTGCCACCGCATCCGCAATCTGCAGAAGCTCCAGCCTGTTTGCACTCACAACCATGGTTCTCTCCCCAAAATGACTTGCGTGACGGCGGGTTAGGGCCGCCGGTTGGCTTTTGACTTGTTCGGCCGCTTGGTCGGGTTTCGACCACGGGTCGGATGGGCATCTGTGTCTTTGTTCTTGCGCTGCTTGGCCGAATCGGGCCGCCCCAGCGCCGTGTCGATCAGGCGATCCGTCAACACGAGGCGCGCCTCGCCGATATTGGCGTAGGGCAGTTCCACCTCGGCGGCCTCGCCCTCCTTGGGGTCATCGCGGGTCAGCACGAAAGAGGTGTCCCCCGCCGAGGTGACGACGCCCCTGTAGCGCTTGCGCCCGTTCACCGGCACGGCCAGCTCGATCTTGGCGTCGTGGGTGGCCCAGCGGTCGAAATCGACGATGCGCACCAGTGGTCGGTCGATGCCGGGCGACGAGATTTCCAGGTGATACGCCTGCGTCATGGGATCATCCACATCCAGTACGGGTGAGATGGCGCGGCTCACCGCCTCGCAATCCTCGATCCCCATGGTGCCGTCGGTGCGCTCGGCCATGATCTGTAGGGTGCAGCCGTTGGCGCTGGTGATTTTGACGCGCACGAGTTGGTAGCCCAGATCCATGATCGCCGGCTCGATGATCTGCGCCACGCGCGCAGCCATGCCCTGCTCCACGATGACGCGCGGCGTCATCGCAACAGAATTGGGGACAGGCTCCGGCGCCGGGGCCGAAGCAGGTACGGAGGTCTGGGTATCCGGTTCAGGCAGCATCGTGACCAGCTCGCGTTGCGCCAATAAAAAAGAGCGGGTCCCGCAGGGCCCACTCCTCGTTTAGCGATCAATCGCAAATGAGAGTTCTTGAGACTTCATATGGCTGATCCTGCCAGGTTTTTCAAGGGAAAGCTTCATCAGCACGAATAGGCCGGAAACCGCGCCACCGCAGTAACATCCTGTGAGGGTTTAGCCCTTATTGTTGCCGCTGCGTCAGCAATCCACCGGGCACAGGGGCGGGTGGGTTGTGGGGCGCTGTCATGCGCCGGGTGTTCAGAACGTGTCTCGTGTTGCTTTTGATGATTTGCGCGCAGCTTTCCAGCGGAAGGAGCCTCAGGCGCGTGCCTCCGCCATGGAGCATGTGACCGACCTGTTCGTGGCTGGCGCGCCAGATTTCACGGCCCAGCATGTGGCGCTGTTCGACCACGTCATCGGCCTCATGACCGACGCCATCGAGGTGCGCGCCCGCGCCCGGCTGGCCGAGCGGCTGGCGGATATTCCCAATGCTCCGCCCGGCGTCATCGCCAAGCTGGCAGCCGACGAAATCGGCGTGGCCCGCCCGGTGCTTGCGCGCTCGCAGTGCCTGGGCGACGCTGACCTGATTACTCTCGCTCTCAAAGGCGGGCGCGATCACATGCTGGCCATCTCCGAGCGGCGCAAGCTCTCCGCCGAAGTGACCGATGTGCTGGTAACGGCGGGTGACCGCGTGGTGGTCAATGCCGTGGCAGGCAATCCGGGCGCGTCGTTCTCGGACAAAGGTTTCGAGGCGCTGCTGTCGAAGTCTGAAACCGACGAGCTCCTGCAATCCACCTTGGGGCGGCGCTCGGATATCCCCCACCAACACATGGCCGCTCTGTTCGAACTGGCGAAGAATGCCGCCAAGGACCGCCTGATGGGCGATGTGCCGGGCACGAGCCGCCGCATCATCGCCCATGCCGTGACCAGCAGCACCCGCGAACTGGCTGTCGAGACCGCCGCCCGCGCCGAGGCCTCACGCCTCGCCATGAATGAGGTGATGGAATTGATTCAGGCCAATGCAGTGAATGAGGAAACGCTGCTTGATTTTGCCCGCCACCACGCGGTGGACAAATCCATTGCGGCGCTCGCTTATCTGGCCAAGCTGCCTTGCCAATTGGTCGAGCGCGGCATCGCGGCAGGCGACCATGATTTCACGCTGATTGTCGCGCGTTCCGCCGAGCTGCAATGGGCGACCGTGAAGGCCTTGCTCATCATGCGGCCCGAACAACGGCCCGGCGAACGCGAACTGGAGGGCTTCAGAGACAGCTACAGCCGCCTCAATGGCCCGACGGCACAGCGAATCTTGCGGTTTCTGCATGCGCGCGAGACGGCCAACGTGCGGCGGTAAGCTCAAACTGGCCAGCGGTCCTTGATCCAGCGCCCGAGGCTGGTTTCGCTGACCTCGCCAGCGGCAAGGCCGAGTATGATCAATGTGGCTTCGGCTTGTGACGGCGCAAATTTGACGCCGTTCTTGCGCAAGAACAGCATCATCGCCACGAAAGCCGCACGTTTGTTGCCATCAATGAATGGGTGATTGCGCGCGATGCCATAAGCATACGCCGCCGCCATGCCTGCCAGATCGGCCCCCTCATATTGCCACTTGTTGACAGGCCGCCCCAGCGCCGATTCCAGTGCACCCGGATCGCGGATGCCCGCCGGGCCGCCAAAGCGCCGCAACTGCATTTCATGCAGCGCGACGACTTCAGCAGTAGTCAGCCAAACTGGCTCGTAGACTGCTTGGCGCTGGTCCGAAAACCCGGCGCTGTCCGTGGTCATTTCGCCAGTTCCCGCAGCGTGTCCTTGTATTCCTCCATTAGGCCTTCGACGAGGCGCATGGACTCCTCAAAGGACGGGTCGAAGGGAGACAGCTCCAGCCCGCCCTTGGCCGTGGGGCTGGCAAACACCTCGTCCCCCTCCTGCAAACCGAGCTTGGTGAGGAGCTCTTTGGGCAGGATCAGGCCGGTGGAATTGCCGACGCGCTTGAGGGAGAGTTTCATGGGAGAGCGCCTTTTGTGTTATACTGTATGTATAACGTGAAGGCGCGGCGTGTCAACATGTGTGAGTACGAGACTTTACCCCATCCCCTCCAGCTCCATAATCATCCCCTCGATCATGTTGAGCCCGATCTGCCAGAACGCGGGATCCTTCGCATCCAGCCCAAACGGCTTCAGCAGCTCACCGTAGGGCTTGGCGCCGCCCGCTTTGAGCAGGTCGAAATAGTGCTCCACGAAGCCGGGATGCGCCTTTTCGTAGACGCCGTAGAGCGAGTTCACGAGGCAATCGCCAAAGGCATAGGCGTAGACATAAAAGGGCGAGTGGATGAAATGGGGGATATACGCCCAGAATGTCTCGTAGCCCGGATGCAGCTTGATTGCGGGCCCTAAGCTCTCGGCCTGCACGCTCATCCACAATTCGCCGATCTTGTCCGAGGTCAGCTCGCCCTCCTTGCGCGCCGCATGCACCTTGCGCTCGAAGGAGTAGAACGCGATTTGGCGCACCACCGTGTTGATCATGTCCTCCACCTTGGAGGCCAGCATGGCTTTCTTTTGTTTCGGGTCCGTAATGGCGCCCAGCAGCTTGCGGAAGGTGAGCATTTCGCCAAACACGGATGCGGTTTCCGCCAGTGTGAGCGGCGTGGGGGCCATCAGCGCACCCTGCGGGGCGGCCAGCACTTGGTGCACGCCGTGGCCCAGCTCATGAGCCAGCGTCATCACATCGCGCGGTTTGCCCTGATAGTTCAGCAGCACATAGGGGTGCGCCGAGGGCACCGTGGGGTGGGCAAAGGCACCGGGTGATTTGCCAGGGCGCACGGGCGCATCAATCCAGCCCTCATCGAAGAAGCGCCGCGCCACCTTTTCCATATCCGGCGAAAATCCGGCGTAGGCCGTCAGCACCATATCCTTGGCTTCCGCCCAGGGGATCGTGCGCTGCTCGACCTTGGGCAGGGGCGCGTTGCGGTCCCAATGGTCGAGCACATCCTGCCCGAACCAGCTGGCTTTGAGCTTGTAATAGCGGTGCGAGAGGCGCGGATAGGCCTCGCGCACGGCGGAGACCAACGCGTCCACCACTTCGGGTTCCACGCGGTTGGACAGGTGGCGGCTGTCGGCGATGTCGGCAAAGCCGCGCCAGCGATCCGAGATATCCTTGTCCTTGGCCAGCACATTGGTGATGAGCGTGAAGGTGCGGATATTCTCCTTGAAAGTGGCAGCCAAGGCCTCGGAGGCGGCGCGGCGGGTGGTGCCCTTGGCATCCACGAGCTTGTTGAGCGCCTGCTCGATGGCCATCTCCTCGCCCTCCACCGTGAAGCGCAGGTCGGAGATCGTCTCGTCGAACAGGCGGTTCCACGCCGAAGCGCCCACCACGGATTTCTCATGAAACAATTGCTCCAGCTTGTCATCGAGCTGGTGCGGGCGCTCCTTGCGAATGTCGGCGAGCCACGGCGCGTAATGGGCCAGCGGCGCGCGGGCCATCAGCGGGTCGAGAACGGCGTCGTCGATGCGGTTGAGTTCGAGCGTGAAAAACAGCATTTCGGAGGAAGCCGCCGTCATCTTGTCCTGCGCATCACCGTAAAATTTGCCGCGCACCGGGTCCGTCGTATTGCCGGCATAGATCAGCCCGGCGTAGGACATGATGCGCCCGATCAGATCATCCAGCGCTTCAAAGCGGACGATCGCCGCGTGCAATCCGGCAGGCCCGTCTGTCGCCGTTGCCAACCCCGCGAGCTTGCCCTTGTGGGCGTCAGCAAAGGCCGCGCATGCGCTGGCAGCTTTCGCAAGATCTGCTGCAAACGCGGGGGAATCCATGCCAGGATAAAGGTGCTCGAGCTTCCACTCGGGCATGATGCCCAGATCGTTGGAGTTGGATTGCGTTGCCTTGGCCATGTCTTGATTCCTGTCTTGCCTCACATCAGATAGCGACGCCGCCTGCATCGGGGAAGTGGCCATTCGCCCCACGTTCGATGTGACACTCTCGACATGCGGCCTCTTTCCTGCTAGCTCGCCGCCTTCTCCAGGAGTCCCTTCTGAAGAAAGTTCCCAACCGCCGGTTTCACGCACCGGCTGCTGCATTCTCAAGATGCGCAGGCTCCCACGGCTTTGATGCGGGAGCACTGGCGGTGCCCGGGGGCTGTTTTCAACGCAAGTGCCGGTGCTGATACGGGTGTGGCCGCCCGCTGATCTGGAGATCTTATGTCCACTGCAATGCATGCAAGCCGCGAAGACTTCGAGGCGTTGCTGACCGAAGCGTTTGAAAAATCCGACATGACCGAAGGGTCTGTCGTGAAGGGCACCGTCGTCGCCATCGAAAAAGATGTGGCCGTCATCGACGTTGGCCTCAAGACCGAAGGGCGTGTGGCCCTCAAGGAATTTACGGGTCCTGATCGCGTTTTGAGCATCAAGATCGGCGATGTGGTGGATGTATATCTCGAGCGCATCGAGAACGCGCTGGGCGAAGCTGTCATCAGCCGTGACAAGGCCCGCCGCGAAGAGAGCTGGGGCCGTCTGGAGAAGGCCTTCGAGGCTCAGCTCAAGGTGGATGGCACGATCTTCAATACGGTCAAGGGTGGCTACACCGTTGACCTTGATGGCGCTGTCGCCTTCCTGCCCCGTTCGCAGGTCGACATCCGCCCGATCCGCGATGTCGCGCCGCTCATGAACGTGCTGCAGCCCTTCATCATCCTGAAGATGGATCGCCGCCGCGGCAACATCGTCGTCTCACGCCGCACCGTGCTGGAAGAAACCCGCGCCGGACAGCGCCAGGAGCTGGTCTCCAACCTCGAAGAAGGCCAGACGCTGGAAGGCGTGGTCAAGAACATCACCGATTACGGTGCCTTCGTGGATCTGGGCGGAATCGACGGCCTGCTGCATGTCACCGACATCGCCTGGCGCCGCGTGAACCACCCGTCCGAGGTGCTGACCGTCGGCCATAGCGTCAACATCAAGATCATCAAGATCAATCAGGAAACACACCGCATCAGCCTCGGCATGAAGCAGCTCCTGGATGATCCCTGGTCCGGCATCGCCGCGAAATATGCCGTCGGCACCAAGTTCTCGGGCCGCGTCACGAACATCACCGATTACGGCGCCTTCGTGGAGCTGGAGCCAGGTGTGGAAGGTCTCATCCACGTCTCGGAAATGTCCTGGACCAAGAAGAACGTGCATCCCGGCAAGATTTTGTCGACCTCGCAGGAGGTCGAAGTGCAGGTGCTTGAAGTGGATGTGGCCAAGCGCCGCATCAGCCTTGGCCTCAAGCAGGTCACCGGCAATCCGTGGGACAACTTCATCTCGAAGTATCCTGTGGGCACGGAGCTGGAAGGCGAAGTCAAGAACAAGACCGAATTCGGTCTGTTCCTCGGCCTCGACGGCGAAGTGGACGGCATGGTCCACCTCTCTGACCTCGACTGGAACCGCCCTGGCGAGCAGGTGATGGACGACTACAAGAAGGGCGACATGGTCAAGGCCGTGGTGCTCGATGTGGATGTCGAGAAGGAGCGCATCAGCCTGGGTGTCAAGCAGCTGACGGGCAACCCGTATGCCGAGGCCACGGCCGACTTGAAGAAGAACCAGGTCGTGACCTGCGAAATCATCGAGGTGAAGGATGTAGGCCTCGAAGTGCGGTTGACCGGCACGGATCTCGTGTCGTTCATCAAGCGTTCCGAGCTGTCCATCGACCGCGGCGAGCAGCGCACTGAGCGCTTCGCGGTGGGCGAAAAGGTCGATGCCCGCATCATCCAGTACGACCGCAAGACCCGCAAGGTCGCTGTCTCCATCAAGGCGCTGGAAGTCGCCGAAGAGAAGGAGGCCGTGGCCACCTACGGCTCGCAGGATGCCGGCGCATCGCTGGGGGACATTCTGGGTGCTGCCCTCAAGGGCGCGGCCAAGAAGTAAGCTCTTTAGCTCTCAAACAATCAAAACCCCGCGCTTCGGTGCGGGGTTTTTTATTGGCTTGCCGCAGGTTCATGAGCGACGAGGCCACGTGTTTTCAACCCACCAGATCGATCAGGGCGGGAATCAGCGGCTCGTCGGCAGGCGGCATGGGATAATCGCGCAGTTTCGCTGGCATGACCCATTTCAGCGCCTGATTTTCACGCGACATCGGCACGCCGTCCCAGCGCCGGCAGACATAAAGCGGCATGAGCAGGTGAAAATCGGGGTAGGCGTAGCTGGCAAAGCTCAGCGGCGCGAGGCACGCCTCCTTCACGGCGATCCCGAGTTCCTCGTCTAATTCGCGGATCAGAGCGGCTTCGGGGCGCTCGCCGGCATCCAACTTGCCGCCAGGAAATTCCCACAGCCCCGCAAGCGCCTTGCCTGCGGGCCGCTGCGCGATCAGCACGCGTCCATCCGCATCAATCAACGCACAGGCGACGACCAGCACGATTTTCACGAGCGATAGTCGCCGTTGATCTCCACATAGGCCTTGGTGAGATCGCACGTATAAGCCGTGAACTTGCCCCGCCCGAGACCCAGATCCACTTTGATGTCGATGGCCTCGCCCTTCATGTAGGCCGAAGTCATCGCCTCGGAATAAGCGCCGTCGCGCTCGCCCTTCACGGCCACGCGGTGAGGGCCGAAGGAAATGGACAGCTTGTCGCGCTCGGCCGGCTCGCCTGCCTTGCCGACGGCCATGACCACGCGGCCCCAATTGGCATCCTCGCCCGCGACAGCGGTTTTCACGAGGGGTGAATTGGCGATGGACATGGCAATGGTGCGGGCGGATTTGGGAGACGTTGCGCCCTCCACGATAACCGACACGAACTTGCGCGCGCCCTCACCATCCCGCGCCACCATCTGCGCGAGGTCCATCAGCACTTCACCGAGCGCCCGGCGGAAGGCGGCGAGTGCGCGGTCGGCAGGATCGGTGATTTTCTTCTGCCCGCGCTTGGCGGCAAGCCCCGTGGCAAACAGCATCAGCGTATCGGATGTGGACATGTCGCCATCCACTGTCACGGCATTGAAGGTGGGGCCGACGCCCTTGGCCAGCAATGCCTGCAAGGCTTCCTGCCCGATGGCCGCATCGGTGAATACGAAGGAGAGCATCGTCGCCATGTCGGGCGCGATCATGCCTGCACCCTTGGAAATGCCGGCGATCTGCACCTCGACGCCGACGATCTTGGCGCTGCGTGTCGCCACCTTGGGGAAGGTGTCGGTGGTCATGATGGCGCGCGCCGCGTCGATCCAGGGCCCCGGGGCGGCACGCCCGGCGCAATCCTCCAGCACGCCGTTGAAGCGTGTGGCATCCAGCGGTTCACCGATGACTCCGGTGGAGGCCAGAAACACTTCTGACGCCCGGCACCCCGCCGCCTTGGCGGCGATCTCGGCAGTCATTTTCACCGCCGCCTTGCCTTTGGCGCCGGTGAAGGCATTGGCATTGCCCGAGTTCACCACGAGCGCGCGGGCTGAGCCTTTGGCGAGGTTCGCGCGGCACCAATCCACCGGCGCGGAAGGGCATCTGGATTTCGTGAAAACGCCGGCGGGAACGGTGCCCTTGTCGAGCAGCGCAAACCAGACATCGGTGCGGTTCTTGTACTTGATGCCCGCTTCCGCCGTGGCAAAGCGCACACCGGGAATTTCAGGCATATCCGGTGTGGACGTGGGTGCCAGGGGTGAAACAGGTACAGTCTTGCCAGCCATCATGCTCTCCCGGGATCAACGCTCTTAGCGCATCACCCCTGCGTGGAAAAGCGGTCAAACACCATATCGGGCGCAGAGGTGTTGTGGCGCGAGTAGCTGTGCCGTCCGGCCCAGAATTCCAAAGCTTTCGCCTGCTTGAAATCCATGATCGGCTCTTCAATCCAGCGCTGCGCATCCTTGGCGCGGATAGCGACACGCGACGCATCGTTGTTGAACTCTGTCACATACATCGAGCGCAAGGATGCAAATGGCAGATTGCCCCCGATGGGACGATCAAACGTCACGTCCATGGTCAGGCGGTCGCGGTCCAGCGTGCTGATTTTCAGCGTCGCGCTGCCGCCGCGCCTGAATGGTGTCACGAAGGTCATCGTTTCGGGATCGAAACGAACTTCGCTGAACTCCACGATGGGGCGGCCCTTGTCCTCGATCGGTCCGGCCACGAACGACGAGCCATAGGCGCTCCATTTCAAATGTTGAGGCGGGAGCGGGCGAATGCGCCAGTAACCATCGGGGGGATAAACCACCACCACTTCCTCGGCGCGCTCGTTGCGGCGCACCCAGACCTGGATCAGGTGAAGGCCATTCTCGACCCGGTTGCCGATGCGCACGGGCACATCCGCCGGACGCCAGAATGTGGGGTAGGTGTAGCCGATGACCCAGATCCATTCGTTCTCGAAAATGGTGACGCGGCGCGGCGGACTTGGCGGTTTGAAGGAGGGATCCGCGCGAAAATCGCAGTTGGTCCAGTCCGCCGCGTAATTGTCCGCCACCAGCCCGCCGATGTAGGCCGGATGCACGGCTTGGATACGAAAGGATTTGACCGCGTCGTGCAGCATGCGGATGTCCACGTTGTCCTTCTCCGCACAGAGCACGGGCTCCGAGCGGTTGAGGATCAGCGCCTCGACCTGCCCCACCGTCGGCGCTTCGGGCACGGGCGGCTGGCCTTGAGCGCGGGCGCGGACGGACGGGAGGCCGCCAGCCATGCCTGCGAGGGCGAGTGAGGAAAAAGCGCGGCGTGTGAGCATCGAGATAACCTTTCAGCGGTGTTCATGTACGTTTGTGGAAGGCTTATCCGGTGTACGCCCGCGCACCAACCGCGTCACGGCCACGATGGCCAGCCCTATGGCCAGCACGACACCGCCGAGCGCCAGCGCATGCAGCATGGCCCGTGGGTATCCGATCAGCCCGACATCGATAAAGAAATAGGGATACCACCCATCCACACGTCCCCGCGCGATGGCATAAGCAAGATAGCCCAGCGGATAGATCATCCACAGGAATGGATCGGTGTAGGTGAAGGATGACTTGCGCACATGCACGCACCAAAACGTCAAGGTGAGGAGCGGCACGACATAATGCATCGTCCGGTCCGCGATCCACCCAAGCATCGCCAGTTCAGGCACGCGCCCGCTCAACAGCAGATGATACACAACACCCACAACCACGATGGAAAGAGTGACGCCCGTCAGGAAACGGCTGGAAGGGTGCGGCCCGCCGGGCCAGCGATTCAAGGCGACCAGACTCATGCTGATGGCCACGAGCAGGTTCGTCAGAACAGTGAAATACCCCAGGAACAGCCAAAGCCCGGCCCCTGCGCTGCGGCCCTGGCCGATGACGATGCCGAGGGTCAGCGTCAGTTGCAGTGCGAGGGCAGCCCAGCCCAGACCGGCGATGACAGCCGCAAGGACACGCGGGTGCCAAGCGACGCGCACGGCGTCAGCTCGCAGGTTTCTGGCTCTCAAAGCCCGTGACATCTGTTCCCGCACACCTTCATGAATGTGACCGCGAAGGCTGCGGCTTGTCGCCGGTCTGAGTGCCCTCCAGCACGGCTTTAACCGCGGGCGGAGCGTCAAAATCCTCGGGAATGCCGCAGAGATTCCAGCGCGCGAGGCGCGCGCCCAATGCCGGACTTGCGGTCCAGACCGCAAACGGGATGGCAAGAACATAGCCTGCCGTCATGATCAGCCCCCAGAGGAAGAGCGTGGTGTTGCCGATGAGCGCCACGGTGCAGACGAGTACCCCGAAGGCCAGCTGCGGCCACAGGCCTTGCAGCGCGACGTCCCAGGGAATCCCGTGGGCATCACGCGCCTGTCCGTTCCAGCCCACCATGCGGCCAAAGACGAGCCCGATCATGAACAGCGTGATGCGGAAAGTGGAAACCGCACCCAGCAGAAAGGCGAAGATGACCTCCGTGACAGCGCCCAGGATGAACCGCACCCGCCCGCCGTAGCGCGCGCTTTCCTCGCGCGATGCCAGAATGTCAATGAACCCGGCGATCTTGGGCGAAAGGTACATCAGCAAAAAGGTGAGATACAGCGCAATGGCCGAGCCGCCGGGAAAGCCCGCCGCATCCGCCAGAAAGGGCTTCAACGCCGCCAGCGCGATGAAGATCGTCCAGGCCGGGGTGCCCAGAAACATCAGGATCGCCCAGGCCAGTTGAAAACGACTGGTGGCCATCAGTCCAGGCAGGCGCACCAGAGGCCAATACTGCATGTTGCCCTGGCACCAGCGCGTGTCCCGCTTGGTGAATTCCAGCGCCGTCGGCGGGTTGTCCTCCCATGAACCCATCTCGATGGGCACAACGCGGCATTCGTAGCCTGCGCGGCGCATGAAGGTGGCTTCCACCTGGTCATGGCTGAGGATGTGACCGCCCAGGGGCGGGCCGCCCGGCAGCATCGGCAGCTCACAGGAATCGCGGAAAGGCGCGATGCGCACCACTGCGTTATGTCCCCAGTAGGGACCACAATCGCCAACCCACCAAGCCTGCCCCATGGTGTAGCTGCGCATGCCGTGGCGCATGCCGAACTGGAAAATGCGGGCGAAAGCCGAGCATGTGGGCATGCCAACCACGAGGCTTTGCAAGATACCGATCCTGGGCCACGCCTCCATGATGCGCACAAGCTTGATGATGGTGGCCCCGTCCATCAGGCTGTCGGCATCCAGCGGCAGCATGAGATCGTAATTGCTGCCCCAGCGATCAATGAAATCACGCACATTGCCCGCCTTGAAGCCGGTGTTTTCGCGGCGGCGGCGGTAGATCAGATCTGCCGGATTGTTGCGGCTGGTCTTCCAGGCCTCGAAGGCGGCTTCCTCGCGCACAGCGGCTTCCGATTCATCCGGCGTATCCGAGAGCACGTACCACGCAAACGCATGGCCTTGACCTGTGGCCATCACGCTTTCCCGGATGACATCCAGTCGCTTCAGCGCGCGCTCGGGGTCCTCATTGCGCAGCGTCATGAAAATGGCCGTGCGCACGCCGATGCGGGAGGTCCCTTCCGCTGCGGCCAGATAGGGCGCGGTCTGCCCCAGCGGATCGTGGGCAAATTTAAGCAGCCAGAGCCCAATGGCGGCGTTCCAGAAGCCAAGCACCGTCCAGGGCAGACCAATGAGGAAGCAGATGAACATCACTGCATCCACCGATGACCAGCCGCCGTGACCCAGAATGCCTGCCATCCACCGGGCCATGAGCAGGAAGGTGATGATGTTCAGCGCGCCAAAGGCAATGCGCCGCCACATCAGTTCCACGGCGGGCTGCAACCCGGCTGGTGTCATCTGGACGGTGACGGACGGTGACGTGATCTGCGCAGCAGATGTTGCTGGGAGGGGCGGCTGGGAGGGGCGTTTGCTGGGCATGATCCTGCGTTTGACTTTGCGTGTGTGAATTGGCGCTGAATGGCGCGGTTGCAAGAGGACAAGGCCCTTCTCGCGCGGCGGATGCAAGGCTAAACAAAGCGCATGTTGCGAGAACATCTCTCCGGGTCCGCCCGCGCGCTCTGGTATGTTGGCGACGGCCGCGCGGAACTGCGGCCCGAGCCGCTCGCCCCCTTGCGCGCCGGGGAGGCGCTGGTGCGCACCCTGTGGAGCGGCATCAGCCGGGGCACGGAGCGGCTGGTGTTCCATGCGCTCGTGCCATCATCCGAATATGCGCGCATGCGCGGCCCCGCCATGGGCGGCGCGTTCCCGCATCCCGTGAAATACGGCTACTGCACCGTTGGCGTTGTGGAAGAGGGCCCCGCCGAGCTGATGGGCCGCACGGTGTTTGCGCTGCATCCCCACCAGGATCGTTTCGTGATCGCCGCCAGCGCCCTGACGCTTGTGCCGGCGGATGTGCCCGCGCGCCGGGCGGTGCTGGCCGCCAACATGGAAACCGCGCTGAATGCACTCTGGGATTCAGGGTGCGGGCCTGGCGACCGCATGGCGGTTGTGGGTGGCGGCGTGGTGGGCGGGCTCATCGCCGCGCTGGCGGGCGGGCTCCCCGGCGCAGATGTCACCCTGGTGGACGTGCTGCCTGCGCGGGCCCGTCTCGCGGAGGCTCTGGGCGTGCGCTTTGCCTTGCCGATGGACGCGCCGCGCGGCTGCGACGGGGTGTTTCATGCCAGCGCCAGTCAGCCCGGCCTCGCCACGGCACTGGAACTTGCAGGCTTCGAGGGTGCCGTCGTTGAAATTTCGTGGTTCGGCGAGCGGGAGATCAGCGTACCGTTAGGCGGCAATTTCCACAGCGGGCGGGTGAAGCTCATTTCCTCGCAGGTGGGGCATGTGGCGGCCTCGCGTCGCCCGCGCTGGGATTACGCGCGCCGCATGGCCAAGGCGATGGAGTTGCTGGACGATGCCCGCCTTGACGCGCTGATCGGAGAGGAACTTGACTTCACCGGCGCGCCCGCTCGCATGGGGGAGGTGTTCGGTCCAGACGCCAGCGGGTTGGCTCCCGTGCTCAAGTACTGATCAGCGTTCGACCACGATGATGTGGAGGTTGCGCGGGCCATGGGCCCCCAGCAGCAGCGTCTGCTCGATGTCGCCCGAGCGAGAGGGGCCGGTGATCCAGTTGATCGTGCGCGGCATCAGGTGCTTGCCATAGGCGGCACGCAGCCGCTGCCACACCGCCTCGTAATCGCCCGCGATATCGTCCGCGCTGATCACCACGATGTGGTTGTCAGGGAGAAAATTCAACGTGGTCGGATTGTCTGCCCCCGAAACAAGGACGAGTGTCCCGGTCTCGGCAACGCCGCCATAGGCATGGCTGATGGCATTCAGGTCATCGCCGTCACTGCGCCCTTTGGAAAGGGCCAAGGCCGTTTTCGCCCAGGGCATCGCGGCGAGGCGCGGATCATCCCCCATGCGCAAGGACGCCGGCAGATTGTGATCGCGCAGATATGTGGCCGCAGCCTGGGGCACATCAGCGGCGTTTCTGACGAATTCGACAGTCGCCTGCTTGTCTTCTGCCTCGGCGCGAAACAGGGCCAGAAGATCAGCGCCGGTCCTCTGTCCGCGGGCCGGAATGACACCCTTGGGCGCACGCCCGATCCGATCGTCGACCGCCGCGACGCGGATCGACTCGGAGCCAGCCACGCCAAGCGCGCGGCGCACGTTGGACAGGATATCGGCGCGGGCGGAAGAACCGGCGGTCATTTCGAAACCCCTTTCGACCGGGATTTCCACTGCGCCTGAAACGTGCCGCCCTGAGGTGCGGGCAGATCGCGGTGCCGGGTCCAGCCCCCCGCCAGCGGCAGCCAACCGAAGGCCCCTTTGGCGCGACCCAACAAGGCCAGCGCCTTCATGCCCCAATTGGCCAGCGGGCCATAAACGCGCGGGCGGGCTGCGAACCAGCCCCAGAGCTTGAGGCCCGAGCGGAAGGTGGCCGGTGACAGGTTGCGCTCGAACTCGCGCTCGCGCCAATGGCGCATCATCTTGGGCAGCGGGATATGCATGGGACACACGCTCTCGCAACGCCCGCAGAAGGTGGAGGCGTTGGGCAGGTGCCCGCCCTGATCCACGCCGATCAGCGACGGCGTCAGCACCGCGCCCATGGGGCCAGGATAGACCCAGCCATACGCGTGGCCTCCCACCGCGTGATAGACCGGGCAGTGGTTCATGCAGGCCCCGCAGCGGATGCAGCGCAGCATGTCCTGAAACTCCGTGCCGAGCATGGAAGTGCGCCCGTTGTCGAGCAGCACCACATGATATTCCTGCGGGCCATCCACATCGCTTGCCCGCGCCGGGCCGGTGGAAAAGGTGGTGTAGACGCTCATCTCCTGCCCCGTGGCCGAGCGGGCGAGCACACGCAAAATCTGGCTCGCGTCCTCCAGCGTGGGCACCAGCTTCTCGATGCTGGCAATCACGATGTGCACCTTGGGCAGGATTTGCGTGAGATCGCCATTGCCCTCGTTGGTGACGATGATGGAAGTGCCGGTTTCGGCCACCAGAAAATTTGCGCCCGTGATGCCCACATCGGCGGCGAGGAACTTCTGGCGCAGCACCGTGCGCGCTTCGGTCAGCAGGGTGCGGGCTTCCGAGAGATCGCGCGCGCCATCGAGATGCGTATGGACCCGGCGGAAATCCGCTTCCACCTGCTCCTTGGTGAGGTGCACGGCGGGCGCGATGATGTGGCTCGGCAACTCCCCGCGCAGCTGAATGATGTACTCGCCCAGATCCGTTTCCACCGGCACCAGGCCATTGGCCTCCAGATGGGCATTGATGGCGATTTCTTCCGAAATCATCGACTTGCCCTTGGTGACGGTCTTGGCCCCGGCTTTTTGACAAATGGCGAGGATCAGATCGCGCGCCTCGGCCGCATCGCGGGCAAAATGCACGTGGCCGCCGCTTTGGGTGACGCGCGCCTCGTAGCGCTCGATGTAGAGATCGAGATGCGCCAGCGTGTGATCCTTGATCTCGCGCGCGCGGTCCCGCAGCGCGTCGAACTCCGGCAGCTTGTCGACGGCTTTCCTGCGCTTGTCGATGAAGCCCGAGCGCACATGGCCCATGGCCTTCTGCAACTGCACATCAGCCAGCGCCTTGGTGACGTTGGTCTTGAACTGCGGCGAGGTGGGATGAAGGGTCATCTCAAGCTCCTGTTTCGCGTGGTTTTGCACCCGCAATCGGCGGCGCATCCGTCATGCCGGCCAATACCTCCGCCACATGGCGCACCTGCACGGTAGACCCTTGCCGCTTGAGCTTGCCCGCCATGTTCATGAGGCAACCCAGATCACCCGCCAGCAACGTCCCCGCGCCGGCCAAAGCGATCTTGGAGGTTTTCTCAGACACGATCTTGTCCGACAGCTCACCGTATTTCACCGCAAAGGTGCCGCCAAAGCCGCAACACACATCGGCATCCGGCAGTTCACTCAAGGAAAGCCCCTGCACGGTGCCCAGCAGCTTGCGCGGCTGCGACTGAACGCCCAGTTCGCGCAGGCCCGCGCAACTGTCGTGATAGGTCACGGTGCCGTCGAATGCGGCATTCACTTTGGAGACAAACATCACATCGGTGAGGAAACTGACGAGTTCGTAGGTTTTGCCCGCCAAGGCATGGGCGCGCTGGGACAGGTTTGGGTCATCGGCGAACAGCTCGGGAAAGTGCTTCTTCACCTGCCCCGCGCAGGAGCCGGAGGGGGCCACCACATAATCATAGCCCTCCAGGGCTTCCATCAGCTGCAGCGCCAAGGCACGCGCGGTCCTGCGGTCGCCGGAGTTGAAGGCGGGCTGGCCGCAGCAGGTCTGGCGTGGAACTTCCACCAGGCAGCCTGCATCCTCCAGAAGCTTGGCCGCAGCAAAACCAACCGTGGGACGCATCAAGTCCACCAGGCAGGTGATGAACAGCCCAACGCGCGGACCAGGTGTGGCTGATGTGCTCATGCTGATGTCATTCTCCCGCCACCACGCTAGCGCGACGTGGCTGCAGGTTCAATCAGCGTGCGCTGCCTCTTTTGACGCATCCATGCGCGCATGTGATCGCTGTCATCAGAAAACCTGTCAAACGAACGGCTTGACCTTCACCGCGCCGCGCCGTCGTATGAGATGGCAATTCTTGCGAGGGCACCGTGGCCACATGGTCGGAAACATGGACGTTTTTTGAAGGCCGCTGGCATGAGGGCAATGTGCCAATCATGGGGCCGCGCAGCCACGGATCCTGGCTCGCCTCCACGGTTTTTGACGGCGGGCGCGTGTTTGAAGGCGTGGCACCGGATATCGCCCAGCATTGCGCGCGCATCAACCACTCCGCACGCGCCATCGGCCTCAACCCGACCATGACAGCTGAAGCTATCGGCGCTTTGGTCCATAATGGCGTGAAGAAGTTCAGTCCCGAAACGGCCCTTTACGTCAAGCCCATGTACTGGGGCGAGGGCGAGAGCGGCAATGCCGTGCTGCCGGATGCCGACGACATCGGTTTTGCACTTTGTCTGTTCGCTGCGCCGATGCCCATGCCCGGCGGCCTCTCGATCACCTCGACCCGGTTTCGCCGGCCGACGCTCGACTCCATGCCGACCGACGCGAAGGCCGGATGTCTTTACCCCAACAATGCACGCGTGTTGCGCGAGGCGCGCGCCCGAGGGTTCGACAATGCGCTGGTCTGCGATGCGCTCGGCAACGTGGCGGAAACTGCCACATCGAACGTGTTCATGGCCAAGGATGGTGTGGTGAAGACACCTGTGCCCAATGGCACGTTTCTCAATGGAATCACGCGCCAGCGGGTCATCGGGCTGCTGCGCGCCGAGGGCGTCGAGGTGCAGGAATGCGCGTTGACCTACGGCGACTTTCTGGAGGCCGACGAGATCTTCATCTCCGGCAATTATTCCAAGGTCATGCCGGTGTTGAAAATCGATGAGCGCGGCTTGCAGCCCGGCCCGTTCTATCTGCGCGCCCGCAAACTGTACTGGGCATTCGCCCATCAGAGTGGCGGACTGGCCTGATGTATGTGCCCCTGCATTTCCGCGAAGAGCGCCGGGAGGTGATGCTGGAAGCCATGCGCGCGCATCCGCTGGCGACCATCGTGAGCTGCGGCGATGCAGGCATGATCGGCAGCCACCTGCCGCTGATGGCCAAGCAGGACGGCGAGGCCATCCTTCTGGAGGGGCATTTCGCCCGCGCCAACCCCCATGGCGCGGTGATCGAAAGCGGCGCGCCTACACTAGTGATCTTTCAGGGCCCGGCAGCCTATGTCTCGCCTGGCTGGTATCCTTCCAAGAAAGAGCACGGCAAGGCGGTGCCGACGTGGAATTATATTTCCGTCCACGCCAGCGGCGCGGTGGAGATGATGCGCGACCACGACTGGTTGATGGCCCATGTCAGCGCCCTCAGCGACCGGCACGAAACGGGGCGCACGGAGCCATGGGCCACCAGCGATGCGCCGCCCGCCTACATGGACCAGATGCTGCGGGCCATTCTGGGCTTTCGCATCCGCGTCACATCCCTGCACGGCAAGTGGAAACTCAGCCAGAATCGTTCGCAGGCAGACCGCAGCGGCGTCATGGACGGGCTTGCCGCAGATGCCCTGCCCCAGAATGCCGCCGTGGCGGAGGCTATGCGCGTCCACCAACCCGCCGCGCGCTGATGGCGATCACGACACGTCTGACCGCGCGGTTGGGCCTCAGGCATCCCATCATCTGTGCCCCCATGGCCTTGGCGGCAGGCGGCGCGCTGGCCGGGGCCGTGTCGGCGGCGGGTGGGCTGGGCCTGATCGGCGGCGGCTACGGCGATGCGGCGTTTTTACGCCAGGCCTTCGCGGATGCGGGCAATCAACCCGTCGGCTGCGGCTTCATCACCTGGTCGCTGGCGAAGAACCCGGCTCTGCTGGATGAGGTGCTGGCGCACAAGCCACGCGCGCTGATGCTCTCTTTCGGCGATCCCACGCCCTTCGCGCCTGCCCTGGTTCAGGCCGGCGTGCCGCTGATCTGCCAGTGCCAGACGCTCGACCATGTGCGCGCGGCGTTGGATGCGGGCGCGGCCATCATCGTGGCGCAGGGCGGCGAGGCGGGCGGGCATGGCATGACCCGAGGGACATTCCCCTTCGTGCCGGAGGTGGCGGATCATCTGGCCCGCGTTTCAGCGGACAGTCTGCTTGTTGCCGCGGGCGGCATTGCCGATGGGCGCGGGCTGGCGGCGGCGCTCATGCTGGGCGCGGATGGCGTGCTGGTGGGCACCCGTCTCTGGGCCAGCAAAGAGGCCTTGGTGCATGCCAATCACCATGCGGCCATGATGGTGGCGGACGGGGACGGCACGGTGCGGACGTCCCTGCCGGACATAGCGCGGCGGCTGGATTGGCCGCAAGGCTTCACCGCCCGCATCCAGCGCAACACCTTCACCGCGCGCTGGCAGGGACGCGAAACAGAGCTTGAGGCAGCGGCTGAGGTTGAAGCACCGGCCTATGCAAAGGCGTTTCAGGCGGGAGATGCCGACAACGCCGCCGTCTGGTTCGGAGAAGCGGCAGGGCTCATCCACGATGTCGCGCCCGCCGCAACCATCCTCGAACGCATGGCGGATGAGGCGGCGCAGTGCCTACGCCGAGGCACGGGCTTTATCCGTCAAGCGCGCCCGACACTGACGTAGCGAAACCCGGCCCGGCGCATCTCGTCGGGGCGATAGATGTTGCGCAGATCGACCACCAGCGCATTGCGCATCACAGCCAGCATGCGCGCCGGGTCGAGCGCGCGAAATTGCTCCCATTCCGTCACGATGACGAGCGCATCCGCCCCCTCCATGCAGGCATAGGGATTGGCGGCATAGTCCACATTCTTGAGCACCAGCTTCGCCTGCGCCATGCCTTCGGGATCGAAGGCGGACACGGTGGCGCCGTGGTCCTGCAGGCCCTGAATCAAGGCCAGCGAGGGCGCGTCGCGCATATCGTCCGTGTTGGGCTTGAAGGTAAGGCCCAGCACTGCAACCTTCTTGCCACGCACATCCCCGCCCATGGCGGTGATGACCTTGCGGGCCATGGCGCGCTTGCGCTGGTCATTCACGGCGGCCACGGTTTCCACGATCCGCATTGGCGCCCCATGGTCCTGCGCCGTCTTGATCAAGGCCAGCGTGTCCTTGGGAAAGCACGAGCCGCCGTAACCCGGCCCGGCGTGCAGAAACTTCTGCCCGATGCGGTTATCGAGGCCGATGCCGCGGGCCACCTGCTGCACATCCGCGCCCACGGCCTCGCACAGATCCGCGATCTCGTTGATGAAGGTGATCTTGGTCGCCAGGAAGGCGTTGCCCGCGTATTTGATCAGCTCAGACGTGCGCCGATCCGTGAACATGAGCGGGGCCTGGTTGAGATAAAGCGGGCGATAGACCTCCTGCATCACAGCCTTCGCTCGGTCATCCTCAGCCCCGATCACAATGCGATCGGGGTGTTTGAAATCGCTGATGGCCGCGCCCTCGCGCAGGAATTCGGGGTTGGAGACCACCGAAAACTCTGCCTCCGGCCGCGCCTCCCGGATGATGCGCTCGACCTCATCCCCGGTGCCGACCGGTACGGTCGATTTGGTGACAACCACCACATAACCCGTGATCGAAGCCGCAATGTCGCGCGCAGCCTCGTGCACATAGCTCAAATCGGCGTGGCCATCCCCGCGCCGCGAGGGCGTGCCGACTGCGATGAAGATGGCATTGGCCTGCGCCACCGAGCCGGCAAGCTCCGTGGTGAAGGACAGGCGCGCCTGGCTGACATTCTTGGCCACGAGCTCGGCGAGCCCCGGCTCGAAAATCGGCATGATGCCCTTTTCCAGAGCCGCGATCTTGCGTGCGTCCTTGTCGACGCAGATCACGTCATGGCCGAAATCAGCAAGGCACGCGCCGGAAACCAGCCCGACGTAACCCGAACCCACCATCACGATGCGCGCCATGCACCACCCTGCTGTTGATCACTCATGAGGCTGCATATCGCCGACGACGCGCCACGATACAATGACAGGCTTTGCGAAATCTGCCTCATCGCGCGCGAAGACCCGCATAAATCTCCAGTAACTGGCTGCGCTCGGCGCTCCAGCTGTGTGTCTGCGACCCGCGCAGGGAAGCCGCCTGCATCTGCGCGATGGCCTGTGGGCCAAGCGCTGCGATGGCCTGTGCCAATGTTTGCGGCGTCACCCGGGCCAGCGCCACGCCGTTGCCCAGCGTGCCGATCAGATCCGCCACATCGGCGCTGCCGGATGAGACGAGGGCAGCCCCCGCTGCCATGTATTCGAACACCTTGTTGGGCAGGGCGCGTTGCTGCTGGGGGCCAGCGCCATCCGAGAGAAAGAGGCCGATGTGGCTGCCGCTGAGGTGGTCGACCAAAGCCTCGGGTGACACCGGCGGATGCCAGGTGATGCGGGATGCGACCCCCGCTTGCTGCGCCAGCGCCTTGAGTTGGCTCAGATGCGCCGGAGGCCCAAAGCCGGTGATGGCCAGCCGGTATTGCTGATCCAAATGCGCCAGTGCGCCAATCATTACATCAATGCGCCGCTCGGGGCGCAGCAACCCCGCATAGGCCAGACGAATGAAACTGTCAGATGCGGCTGCATCTGGAGAAGTGTGGGCCATCTCCGGCACGTTACGCACCACGCTCAGGGCGCGGATGGCCGGGCCGTAGAGCGCGCGCAATTCCGTGGCCAGACCCTCACCGACCGTGATCACGTGATCCGCCTGGCCAATCAATGCGCGCTCGACAGCCCTTACATGGGGCTGCGCCAGCCAGCGCCACCAGCGGCGGCCCACATGTTCGCCGGTCGCCATCTCATGCGTGTCATAGATCACGCGCGCGCCAGTCAGGCCCGCGGCGTCCAGGGCCGCGGCCAGGGTGATCCAGTCATTGGCATGAATGATGTCGGGCCGGGCCTCGGTCAGCGCCGCCCGCGCCGCCTTGTAGAACGCACTGCGCCGGTGCAGACTGAGGCCCAGATCAGGCATGAGCGTTGCGGGTGCCGTGTGCAGAAGTTGGCGCAGCAGCGCGGCGCGGGTCACGGGCAGGCCTGTGATCCGCAAGTGCCGCGCCGGGCCAAGCGGCGGTTCTGCATCCGGCGACAGCAGCGTTACCTCGATATCCGCGTCGCCCAATGCCCGCCAGGTGCGCCGCAGCCGCGAATCGAACCGTGTCGGATGGCCCGTAAGCAATGCGACGCGCATCAGCGGGCCGATCGCAACAGGGCTGCGCGGAGAACACGCTCCAGTTCGATGGCCCGGATGCGCCAGCTGTGCTGCAGGCGCACGGCGCTGGCACCGGCAAGTCCCATGGCATGCCGATCACCACGCGCCAGCAGATCGCGCACACCTGCGGCCAGCGCTGCGGAATCGTGCGCAGGCACAACCAGACCCGCACCGGAATCACGCACGATTTCGCGCTGGCCGGGCAGGTCGGTTGCAATGATCGGCAAACCGCTGGCCATCAACTCGAAGAGCTTGAGTGGGTAGACCTCGCCGACGCCCCGGTGCTCGATGGTGTCGACCAGGCAAAGGCCGATGGTCGCCTTGCGCAAATGCGCGGCCAGTTCATGCCGCCCCAGCAGGCCGAGGTAACGCAACCGCGGGTTGACCTGGGCGCGCGCGATCACCGCCCCGGCCCGGACGCCGTCACCGGCGATTTCGAGCGTCAGACCTGCCGGCCACGCCGGGTCATCGAGTGCTGCCAGCAGCGTGTCGATACCGTGCCAAGGCGCCAAGGCGCTGGGAAAGATCGCCGTGAGCGTATCGGACATGCCGGTGGTTGCGGGATAAAACAAGGCTGGGTCGACCCCGTTGCCAACGATGCTGATGGGCACATCAAGACCCTGGCTGCCCACATGCCTCGCGATTTCCCCCGATGTGCACGCCACGCCGGCAGCCCACTCAAACTGGGCGCGGTAACACTTGTTGATCAGGGCCTGCATGGGACCAAGCCAGGGATATGTGGTCGCCGCGTCGAACATCAATCCGTTCATTTCATGCACGACCGGCACACCGCGTCGCTTCGCCTGATACGCCCAGGGCCAGTGGGCGAAATGCGCGCGCGCCAGCATGATATCAGCATCAGGGAGCGCTTGTGCGGCCTGCCAATTGATCCGGGCATAGCGCACCATCCGGCCCGACAGGCCCGCATCGTGGTAAGGACCATTGTCCTCGCCAATCACGCTGACCTCATGGCCAAGGCTGCGCAGTGCATCCGCAATGCCGTTGATATGGGCGCTGGGCGCATAACCGTCGGCCATGCTTTCGGCACAGACAATGGCCACACGCAGGGGGCGCAGGGACGCGCTGGGTTCAGGCAAAGTCACGGCGCGGCATGTTCTTTTCCAGTGAATCCGACGATGAATCAGCATCGTCAGATCAGCAACTCCCGGCGTCTTACTCTGCCGCCATGGGCATAGCCAGCGCGGAAGGGGCTTCAAAGACGGCCATCAGACGGGCCTGCTCGGCCAGCGCCGTCTCCAGATGTCGCGCCTTCACATGGCCAAAGCCCCTGATGTGCTCAGGAACCGAGGCCAGCGCCACCGCCGTGCCATGATTTTCTGGTGTCAGCCGCGCAATGACGAACGCGATCATGCCTTCATATTCTCTGATCAGAAGCCGCTCCGTGCGCCGCTCGTGGCTGTAGCCGAAGATATCGAACGGTGTGCCGCGCAGGCCCTTGAGCTTGGCCAGCAGACCAAAGGCCTTGAACATCCAGGGCCCGAAACTGGTCTTCACCGGATGACCCTGCGCGTCCTTCTTGCCGAGGAGGGGCGGGGCGAGGTGAAACTCCAGCTTGCCATGACCGCCGAACTCACCCTCCAGCTGCTTCAAGAAGCTGCCGTCTGTGTAAAGGCGCGCGACCTCGTACTCGTCCTTGTAGGCCATCAGCTTGAAGAAATAACGCCCGACCGCTTCGGCAAGCCCGGTCTGGCCCGGCGTGCGTTCGGACTCCGCTCGCGCCACGCGGGCCACGGCTTGGCTGTAGCGTTCTGCATAGGCCGCGTTCTGATAAGCCGCCAGGAACGCCACGCGACGCGCCACCTGCTCCTGCGGCGTGCGCGACAGGACCCGCGCCACCGTGGGCGTGCGGCGCTCGCTGGCAAAATCCTCCACCATCTTCTGATTGGTTGCAGCGCGGCGACCCCAGCGAAACGCCTCGATGTTCATGGGCACCGCTTCGCCGTTGAGCTCGATCGCCTTTTCCAAAGCGGCGGTCGACAAGGGAACACCGCCCTTCTGGCAAGCAAAGCCCAGCAGAAACATGTTGGCCGCCACCGTGTTGCCGAAGATGGCAACTGCAATGCCATTGGCGTCGATGAACGAGACGCGGTCGCGTCCCGCAGTGGTGGCAATCGTGCGTTTCAGGCGCTCCACGGGCAGGGAGAAATCCGCATCGCGGGTGAATTCGCCGCCCATCACCTGCGCGGTGTTCGCCACCACCAGCGTCTCACCCTGCCGAATGGCGCTGAGCACCTTCTTGGAGCCCGAGACCACCAGATCGCCGCCCAGAACGAGACTGGCGTGTTCGGCGCTGACGCGAATCGCGTTGATGGCTTCAGGGCTTTTGGCAACCCGCACATGGCTGTAGACGCTGCCGCCCTTCTGCGCGAGGCCGGCCATGTCGATCATGCCGCAGCCCTTGCCTTCAAGATGCGCCGCCATGCCCAGGATTGCGCCGATGGTGACAACGCCTGTGCCGCCCACACCCGTCACAATGCAGGCCCAGCTCGCGGTATCCAGCGACGGTTGCTCCGGTTCGGGCGGCAGAGCGGCGAAGGCCGCAGGCAGTTCGGCCAGCGCCTCGGCTTTCTTCGTTTTTGCCCCGTGCACCGTGACAAATGACGGGCAGAACCCATCGGTGCAGGAAAAATCCTTGTTGCAGCTCGACTGGTCAATGCGGCGCTTGCGGCCGAACTCGGTCTCCAATGGCTGCACCGAGACGCAGTTGGATTTGACGCCGCAATCCCCGCAGCCCTCGCAGACCAGCTCGTTGATGATCACGCGCTTGTCGGGATCGGGGTATGTCCCCCGCTTGCGCTTGCGGCGTTTCTCAGACGCGCAGGTCTGATCGTAGATCACCACCGTAACGCCCTCGATCTCCTGCAACTGGCGCTGCACGCTGTCGAGCTCCGAACGGTGATGCACGGTGCTTCCGGCGGGAAAGCGCACATGACCGGCGTATTTTTCCGGCTCATCCGTGACGATGGCGATGCGCTCCACCCCCTCGGCGCGCACCTGGTTGGCGATCATGCCGACCGTGAGGCTGCCCTCGTGCGGCTGTCCCCCGGTCATGGCGACCGCGTCATTGAACAGGATTTTGTAGGTCACGTTGGTGGCATTGGCGATGGCGAAGCGCAGCGCCAACACGCCCGAATGGTTGTAGGTGCCATCCCCCAGGTTCTGGAAAATGTGCTTGCGCGTGGAGAACGGCGCTTCGCCCACCCATTGCGCGCCCTCGCCGCCCATGGCCGTGAAGCCATAGGTCTCGCGGTCCATCCACTGCACCATGTAGTGGCATCCGATGCCAGCCGCCGCGCGTGAGCCCTCTGGCACGCGGGTGGAGGTGTTGTGCGGACAACCTGAGCAGAAGAATGGCGTGCGCGAGGCCACATCCTTGGTCTCGCTCTGACGGGCCTGCGCCTGGCGCAAGGCCGAAACCCTCGCTGCGATCTCATCGCTATGATGGTGACGCAGGATGCGCTCCCCCACCGCGATGGCGATGTCGTTGGGGTCGAGCGCCCCCTTGACCGGAAAGAGCCACTCGCCCCGCTCATCGCGCTTGCCCACCACGATCGGCTGCACGGAGGTGCCGTAGAGCTCCTCGCGCACCTGCACCTCGAGCAGGGAGCGCTTTTCCTCCACCACGATGATGGTCTCCAGCCCGCGTGCGAAATCCAGCAGCTCCTGCGGATCCATGGGCCAGGGGCAGGCGATCTTGAACAGGCGCAGGCCAACCGCATTGGCTGCGCGCGCGTCAATGCCCAGATCGTCCAGCGCCTGGCGCACATCGAGGTAACTCTTGCCCACCGTGATGATGCCGATGCGCGGGGCGGCTCCGCCCGTGAACACCATGCGGTTGAGGCCGTTGGCCCGGATGTAGGCGAGGGCCGCTGCGCGTTTATGCTCGTGGAGACGCGCTTCCTGATCGATGAAATCCAGCTCGCGGCGGATGTTGAGCCCGCCCGGCGGCAGGACGAAATCCTGCGGAATGACGATGTTGACGCGGTCGATCGAGCCATCGACGGAGGCAGTCGATTCAATGTTGTCCTTCACGCATTTCATCGCCGTCCAGGTCCCGGCAAAGCGCGACAGCGCATACGCATGGAGACCATAATCCAGCAATTCCTGCACCCCGGCCGGGTTGAGAATGGGAATCATCGTGTCGATGAAATTGAACTCGGTCTGATGCGCCACGGTGGAGCTTTCCGCCGTGTGATCATCGCCCATAAGCGCGATGGCGCCGCCAAACTTCGATGAGCCCGCCATGTTGGCGTGGCGAAACACGTCCGTCGAGCGGTCCACGCCCGGCCCCTTGCCATACCAGAGGCCAAAGACGCCGTCATACTTGCCTTCGCCCGACAACTCCGCCTGCTGGCTGCCCCAGACCGCCGTGGCCGCGAGTTCCTCGTTGAGGCCCGGCTTGAAGACAATGCCCGCCTTGTCCAGTTGCTTGCGGGCGCGCGCCAGTTGCTGATCCAGCCCCCCCAGCGGCGAGCCACGATAACCCGAGACAAAACCTGCGGTGTTGAGCCCTGCGCGTTGGTCGCGGGCTTTTTGCATGAGAAGCAGGCGCACGATGGCCTGGGTGCCGTTGAGAAAGATCTGATGCTTCGACAGATCATACTTGTCGTCGAGCAGCACTTCGCGCAGTGCAAATGGCTCACCCATCCCGGCCTCCTCAGTCCCTGTTATGACTTCCATCCCAAGTCAAATAGGTCAGTTATGCTGTCATATTTACAGGAGCGGGTCAAACGCTCTTTCAGTCAGATCCGGCCCATCTTCTTCTCGCGCAACCGCTTTTGGTGAAATACAAGCCCATCTGGTCAAGACCGCGCCGCAATCCACTATGCATGCATGATTCTGGCAATCATCCGGCAAGGGGATGGGGCCATGGGGATGGGGCCATGGGGATGAGGCTATGGGGATGGGGCTACAGGGAAGGTGCCGCTGTGCGACGTCATGTGTTCACTTTGCTGATGGGTGCCTTTGCGGCGCTGGCGGCGCTTGTCCGGCCGGCAGCCGCGCATCCCCATGTCTTCGTGGCCGCCAAAGCCGAGGTGATTTTCGACGGCAGCGGGAATGTGATCGGAATCAACCATGTGTGGACCTTTGATGAATCTTATTCCGCCTTTGCCACTATGGGTTTTCCCAAAGGGACAGATGGCAAATTCGATGCGGCCAAGCTTGCGGAACTCGCCAAGGTGAACACTGAATCGCTCAGCGATTTCGGCTATTTCACCGAGGCCAAGGCGGGGGGGCGCAAGGTCGAATTCGCGCCGCCGCAGAATTACCGCCTCGAGCATAACAACAACGCGCTGACGCTGTTCCTGACACTGCCCCTGAAGCGCCCTGTGCCGGGTCGAACGCTGAGCCTGGAAGTCAGCGATCCGACCTATTTCGTGGCCTTCAGCTTTGACGAGGCCGCCGATGCCGTGGTGATGGCGCGCGCGCCGGAAGGTTGCAAAGCCACCATACGGCGGCCCAAGCCGGAAGACCTGAGCAGCTATTCCAAGCTTTCCGACCAGATTTTCTCTTCCCTGTCGGGCAAGGAGGAGGTCTCCAGCGCCTTTGCCAACCGCGCGGTCATCGCATGTCCGTGACACGGCGTGCCGCCCTGCTTGCGCTGATTGCGATGACCTTGCTTGCGTGTCCTGCGCTCGCACAAAACCCAAACCCCTTCTCGTTGGGCGGCCTGGAGGGCCTGGGCGGAAGACCAAGCTCGGGCTTTGCCGCGTTCATTCTCGCCAAACAAGCGGAATTCACGCGCGCCATGACCGCGGCGGCGCGGGCCATGAGCACGGATCCGGCAGCGTTCTGGAGCCTGATTGGTCTGGGGTTTGCTTACGGCGTCTTCCATGCGGCGGGGCCGGGGCACGGCAAGGCGATCATTGCCTCTTACATCATTGCCAACGAGAACGCGCTGAAGCGCGGCGCGGGGATCGCGGCGCTGGCCGCCCTTTTGCAAGGGCTTGTCGCCATCGCCCTGGTTGGGGTGTTGGCGCTCATTCTCCAAGGCACGCGGCAGACCCTGACGGCCAGCATCAACTGGATCGAGAGTGCGAGCTACGCTCTGATTGCCACATTCGGATTCTGGCTGCTCTGGCGCAAGGGCCGCGCGCTGCTGGCGCTAATGCGGGGCGCGGATGACCCGGCCTGCGACCACGTCCACATGCCTGGCCCTGCAGAAGTGGCCCGCTGGTCGCGGCGCGAGGCGGCGATGGCCGTGCTGGCAGCGGGCCTGCGGCCTTGCACGGGCGCGGTGTTGATTTTGATCTTCACACTCTCCCAAAGCATCCTGCCTGCAGGCATCGCCGCAGTCCTGTCCATGTCGGCGGGCACGGCGCTGACCACGGCGGGTCTTGCGGCGCTGGCGGTGTACTTCAAGAGTTTTGCGGTGCATGTCGCAGCAGGCCGGGGGCGCCTGGGCCTGTGGCTGGTGCGTGGGCTGGAGGTGCTGGCCGCGCTGCTGGTGACGCTGCTGGGCCTGGCGCTGCTTATGGGCCACTGGGCCAGCGTGGGCGGCAGTTGAGCCGCGCGGCCGGTAGCCTGCAGGCAGAACAAAGGAGCGACGACTCGCGTGCTTGATCTCATCGGCCTCGTGCTTGTTCTCGCCATTCTGTGCCTGTTCGTGGCCGGCATGATGTGGGGACTCGGGCTGTTTCTGAGCCGGTTCGTGGTGTTGGTGAGCGTGGGCACGCTTGTGGCGCTGGTGGTGGTCACACGCGGGCTGTTTCTGGTCGACACCTGGATGTTTGCCGGTGCGGCGGGCTGGACGCTTTACGCAACCGATAAAATCCTCACACGCCGCAGCTATTACAAAAGCGCTTTGTAGACCGCTCCCCAGAACACCGCTATCCAGACCTTCATGTTTCGCCGCCTCTACGACTGGACGCTCGCCCTCGCACACAGGCCCTCTGCGCCCTATGCGCTGGGAGCGGTGTCGTTTGCGGAAAGCTCGTTCTTTCCCCTCCCGCCCGACATCGTGCTGGCCCCCATGGCGCTGGCCAGACCCGAGCGCGCCTACCGCTATGCACTGATCTGCACGCTGGCCTCGGTGGCGGGCGGTTTGCTCGGCTATGCCATCGGCGCTTTTTTCTATCAGACCATTGGAAGCTGGCTGATCAGCGTCTACGGCGGGGCGCAGAAGGTGGAGGGCCTTTTGGCGCTCTACCGCGATTACGGCGCGCTGCTGATCCTCATCAAGGGGCTGACACCCATTCCGTTCAAGTTCGTGACCATTGCCAGCGGCATTGCGGGCTATGATCTCATCTGGTTCGTGGTGCTCTGCCTGCTGACGCGCGGTCTGCGGTTCTATGCCGTGGCGGGCCTCATGAACCGCTTCGGGCCCCGCATTCAAAGCCTGATGCAGCGCCACGGTGGTGTGATTGCGATGGGTGTGCTCGTCACCATCATTGCCGGATTTGTCATGGTGAGGTGGTTGCTATGAGATTGCCTTCGCTCACGATGCTTTATGATTATGCGGCGTCGGCGCCGCACCGGCGGGCGGCTGTGCTGGTGGTCATTCCCACCCTTGTGATCGCGGCCGCGTGGTTCACGGAGCTGGGCCTCGGCTACGTGCCCTGCAAGCTCTGCCTGTTGCAACGGTGGCCCTATTATACCGCGATTCCGCTGGCCATGCTGGCGTATGTCATTGCCGGGCCGCTGCGACTGCCGCAGGCTGCGCGGCCCGCCTTTGCCATGCTGGGCGCGATGTTCATGCTCAGCGTGGCCTTGGGCGTGCACCATGCGGGCGTGGAATGGGGCTGGTGGGCCGGGCCTGCCGATTGCGGCGGGCGCGTGGCCGCCGGACCGGCCAGTGCCCTGGACCTGCTGAAGGCGATGGAAAACACGCGCATTGTCAGCTGCACCGAAGCGCCGTTTCGCATCCTGGGTCTCTCGCTTGCGGGCTGGAATGCCCTGATCTCGTTTGTCATGGCGACCATCGCCATCCGGGGCTGGCGCAGGCGGTTCGTGTTCAGACCCCCGGCAAACGCCTGATCAGATCGCGCAGGGTGCCGATGGTGGAAGCATCCGCCACGCCGTCCACGCGCTCCTGCCGAAAATGCCGCTGGAACGCCGTGACGACCTTTTCTGTCAGCGTGTCAAAGTGGCCCGTCACGGGCAGGTCGTAGCCATAAAGCGCAAACATCGCCTGGAGCGCCTCCACGGGCTGACCGTGGTCGCCGGGAGATAAAAACCGCCCGCCCGTGATGGCATGGGGCGCCACCCAATGCCCCGCGCCAGCAGCATGCAACTGATCCCAGGGGAACAACTCGCCCGGGTCATCCTTGCGCAAAGGCGCCATATCCGAATGGGCGATGACGCGGTCCGCAGCGATGCCCCAGCGCTGGATGATGTCCGCACAGAGCGCGCTCACCGCCTCGATCTGCACCGCCGGAAAATTCACATAGCCACATTCATGACCCGGATTGACGATCTCGATGCCAATGGACGCGCTGTTCATGTCCCGCTCGCCCTGCCAGCAACCTGTGCCCGCATGCCAAGCCCGGCGTGCTTCCGGCACAAGTTGCCAGATGCGCCCATCCTCGAACACGAAATAATGCGCCGAAACCTGCGCCAGCGGGTTGCAGAGCTGCTGCAGCGCGCCCGCCGCATCGGGCATGCCGGTGTAATGCAGCACGAGGCTGTCAGGCGCGCGGCTGTACGCCCGGCCCTCCTTGTCCTTGCGCGCACCGTGGTTCGGTGAGGGATAGACCTTCGTGGCAAATGGGCTGTCTGGCTTCGGGCTGTCAGGTTTCACGCCGGCCTCCGAAAGCCGCGGGCCAGGCCAAACACAAGCAGCGTCGCCGCGCCCAGCACCGTGATGAACACCGGCATCAGCAAGGGCGATCGAATCAGCACCGCTCCCAGCAACGCGCCCACACCGGCCGCAAAACTCATCTGGATCAAACCCAGCAAAGACGACGCCGCGCCGGCGCGATCGGGAAAAGGCATCATGGAACTGGCGCTGGATTGGGGCAGCACCAGTCCCACCCCCATGGTGTAGAGCGCCATGGGCAAGGTCACTTCCCCGAACCAGCCCGGACCATAGGCCATAGCGACAAGCATCAGCGCGCCGCCCAACGCCAGCA
>JANMMT010000206.1:0-1961 GCA_031373545.1 Hyphomicrobiales bacterium
GGATTGCTTCGCTTCGCACGCAAAGACGATCCTGGGCTTGAGGGGATGGTGGTTATGGGTTCCGGGTTCCGCTGCGCGGCCCCGGAATGACACAGGGTTGGAATGTCAAAATCTCGCTCTGCTGCAAGTGAAGTCACGCCCCGCGCAAATCCTTGAAATAATATTTCGTCGCGCAGAGCGACCCATCCGGCCAGAGCGCGAAATTCGGGATGATTCCCACCTCCTGCCAGCCGCCGCGCGCATAAAGCCGGTCTCCCGCGCTGTCGACCACGGTGTCGAGCACCATCAGCCACCAACCGCATTGAAGCGAGGCCTGCTCCGCTGCTGAGAGAAGTGCCGCGCCCAGTCCCTTGCCGCGCCCGTCGCGATGCACCAGCATCTTGGAAAGATCAGCCCGGTGTGGCTGGTTGGGAATGCCTGAGGGCACCACCTGCACCGTGCCGAGCAGGCGCCCGCTCTCTTCGGCCACCAGCAGGATGCGCTCGCCAGCAGCCACGCCCGAGGCGACCTTTGCCCAGAAGGCCAGCGCCTCTTCGTGCGTCATCTCCGCCATGAAAGAAACAGACGCACCGCCAGCCACACAATCGAGCAGGATGTAGGCCAACTCGCCGCTGCGGGCGATGGCTTCTGCCGCCTCGAGACGGTGGATGGTAAAGGTCTGGCTCATCGAGCAACAGCTCCGGCGCTAGAGTGAAACGCGTGACAGGATCACGGCGTATCGCGCCGCAGCCTTGCCGCGATTGTGGAACACGAGTGGTTGATCGAGCTTCATGAACAGGCAATCGCCTGGACAAAGTTCCGTGGTTTCTGCGCCAACGGTCATTTCCAGCACGCCAGAAAGAAGCCAGACCTGCTGGACAATGCCTTGCCAGCCGAGCGCGTTGTCGAACATGACGCGCGCACCCGGCGGCAGATTCACATCCACAATTTCGGCAGCATTCTGGGCACCGGGCGGCGATACAGCGCGTCGCTGATAGTCTGTTGCGGGGTCATTCCAGATGGGTTGCTCGGCCCGGCGCGCCAGCGGGCTTGCGCCTTCCGCTCTGTCGGAAAACAGCGAAGCCAGCGTCACGCCAAGCCCCACAGCCAAGCGACCGAGAATGGTTGCTGTGGGGCTGACCTCGCCACGTTCGATCTTCGAAATCATTGCCCGGCTGACGCCGGACGTCTCGGCAAACTGCTCGAGCTTCCAGCCACGGCCAGCCCGCGCCGCCTTGAGTCGCTGTGCCAGATTCAGATCAATGCTTGATTCCATTATTCAAGAATATATCCTTTATGTAAGAAATCAATCGGAGCTTCGCCAGATGGCCTCTCGCCCAAGACCAGCGGCCATCGCCATCACAGGTCATAATGGTGGCCCGCCGCTGGCAGAAAAGCCGCATGTTTCTGAATGGGGCAAGGGCGCGTTCGGCAGTTATTTTGCGTGGCGAACGGCGCATCGCGCAGCCTGGCGGTCCATTCCGCGCGAAACAATGCTGCGTCGGCTGGAGAAGGCCGAGACACTTGGCCTGACCTATGAGGAATACCAGCTCGAGATTTTCGAGCGTGGGCGGTTTCTGCAGGCGCAGGATGTCGATGCCATTGCCGCCATAAAGGCTCGGAGAAGGACCAAACGCGGCAAAACGAGACAGGATTGAGCAACAGCCGGTCATCACGCCACGAGCAGGCGCTTCCCGTCATGCCCTGTCATGACAACGGACACGATCTGTCCGGGCTGAACATCACGCACGAAGGCAACGGGCGTGAAACCTTCCGTGCGTCCCGTATTGCCGCGTTCGGTCAGCACATTGTGGATTTGGCCGGAAGCCTTGTCGAGATGCGCGCCCCAGGCCTGCACCGCCACCTCGCGCAGGCGCGCCGCACGTTCGCGCACCAGCAACAAAGGAAGTTGCGGCATGCGGGCGGCAGGCGTTTCCGGGCGCGGCGAATAGGGGAAGACATGCACCTGCGCCAGCCCACAA
>JANMMT010000212.1:0-1568 GCA_031373545.1 Hyphomicrobiales bacterium
ATGACATGAACGCCACGGGCCAGATGCTGGCTGCCCTGATGGCTTGGCCGCAGGGCACATTCGCTTTCAAGATGGAAGTCGCGGGCGACAAGGTAAATGTCACGCGTGAGGTTGACGGTGGCTTGCAAACTCTGGCGCTCACCCTCCCTGCGATTGTCACCACCGATTTGCGGCTGAACGAGCCACGCTATGCATCGCTGCCAAACATCATGAAGGCTAAGAAAAAGCCCATAGACGAGCATTCGCCTGATACGCTGGGCGTTGACGTTACCCCTCGCCTGACTGTGATAAAAACCGTGGAACCCGGTGGGCGCAAGGCGGGAATCAAGGTCGGATCAGCCGCCGAGCTGGTGGGTAAACTGAAAGAAGCGGGAGTCATCTGATATGGCCACATTGCTGATTGCCGAACATGATAATGCAAGCCTTAACGGCGTGACTGCCAAGTCACTGACCGCCGCGACAGCGATGGGTGGTCCGATCCACATCCTTGTAGCGGGGAAAAGCTGTGCCGGTGCTGCTGCGGCTGCCGCGAAACTCGCTGGTGTCGAGAAAGTGCTCGTGGCGGATGATGCCTTGTATCAGCATATGCTGGCAGAACCGACTGCGGCGTTGATCGTTGGTCTTGCCGTCAATTACAACGCCATTGTGGCACCTTCCACCGCCAACACCAAGAATGTCATGCCCCGCGTTGCGGCACTTCTCGATGTCCAGCAGATTTCCGACATCGTGAAGGTGATTTCAGCCGATACCTTCGAGCGGCCGATCTATGCTGGCAATGCCATCCAGACCGTCAAATCCGGCGACGCCAAGAAGCTGGTGACGGTCCGCACGGCATCCTTCGCGGAAACCGCGCAAGGCGGCGCCGCCAAAACAGAAGCCGTGGCTGCCACGGCCAATCCCGGCACATCCACCTTCGTCAGCCAGGAGATTGTCAAATCGGACCGCCCAGAACTTTCGGCGGCCAAGATCGTGGTATCTGGTGGACGCGCGTTGGCTTCTGCCGAAAACTTCAAGACAGTCATTGAGCCACTCGCCGACAGGTTTGGCGCTGCCGTGGGCGCCTCGCGCGCCGCTGTTGATGCGGGCTATGCTCCCAATGACTGGCAGGTGGGACAGACAGGCAAGGTGGTGGCACCTGATCTCTACGTAGCTGTGGGTATTTCAGGCGCGATCCAGCATCTTGCGGGCATGAAGGATTCCAAGGTCATCGTTGCCATCAACAAGGACGAGGAAGCGCCTATTTTCCAGGTGGCGGATTTTGGGCTTGTGGGCGATCTCTTCAAGCTGGTCCCAGAATTGCAGGCTGAACTCGCCAAGGCCGGCAAGTAACGAAGTCCGGTCCTGCAAGCATGACACCCTGTCTGCCTGAGGTATCAGAAACGGCACAGCCGATGATGCGCCGCAATACTGTTGCCGTGCGTGTCGGCGGCGTCATGGTCGGCGGCGGTGCGCCCATCGTTGTGCAGTCCATGACCAATACGGACACGGCTGAAATCGAGGCAACCGTTCAGCAGGTGGCAGCGCTGTGGCGGGCAGGTTCCGAGATCGTGCGCATCACGGTCGACCGG
>JANMMT010000213.1:0-52078 GCA_031373545.1 Hyphomicrobiales bacterium
ACGCCCTCGTTTCCATCCTCATATTGTGATGGATATGGCGATGCGCGCTGATGAACAAGATGATGGAACGATTGCACTTCTTATGATGTCTGGGATTCTTCGGGAGGATTTTCCTTGGTTGGCGGAGCTCCTTACGGAGACATACCGCGAAGCTCGAAAAGGAAACCAATTTGAAACCGACGCCGCTTTCAGTCACCTTCGCTCAGCTATTAAGCAGCTAAGGCATTCGCCGTTTTTCCATGAAATGTTCGGCTCCTCCTCGAAGGAAAACATGATGATGTTGGAAGAATTGCCAATGCTCTTGGATGCGACTTTGGAACGCTTGCAACGCCGAAAAGGACACTCCAAAGCGATAAAATCTGCACAAAAAGGGTTAGATGGTGTATAATTTAAGGTTTATGTAACTATCGAATCTTCCAGCATTTTCAATGGTATAGCTATTGAATGAGTCGGTTGAAAAACACCTCACCCCACCCGCCGCTCCCAAAACACCGTGCCGTGGAAGCTAAACACCACCTCGCCCTTCTGATTCGTGCCGGTGTTGAAGTGGTTGACGATGCCCCATTCGGGGCGGCTGGCGGAGGTGCGTTTGCCCGTGATGCCGGAGTGGTAGGTGATCGTGTCGCCCGCATACACTGGCTTGATCCAGCGCAGGTTCTTGAAGCCGGGGGAGGGCCCGAGGCGCGCCGGGCGTTCGCCGCGCATCATCGCTGCCACCGCCGCGCCCGTGCGGTTTTTCACCATTGCCGCCATCCAGTTGGCCCCCGTCTGCCAGCCCGAGGCGATCAGCCCACCGAAGATCGAGCCTTGCGCAGCCTGCACATCGGTGTGGAAAAACTGCGGATCGAAATCCGTGGCAAAGCGGATGATATCGGCGTCGGTGTAGGTCACCGCGCCCAATTCCAGCCGCTCGCCAATCACCAGATCCTCAAAAAACGGGATCGTGTCGTGGGTGATGTCGGTGAAGGACGGCAGCTCCGGCGTCGCCACCGCAAAGGGCTGCGCGGCGCTGTCGGCCAACGGCTCGCTGCCGCGCCGCCCAAGCATGATCAGGTTGGTCTGTTCCAGCACCAGTTCATCGCGCTGGTTCAACACCTCGAAGCGGAAGTTGACGAAGCCGCGGTCGGGCTTGGTGAGAGAAGGACGCCGGTCAATCACGTGCCGCAGCCCGCGCAGGGTATCGCCCGCCTTCACAGGCTTCAGCCATTTCAGCTCCGACACGCCGGGCGAGCCCATGCTGGCGGCATCGAGAATAAAATGATCCGCGATCATGCGCATGTTGAGCGCCGCCGTGTACCAGCCCGACGCAATCAGCTCGCCCGCCATGGTGGCTTTGGCGGCTTTCTCATCCACATGCATGGGCTGCGCGTCGTATTCGCGCGCAAAGGCCAGCATCGGCTCGCGCGTGATGGTGATGCCGCCGTAGGGTGTGACAGTTCCGGGGAGGAAATCTTCGAGGTGATGGATGGGCATGGACTGGATCATATATGATCCAGGTTGCCTCGCAAACCGCCCTTAGGTGTTGAAGCGGAAGTGCATCACGTCGCCATCGGCCACCACATATTCCTTGCCTTCCAAGCGAAACTTGCCCGCCTCGCGCGCGCCGGCCTCACCCTTGTTGGCGACGTAATCGGTGTAGGCGATGGTCTCGGAGCGGATGAAGCCCTTTTCAAAATCCGTATGGATGACGCCCGCCGCCGCCGGTGCCTTGGTGCCCTTTGTAATCGTCCAGGCGCGGGCCTCCTTTGGCCCCACGGTGAAATAGGTCAGCAGGCCCAGCAGTTCATAGCCCTCGCGGATCACGCGGTTGAGGCCGGGCTCGGTTAGGCCCACGGCTTCGAGAAAATCGGCCTGATCGGCCAGCGCCATCACGGCGATTTCGCTCTCGATCTTGGCCGAGACGACCACGGCCTTGGCGCCCTCTGCCTTGGCGCGGGCGAAGACGCGCTCAGAGAAGTCATTGCCCTTGTCGGCAGCCGCTTCCTCCACATTGCAGACATACAGCACGGGCTTGGAGGTGATGAGTTGCAGCGCCTGAAACGCCAACTCTTCATCCGCCGCGCGCTTGGCCAGGCGCGCTGGTTTGCCCTCACGCAGCAAGGGCAATGCGCGGTTGACCAGCTCCAGCGCCTCCTTGGCCTCCTTGTCGCCAACCTTGGCTTTCTTTTCCAAACTGATGACGCGCTTTTCAAGGCTGTCGAGGTCCGCCAGCATCAACTCGGTTTCGATGGTGTCGATGTCGGAGAGCGGGTCGATCTTTCCCTCCACATGGGTGATGTCACCGTCTTCAAAGCAGCGCACCACATGGGCAATGGCGTCGCACTCGCGGATGTTGCCGAGGAACTGGTTGCCCAGGCCTTCGCCCTTGGAGGCACCCCGCACGAGCCCGGCGATGTCCACGAAGGTCAGGCGCGTAGGGATGATCCGGGCCGAACCTGCGATGGCACTCAGCGCATCCAGGCGCGGATCCGGCACGGCGACATCGCCCACATTGGGTTCGATGGTGCAGAAGGGGTAATTCGCAGCCTGTGCCGCGGCCGTTTGCGTCAGCGCGTTGAAGAGGGTCGACTTGCCCACATTGGGCAGGCCGACGATGCCGCATTTGAATCCCATGATCAGTTCCCGCGCCTTTTCGTGTCTGTTTGCCAGCGCTCTAGCCGGGATCACCCGTCAGAACCACCCTTTTCGTGCGGGGCCGCGGATGGTATCGCCTTGGCACATGTTCAAACGCCCCGACATCGAGCGCTACAACGCGCGCATGGCCCGCATCGCGCGCTGGGACAGGCCCCTCGCCGGGTTCAAGGATCGGCTGGTCGCGTGGTCGTCGATGATCTTTGTCGATCACGGCATTTTCCGGCTGTTTTATCTCAACAAGCACGCCGTGGACGGCAGGCTCTTTCGCGCCGCGCAGCCCTGGCCGCATCAGATTGCCCAGTTTGCGCGCGATGGTGGCAAAAGTCTCGTCTATCTCAGGGGCGGGCGCGAGCATGGATCCTGGCCACTTGAAAAAGAAGCGGCGGCCAAACATGGGCTGGTGCTGACGGAATTTCTCGCGCGATCCCGTGAAGCGCCGACCAAAGAGGTGTTGCTGGCCGCGCCCGCTTTTTTTGACAGCCTCGCCTATCCCGTGCTGATCCATTGCAAATCGGGCGCCGACCGTGCGGGATTTGTGGCTGCGCTTTATGTGCTGGTGCATCTGAAACGACCAGCGGCCGAGGCCATGCTTCAGCTCAGCCTCCGCTATGGCCACTTCCGCCAATCCAAAACCGGGATACTCGACCGCTTTTTCGAGGCTTACCGGGATGAGGGTGAAGCCAAGGGCATCGGCTTCCTTGACTGGGTGCAAAATCATTACGAACCCGAAACATTGATACAATCGTTTCGGCCCCGTTTCATTTCCCATCTGGTGGTGGACAAGGTTCTCCACCGCGAGTGACGCAAATATCCGTGAGCGGCATTGCGCCGCGATGTGGTACGCGCGCAGAAGAGTTAAAGAGGCATCATGAACGCTGTTTTTTCCTGGCTCGTGCCCATTTCCATCGGCTCCGTCGCTGTCGTGCTGGGCCTCGGCCTCATCAACATGATGCGCGGCGGCAATGCCAATGCCTCGCAAACTTTCATGCGGTGGCGCGTGGGGCTTCAGTTCCTGGCCATTGTTGTCATCATGGCCGCGATCTGGTTCAAGAGCCGATAATCCTCCCACAAGCAGGAATCCTCACCCAAGCAGGAATCCTCACTCAAGCAGGTCAGCATGGTTCGCCTCAACAAGATTTACACCCGCACGGGTGACGACGGTTCCACGGGCCTGGGCAATGGCAAGCGCGTGGCCAAGCATAATCTGCGCGTCGCCTCATACGGCACGGTGGATGAAGCCAACGCGTGCATCGGCATGGCGCGGTTGCATACGTCGGCGCACCCGGAGTTGGACGCCATGCTGATGCGCATCCAGAATGATCTCTTTGATCTGGGCGCTGATTTGTGCACGCCTGACGTGGGCGAGCCGCTGCCCTACGAGCCGCTGCGCGTGGTGCAGGCGCAGGTGGACCGGCTGGAGCGGGAAATTGACCAGTTGAATGCCGATCTGGAGCCCCTGCGCTCCTTCGTTCTGCCGGGCGGCGCCCCTGCGGCGGCTTACTTGCACCTCGCGCGCACAGTTTCGCGCCGCGCCGAGCGGTTGATGACGGAACTCATCACGCAGCCGGGCGAGCGTGTCACCACCTCCGCCATGCGCTATGTCAATCGTCTGTCGGATTTCCTCTTCGTGGCCAGTCGCTGGGTCAATGACAAGGGCCGCGCCGACGTGCTCTGGGTGCCGGGCAAGAACCGGGAATGACTGAAAACCCGGGCTATAGCTTATCGCAGCCGCTGCCAGAGCTGGCTGCTCGGCACGAGCTGCTGGGGCGCATAGGCGGGTACGGCGTAGCCATCGCGGTCCCGCGTCGCCCGCGCCACGGCCTGCTGTTTAATTTTGCGCGCAGCCACCATGGTCTTGCCCGTGTCGGGCGCAATGCCATTGATGGCGATGCGGGTGGAACCCGCGCCGTTCTGTTTCACCAGCGCATAGAGTTCGCGCGCCGCCGCAGGGTGCAGGCGCACGCAGCCGTGGGAATCGGGTGCGCCCAGACGGCTGACCGCCGTGGTGCCGTGAATGGCAAAGCCACCCTTGAAGAAGATCGCATGGGGCATGTGCCCACCGTATTTGCGCGACCAGTGATAGGGCTTCATCACCTGCGGGCGATAAACCCCGCGCGGCGTCTTGTAGCCGTTGCGGCCCGAAGAGATGGCCCAGCGGCGCACCGTGCCGTCGGGCGTGGTGGCCGTGAGCGTTTGCGCAGCCAGGTTGACCTTGATGTCCACGCCGGCCTCGGCGGGCGTGCCAAAGCCCAGCGCAAACACCACCATGCAGGCAGCGAAGAACGATGCAATCCAGCGCGAAATCATGGAAAACCTCCTGAAAGAAGGATAGGCGTGTGGCAGTCTACCACCAGGGGCAAGCACAAGCGTGAGTCAGTATGAATCAGGGGGTGCGCTTCAGGCCCTTGGCCGCCAATTCCGTCAGATACGTCGCCCAGCGTTCCTCCTGCTCGCAGCCAAGCGTGTCAAGATATGCCCAGCCGAAAATGCCGGTGGAATGCATGTCGTCAAACGTCAGGCGCACAGCGTAGTTGCCCACGGGAATGACGTTGAGGATCATCACCTCCTGCTTGCCGCCCACGGTTTTGCGCTGGTCCGGCGAATGGCCCTGCACCTCAGCTGATGGGCTCATGACGCGCAGATATTCTGCGCTTAGCGTATGCGCCGCGCCATCCTCGAACACGATGGAAAGCGCCTTCTTGTCCTTGGCAAGCGTCAGTTCAGTGGGCCAGCGGGTCATGCGTGTCTCCGTCCAAAGCGTGATGCGCCAAACCCTTGCTTCACCGCACCAACAAGCCCAGCTATATAGGATGCGGTGTGAGGCGTGAGGAGAATTTTGTGCTTGAAAAGCCGATGATTGACCCGTTCGGGCGCAAGGTCAGCTATCTGCGTGTGTCGGTCACGGATCGCTGCGATTTTCGCTGCGTCTATTGCATGTCGGAACATATGACCTTTCTGCCCAAGCAGGATTTGCTCACGCTGGAAGAGCTTGACCGCCTCTGCTCGGCGTTCATCGCCAAAGGGGTCAAGAAGCTGCGCATCACGGGCGGGGAACCGCTGGTGCGCCGTGACATCATGGGCCTGTTCCGCAGCCTGTCCCGCCACCTCGCGACCGGCGCACTGGAAGAGCTGACCCTCACCACCAACGGCTCGCAGTTGGCAAAGCATGCGCAGGAACTGGCGGCATGCGGCGTCAAACGCATCAATGTGTCGCTTGATACGCTTGACGCCGCGCGGTTCAAGGAACTGACGCGCTGGGGCGATCTCGCCCGCGTGCGCGAAGGCATCGACGCGGCACAGGCCGCTGGCCTCAAAGTCAAGATCAATGCTGTCGCGCTCAAGGGGATCACCGAAGCGGAAGCGCCTGCCATGATCCGCTGGGCGCATGGGCGGGGCATGGAGATCACCTTCATCGAGGTCATGCCGCTGGGCGAGGTGGATGTGGCGCGCGTGGATCAGTATCTGCCGCTGTCACAGCTGCGCGCGGGGCTGATGCAGAGCTTCACCTTCACCGACAGCCCGCATGTGTCGGGCGGCCCTGCGCGCTACATGGATGTTTCTGAAACGGGCGGGCGTATCGGCTTCATCACGCCCCTCACCCACAATTTCTGCGAGAGCTGCAACCGGGTGCGCGTGACCTGCATCGGCACGCTGTTCATGTGCCTGGGGCAGGAGGACGCAACCGACCTGCGCAGGCCCCTGCGCGCGTCGGAGGGCAACGATCTGCTCAATGCGGCGATTGACGAGGCCATCACGCGCAAGCCCAAGGGGCATGATTTTGTCATCGACCGGCGGACGAAGGCGCCTGCTGTGGGACGGCACATGAGCATGACGGGGGGGTGAAACTCAAATGGAAGCATACTTGATCATTTGTCGTTTTTAGACTACATATTTCCATGATTGAACTTCAGCAGTCCGAGACGTTCCGCAAATGGTGGATGCGGCTGAAGGACGAAAGGGCACGGGGTACGATCTTCGCGCGGTTGGACCGCTTGGCTTACTGACATGCAGGCGATGTTTCACCTGTTGGCGAGGGCATCAGTGAACTGCGGATCCATCATGGTCCCGGCTACCGCGTGTATTTCAGCAAACGAGGCAGCACGATTATCATCCTGCTGTGTGGTGGCGACAAAGGCAGCCAGGAACGGGATATCAGGACAGCGAAACGTCTGGCAAAAGACTGGAGTGAGTGAAATGACCGAGAAATTAACCCCATTTGATCCGGCTGAGGGACTCACCTCCGACGAGGCCATCGCTGCGTTTATGGCAGATGCGTTCAGCTCTGAAGATGCGGGATACATTGCCCATGCGCTTGGCGTGGTGGCGCGCGCCAAAGGCATGACGCAAATCGCCAAGGACACGGGCCTCTCACGCGAGCAGCTCTATCGCTCGTTCAGCAACGACGGCAATCCAACGCTGAAAACGACGCTTGCTGTGATGAAGGCGCTCGGGATTGAGTTGACGGCGAGGGGGCGTGAAAATAGTTATGCTTAATTCAAAGTGCCTTTTTATCGAGGGCTTCAACTTAACTAACGGCGATGACGTTGGAAAAATTTCCTGGCGGATACCATTCACGGATGATGATCCTCCTACCCGCGAAAGCTTTTGGCGCTGGTCCAGAGATTTTCTGCCTAAAATGAATGAAGGTCGCCGAATAAGAGACAGCGTTCATGCGTTGCGATTGGTAGATTCAGTTGGCAACGAATATACACGTTGGACCATGTGGGATCAGTGGTCTGGTCGTAACTGGTCTTTATCTTGCGCACTGATACAACGGAGACATGCTAAGTATGATTAAAAAACCGCAAATCTAGCAAGATATACTCAGCATGTGTCGCTGTTAGCCCAAGGGCAAGCACCTTGAAGTGGTTCGGCTGACGATCTTCCATGCCCCACAAAATTTCATGACCTCCACAAGACGATGGAATTGGTGGGCTGCGGGGACTATTTACCTATACCTTCCCCACATAACCCACCCCGTCCAGCCCCTCGAAATGTGCATCGCACGTCAACAGCAGCGCGCCATTTTCCAGCGCCGACGCATAGACAATCGCATCCGCTGTCGCCAGTTTGTGCGCGGCGCAGAGGTCGGCAGCATGCAGCGCAATGCGGGTATTCAGCGGAATGATCACGCAGCGCTCCATGTAGGCCAGTGCGCGATTCATCGCGTCCTCGGAGATTTCACGCTTCAGCCATTTGGCGATTTCAAGCTGCACCAATGTCGGCACAAGGGTTTCCTCTAATGCAGGCCAATGATCCATAAGTGCATCACCCGTGGGTGAGGCGATGAACCACTCGATCCAGGCCGAGCTGTCGATGACGGTTTTCATAGGAAGCGCGGCTCAGACGCGATCTTTGCGGTCCCGGTAACCGCCCGTATCTGCTCCATGCGCAATGCCCCTGAGATCGTTCAACTCAGGTGCAGGCATGACCATAACGCCGGCTCCTTTGGGAATGAACACAAAGTGCTGGCCTGCGCGCCATTGCTGGGCCTCGCGCACTTCCTTGGGGATGCTGATCTGGAATTTTGAGGAAAGCTTGGCTTGCGCGCTCATCTGGGTCACTTCTGATCGATCATGTTCTCGTAAGATATCACGATCTGCCCTCGGTGTCGCGTCTGTTTAGTCACCCCGCAATCGCGTCGATTTCCTCGTCACTCAGCCCGCCTGGCACGATCGTCACGGGTATGGCGAATTCCGCCGCGCCCTTGGCGATGGAGCTGACCAGTGGCCCCGGCCCTTCGCTGCCGGTGCCGGCGGCGAGAATGAGCGATGAGATATCTTCATCTGTCTCGATCAGGTGCATGATCTCCTGCGAGGTGATGCCTTCGCGGCTCACCCGCTCGGTCTCAATGCTGGCGATCTGGCGGGCGCGATCAGCAGCGGCGGTCAGCAGAGCGGCGGATTTTTCCTCCGCCTCGGCGCGCATGATATCCTCCACGCCGAGCCAGACCTGATTTTCCCCCGCCGGGATCACATGCAATGTGATGAGCCCCGCGCCGACGCGCGCTGCGCGGCGGGTGGCGAAATACAGCGCGCGATCCGCCTCCGGCGTTTCATCCACCACAACCAGAAGCTTTGGCCGGTGGCCCGTCTCGTAGGATCGCCGTTTGCGCATGCCGCAGATGCCCGCTTGTTGACAAGCGAGCCTACCGCTTGCGCACGAAGCCCACAATATCCTTGACCGCATCCATGTTGCGCCGCGCGATGGCCCGGGCACGGTCACTGCCCTCAATCAGGATCTGGTCGATATGCGTGGAATCCGCGAGCAGGTGGCGCATTTCATTGGCGATAGGTGCAATGCGCTCCACCGCCACATCGGTCAGGGCCTGCTTGAAGGGCGCAAAATCCTTGCCGCCGAAGCTTTCCAGCACCGCTTGGCGCTCCAGGCGCGCGAAAGCCGCATAGATCGTGACCAGATTGTCGATCTCGGGTCGCCCTGCCATTTCCTCGACCGTGCCGGGCATCTGCCCCATGTCGGTCTTGGCCCGGCGAATCTTGGAGGCGATGGTGTCGGCATCATCGGTGAGGTTGATGCGCGAGAGGTCCGAGGGGTCTGACTTCGACATCTTCTTGGTGCCATCACGCAGGCTCATGACGCGCGGCGCAGGGCCCTGGGTCAGCGGCTCGGGCAGCGGGAAGAAGCCATCATCGTGCCCCAGCGCGGCGATGCGCTCGGCCAGATCGGTATTGAACTTCTGCGCGATGTCGCGTGCCAGCTCCAGATGCTGCTTCTGGTCCTCGCCCACCGGCACATGGGTCGCGCGGTAAACCAGAATGTCGGCGGCCATGAGCGCAGGATAGGCAAAAAGGCCCACGGAAGCATTCTCGCGGTCCTTGCCGGCCTTTTCCTTGAATTGGGTCATGCGGTTGAGCCAGCCCAGCCGCGCCACGCAGTTGAACACCCAGGCCAGTTCCGCGTGCTCGGACACCTGGCTCTGGTTGAAGATGATCGAGCGCTTGGGGTCCACGCCTGCCGCGATATAAGCCGCTGTCACCTCGCGGATGGAGCGCTGCAAATCTGCCGGGTCCTGCGCCACGGTGATCGCGTGCATGTCGACGACACAATAAATGCAATCGTGCGTCTCCTGCATCTCCACCCAGCGCGCCAGCGCGCCCAGATAATTGCCGATGTGCAGCGTGTGGGTCGGCTGCATGCCCGAGAAAACGAGCGGCTTGAAGGTCGCCATGGTGGAGGTGGCTCCGGTTTGAGAAGGCGTGCCTTATGGCCGCATGGTGTGTGCGTGACAAGGCTGACTTGCATCCATAAGCCTGTGGGCGAACAGAAAATCCCGAGGAGACATCACCATGCTCAAGCTTGCTTTCTTCATCCCCGGAGCCGTTCTGACGGCGTCGATCATCTGGGCCATGGGCCGCGCCGATTTATGGGCCAGCACGATGGCGGTGATCGCCGATCCTTGGGGCGCGGTGATGCTGATTGATCTCTACATCGGATTTCTGTTCACCGGGCTCATCATCGCGGCCATCGAGCGCTGGAAGCCGTGGGCATTCGGCCTGCTCGTCGTGTCGATGGTGCTTGGCAACATCGTGTTTGCAGGCTGGGCGGTGGTGCGTGGTGCCTCAGAGTTGCGCCGTCTTGCCGCGCGGTGACCTGACCCGCGGCTGGCTCGCGCTCGCCACATCGCTGGGCAGCGCAGGTGCGTCACGCCTGCGCAGTCCAAAATCCAGCAGAAGCGCCAGCACGCCCACGCCGCCTGCCAGCAACCAGACCTGGCGATCGGGCCAGGCTGCGGCCGTGTCCGTCATCATGGCCGCAAGGCTGATCCCCAGCACACCGGCCACGCGCACATAGGCAAGCCGTTGGCTGGCCTGCCCAGGCCCCCACTGACCATAAGCAAACAAGCCGCGTCCGAGAGCCAGTGCGATGATCCAGCCCGCCCAGAACAGCGCCATCAGCGCAAACAATGTGGGCAGTGCGCGCGGCGCGGCGCTCAACGCGCCGGTCAGGCCCATGGCTTGGGGCAGGCCGCTCCACAGGAAGCGCGGCTCCAGAGCCAGTTGATCGAAAGACAGCACAGCCCCGCGCCCGGTGATGCCGCAGGCCGCGCGCAGGCCCTCCAGCGTGGTGGGCATTGCCCCGCAGATGCGGATCAATCCCGCAGCAGTGCTGTCGAGGAGCCGCTGGGGCGCGCGGTCCAGGCTGGCTCCCACCAGTTGCGAGCCGGCAGCCTCGACGGCGTAACCGCCGGCCGCGATGCCGGCGAGGATGCAGCCGACGCAAGCGGTGATGGCCATTGCGGCCGCTCGCCTCCTGTGCAGGTTGATGGCCGGCGAGAGGCTGCGGCCGACCAAGGCCCCGAGCAACAGGGCGATCACCATGAGATTGAGGGCGCTGCCCGCGACCAGCGCTCTGAGCCCCGGCCATTCAGGCAGGAGCGGCGGCTGCACACCCGTTCCTACCCAGCGCACCCGGGCCTCTGCAATGGCACCGAGCGTTGCATCGCTGGTCAGCCCCGGAAGCGGCAGGCCGCCGAAAGCTGCAAAACCCTCCCCAAGCAACAGCAGGATGGTCACGCCAACAAGCGTGACGGCAACGCCGAGGCCTCCCAGCAAGGCCCGTCCTCCGCCCAGGACAAGGGCGTAGATGAACAGCGCAGTGGTCAGCAGGGTGGCCGCGCGCAGGCTCCATCCAGTCAGTGCCGCCATTTCGCGCACCGCGATCGGCAGGACGTGAATCATGACCAAGCCTGCGGGTACCAGCAGCAGCAGTGCAAGCAGGGCCATGACGAAGCCACCTGGCCCGGAACGCCCGGATGCATGCAGCAGCGCGGCGGGTGTGGTGCCCGCAACGCGCAGCAGGCCATGGGCTGCAAGTATGCCGAGTGACCCGCCTGCGATCAGCGCCATCACTTCACTGCCGTTCGCGGGGCGCAGCAGCAATGGCAGGATAACACCGGCGAACAGGCCCAGCAGTGCGCCTCCGCCGAGGTCAGGCAATAAGGGCTGGTCGAGGGTGAAGTCCGCCTCATCGAACGTGCGCTCAGAGGCCACCAGCATCAGGCCAAGACCCAGCAGCAGACAAAGCGCCGCCGGGAAGGTCCAGCCCGCTGGCAGGCCACTGCGCTCGATCACGTGCAGGGCGCCCAGCAGAGCCGCAGTGGCGAAGAGCCCGAACTTGAGCCGCCGCAGGGCAGGTTGATGGCCCGGGCGTGCTGGCGAGGGTGTATGGCGGGGCGCATTGGCTTGCATTCGATCTCCTGTCGCGGCAAATATCACGCCATAGGCGCTTGCTGAAATACAGCTTCACCAAATCATGCGGGCTGAAAATCATGCGGGCTGAGAGGTATACATGGCGTCGGAACGCATCAAAATTGTCATTGCTGACGATCATCCCTTGTTCCGGGGGGCCTTGCGGCAAGCCATCGAGGGCGGATTGGCCCAGGCCGACATTCTGGAATCGGGCTCGTTCGATGATGCCAACAAACTGATTTCCGGCAGCGAGAACGTGGATATCGTCCTGCTCGACCTGAACATGCCTGGCATGCAGGGATACACCGGTCTGGCTTACCTGCGTGCCGCGCATCCCGGGGTTCCGGTCCTGGTGGTCTCAGCCAACGAAGATCCGCAGGTCATTCGCCGCTGTCTCGATTTTGGCGCTGCCGGGTTCCTGCCGAAGACACTGGGCATCGAAGCGATGCGCACGGCCATCCGCGCTGTTCTGGATGGTCAATCATGGACACCGCCCGACTACAATCCGGCTGCCACGGGTGATCCGGAGGGCGCCGATATCGTCAAACGGCTGGCGAGCCTCACACCCCAGCAAGTGCGGGTGCTGATGATGCTGTCCGAAGGCTTGCTCAACAAGCAGATCGCCTATGAACTCAGCGTGTCGGAAGCCACGGTGAAGGCCCATGTCTCGGCCATCCTCACCAAACTGGGCGTCGACAGCCGCACGCAGGCTGTCATTGCCGCCTCGAAGATCGACACCAGCCAGTGGCAGAATGCTGTCTCGAACACCTGAAAAAGCCTGGATGCGAGACGCTTGACTTGACACGACGGGGGTCGTCCGTCATTGGACCGGCAGCTTGCGGGCGTGTCCTCACGTCCGCATTGTCTTTATATCCGCCAGTTTGCGAGGCTTGCCCCGCAGATTCCCTGTCAAAAAGTGCATCCGGTTCTGCCGAGATGCGATGAACACGAAAGAAAAACGATGTTCGCAGTGATCAAGACGGGCGGGAAGCAATACAAGGTTTCCCGCGACGACGTCATCACCATCGAGAAGCTCCACGCCGCAGCAGGCGATACGGTTGCATTCGAGACTGTCCTTCTTCTGGGCGGCGAAACAACCGTGGTGGGCGCTCCCACCGTTCAAGGCGCGACGGTTGTCGGCTCCATTGTCGAGCAGGCCCGCGGCCCCAAGGTCATTAATTTCGTCAAGCGCCGCCGCCAGAATTCCAAGCGCAAGAAAGGTCATCGTCAGGATCTGACGATCGTGCGCATCACGGATATCCTGACCGGTGGTGCCAAGCCTGATCTTTCCGCCAAGACCGCAGTGTCTGCCGCCGCCGTGGCGGGTGTGGCTGCGACCGGCGCGCGCGACGAGAGCAACCTTTCGCTGATCGCAGGCATCGGCCCGACCATCGAGAAGAAGCTGCGGGCCGCCGGCATCACCACCTGGTCGATGATCGCAAGCTGGAGCGAAGCCGATGTGGCTAAGTGGGATGACGAGTTGAAGCTGCGTGGACGTGCCACTCGCGAAGAGTGGGTGGAGCAGGCAAATGAATTGCTGGCCGGCAAGCCTCCGCGTGCCAAGGTCGATCAGGCCGAGCTGCAATCCGGCGAAGATCTGTAAACACAGCTGGCATCATCGAGCCGCGCAGCGTGTCTGCTCGGAGTCTCTTTCCAAAGTGCCGTTTTTGAGGCATAGATCATTCAACCCATGGTTGGCGCATCTGGCGCTGGGCATGCAACTTCGAGGAGCGCATTATGGCTCACAAAAAAGCTGGCGGTTCGTCGCGCAACGGTCGTGACTCGCATTCCAAGCGCCTTGGCGTGAAGTGCTTCGGCGGCGAAGCCGTGCGCGCAGGCAACATCATCATTCGTCAACGGGGCACCAAGTGGCATCCCGGAGACAACGTCGGCATTGGCGTCGATCACACGTTGTTTGCCCTCGCGGATGGCCATGTGGCCTTCGTGCACAAGGGCAAACGACCACTTGTAGCGGTCATGCCGCTTCAGGCGGCGGCGGAATAACCCGGCGAGGTTTGCTTTCGAAAAACCCCGCCGGTCCCACAGGACCCGGTGCGGTTTTCGAGCTTACCTGATCACCCAACGCCAAAGCGCGGCGGGACAAGCTCCAGACCAGTCTAGCGACAGCGGGGAATGTGGGATCCACATTTCCCTTTGTCGTTTTTGGCCATGGAGCTTGCGAGATGTTTCCCGAAGTGACCCGCGATGATGTCTTTCGCATCGAAACGAGCCGGCTCTGGCTGCGCTGGGCCGCGGTGAAAGATGCCGCAAGCATCGAGCGGATTGCATCGGATGCAGATGTCGCTGATCTGACGGGCATTCTGCCCCATCCCTACCCCCCGGGAGAAGCCACGCGTTTCATCTTCGAGGCGCGCAAGGACAATGCGCTGGGCAAGCGCCTGTCTTTCGTCATTGCGCGCCGCGACACGCCGGCACAGGCGCTGGGCGTCATTGGCAGCCGCATCTTGTCCACCCCCCAGGAGCCCACGCTGCGTGTCAGCCTTGGCTACTGGCTGGGCCGTTCACATTGGGGCGAAGGCATCGCCACGGAGGCCGCGCATGGGTTGGTGGATGCACTCTTCACCTACTCCGAGACAGCCGTCATCGAGTCCGCCGTGCGGGTCATCAATCCCGCTTCGCGCCGGGTGATGGAGAAGACCGGCTTTCAATACGTGGGTGCGGACATGATGACCCTGCCTGCGCTGGCAAGCCGCGTGGCGGTCGATAACTTTCGTCTTGACCGCTCCACCTGGAGCAGCCTGCGCAATTGGAAAATGCCCCACATCGAAGTGGACCCGGTGAGTTCGTACCGGGACGGGTCAATCGCGGCTGAAATGGTTTCCTGCACATGACGCGGCGAGGACAGTTTTGGGCAAAGACAATTTCGGGCACAGCCAATTTTGGACAAAGACAATTTCGGACAAGGATCGTGTCATGACCGTGCTGCCGCTCAACATCCTCTCCATCCAGTCCCACGTGGCTTACGGCCATGTGGGCAATGCGTCCGCCGTGTTTCCCATGCAGCGCATGGGCTGCGAGGTCTGGCCCATCCACACCGTGCAGTTTTCCAACCACACCGGATACGGCGCTTGGAAGGGCCGTGTGTTCGATGGTCCCATGATCGACGAGGTGATGGAGGGCATTGCGGACCGCGGCGTGCTGCCGGCCTGCGACGGCGTGCTCTCAGGCTACGTCGGATCATCCGACATTGGACATGCCATCGTCAGTGCGGTCAGCCGCGTGCGGGGCGCCAACCCCGAAGCGGTCTATTGTTGCGACCCTGTCCTGGGCGATGTGGGGCGCGGCATTTTCGTGCGCCCCGGCGTGCCGGAGTTTTTCCGCGATCAGGCGTTGCCGGCGAGCGACATCATCACGCCCAACCATTTCGAGCTGGATTACCTCGCAGAGGGCGAAAGCCGCAATCTGGGTGACCTGCGCCGCGCCCTGTCCAAAGTGCACGCCATGGGGCCCAAAGTTATTCTGGTGACATCCCTGATGGTCGATGAAACGCCCGCTGACGCGATCGATCTGGTGGCCTCTGCAGGCGGAGAATTGTGGCGCGTGCGTGCGCCGCGTCTCGATCTGTCGGTCAATGGCGCGGGAGATGCCATTGCGGCGCTGTTCTTCGTGCACTGGCTGCGGACGCGGTCAGCCGCACAGGCGCTCGCGCGGGCCGCATCCTCCGTGCACGGGCTGCTCGAGAAAACCGCAGCCGCAGGCGCGCGCGAGCTGCAGATCGTTGCGGCGCAGGAAGAGTTCGTGCATCCCACCACCCAGTTTCATCCTGAAAAGCTCTCATAGGCCTCTTTGCAAACGCCGTTTGTGTTGCGTCCGCTTTCGCCCCGTCTTATCTGAGCGCCATGCCATCATCAGTCCAGATTGCCATTGAAGCCTTTCAGCGCGGTGAAATCGTCGTCGTCACAGATGATGACGATCGGGAGGGGGAGGGTGATCTCATCGTCGCGGCGTCGCTGTGCACGCCGGAGAAGATGGCGTTCATCGTGCGCCACACCTCCGGCATTGTCTGCGCGCCGATCACGCAGGATGAAGCCCGCCGCCTGCGGCTGGACCCCATGGTCGCACACAATGATTCCAACCACACCACCGCCTTCACGGTGTCGGTCGATTACAAGCCCGGCATGACGACGGGTATTTCGGCCGAAGAGCGCACCTCCACCTGCCGGGGGCTGGCCAATCCCAACGCGGGGGCGAACGATTTTGCCAGGCCCGGACATATCTTTCCGCTGATTGCCCGCGACGGCGGCGTCCTCATGCGCTCGGGCCATACGGAAGCAGCGGTGGATCTGTGCCGGATGGCCGACCTGCCACCGGTGGCCGTCATCTGCGAGTTGGTCAACGATGATGGCACCGTCACCAAGGGCCAGCAGGTTGCGGATTTTGCGAGCCGTCACAAGCTGGTTCATGTCACCATCGCCGATATGATCACCTGGCGGCAGGCGCGCGAGAAACTGGTGGACCGCGTCTCCAGCTTCACGGTGGAAAGCCCTATTGGGCCCATGCAGGGCCATGCCTTCCGCACACCCTTCGATCCGGTGCATCATCTCGCTTTCGTCTACGGCAAGATCGGCGATGGCTCCAACTTGCTGACCCGTTTTCATAAACCCAACCTGATGGAAGATATTTTTCAAGCCCCGCCCGCCATCACCCAGTCGCTGGCGCGGTTCAAGGCCGAGGGGCGCGGTGTGCTGGTCTACCTGCGCGACGGCACGGCAGGCGTGCCCATGGTGCCACTCAATGACACCACCTCCACAGAAGCCGAGCGCAATTCCCGCTGGCATGATGTGGGCGTCGGCGCACAGATCCTGCGGGATCTGGGCGTCAGTTCCATCCGCAATCTCTCGCGCAGCAACCGTGCGTACCCAGGCCTTGCCGGTTTTGGCATTGAAATTCTGGGGTCGGAGACCCTCGCATGAGGGACTGGACGGCGCGCCCGTCCATTGATCCTGCGGTCGATGCGCGGTTCATGGGGGAAGCGCTTGACCTGGGCCGCGGAATGCTGGGGCGGACATGGCCCAACCCCGCCGTGGGTGCCCTTGTGGTCAAGGATGGCATCATTGTCGGGCGCGGGGCCACGCAGCCGGGCGGTCGCCCCCATGCAGAAGCGTTAGCGCTGGCCGAGGCCGGGCTGAAGGCTGTTGGTGCCACGCTCTACGTCACGTTGGAGCCCTGTGCCCATCGCTCGGTGCGTGGCGGCACACCCTGCGTGGAACACACAATGCTGTCGGGCGTGCGGCGGGTCGTGTCCGCCCTCAGCGATCCCAATCCGCACATTTCGGGCCTTGGTCATGCCTTGCTGCGCAGCGCAGGTGTGGCCGTTACTGTTCTCGAAAGCGCCGATGCGCGCCGCGATCACCTCGGACATATTCTGCGGGTGTGCGAAGGGCGGCCGCTGGTCACGCTCAAGCTCGCCCATACGGCGGATGGCTACTGCGCCCCGCTGGACGGCGGACGGCTGATGATTAGCGGCGACGACGCCATGCAGGAGGTGCACCGACTGCGCGCAACACATGAAGCGATCATGGTGGGGGTCGGTACGGTGCTCAGCGATGATCCCCTGCTGACCGTGCGTGTGGCGGGAGAGCCCGAGCGCGCGCCGATCCGCATCATCCTGGACACGGATCTGCGCTTGCCGCTGGCCAGCAAGCTCGCGCGCGCGGCGAACAATCATGCGGTCTGGGTGCTGGGAGCGGAAGATGCGCCAGCGCCTGCCGCACAGGCCTTGCGCGCGGCAGGGGCCGACGTGATGCGTGTGGCGCGCGGCCTGACGGGCGGGCTTGATCTGGCGGTTGCGCTGCGTCTGCTTGCCGCGCGCGGCCTCACGCGCATCTTCAGCGAGGGCGGCCCCATCATCGCCGAGGCGCTTGCCGTTGCCGGGATGGTTGATCGCATCATTCTCTCTCGGGCTGATCATGCACTGGGCACGCCTGGCCTGGCGGCGGTGCGTCCCGGACTCGCAGCGGGTCTGGCGGATGCCGCACGCTACGCCGAAACCTCCCGGGAGCGTTTCGGCAGCGATGTTTTCACCACTTATGAAAAGGCGATGTGATGTTCACAGGGCTCGTCAGCGACATCGGCACCGTGGTTGCGGCAGAGGGCGAGGCTGACCGACTGCGCCGCTATGTCATCGAATGCGGCTATGAAGCGTCATCCATCCTGACCGGAGCCTCCATCGCATGCGCCGGTGTTTGCCTTACCGCCGTCGATATTATGGCGCAACCGGATGGCCGCACCCGCTTCACGGTGGAGACGGCTGCCGAGACGCTGGCCCGCACATTGGTGGGCCAGTGGCAGGTTGGCACACGCATCAATCTCGAGCGCTCGCTGCGGGTGGGCGACGAACTCGGGGGCCATCTGGTCACCGGTCATGTGGACGGGGTTGCAATGGTGGAAAGCGTGGAATCCGTCACGGATGCGGCAGGTTCGTGGGGACCGACGACGCGTTATGTGATTCGCGCGCCCGGAGGCGTGTCGAAATTCATCGCCGAGAAGGGCTCTGTCTCCCTCGACGGCGTGTCTTTGACGGTCAACAGTGTCGCAGGGGATGTTTTTTCAGTGCTGCTCATCCCGCACACCTCAAACGTTACAACCTTGGGGTGCGTAGCGGCAGGGACGCGTTTGCATATCGAAATCGATCTTATGGCGCGATACGCAGCGCGATTGGCAGAAGCGGGCTTCGCATGACGCAGTTTATACAACCTTGACTAGAATATTTACGGCTGATTTACCATTATAAGTATCTATGGTTGTAGAACAGAGTCGCGATACACCCAACGAACGCAACGCAACCATGGGTGGTAGATTTCTGCAATCAAGAGGCGAACATGCTCATGTCAGCAAGCTCCATGCCCCCCCGCTCCGGCGTCGCCCAGATGGCCATGCCGGATGCGGAGATTCACGAAGAAGTGGGAATCGCCGAGATGGCCCGCCGCTTTCAGACAACCCTGCGAACCTTGCGTTTCTATGAGCAGCGGGGGCTGCTTAAGCCCCGCCGCGAGGGCATGAACCGCTATTACGATGACTTTGCGCAGCAGCGTTTCCGCCTGATCGATGAGGCGCGCAAGCTGGGGTTCACACTCACGGAAATCGCCGGGATGCTGCCCGAGCCTGCCAGCAACGATCAGTTGCGCTTCACGGCTGACAAGCTGCTGGATCAGATCGAGTATCTCGAGGGTGAGCTGGTGCGCATCAACGCGGCCCTCGGCAAGTTGCGGTTGCAGTATTATCTGGTGACGGGTGATGGCGAAGACGCGGTGTGATCAATCGCCCGCATGGCGGGATGTCACAAGCACCGCCAACCCGCCGCTGAACATCACTGCCAGCACCACGAGGCCTGCGCGTTGCGACCCCGTGATGTCGGTGGCCAGCGCCACGAGGAGCGGACCAGCGAAGCTCGTGACCTTGCCGGAAAGAGCGAACAGGCCAAAATACTGCCCGATCTCTCCAGGCGGTGCCGTCCGCACCAGCAGGGCGCGCGACGCTGCCTGCAGGGGCCCGGCCACAAGGCCGATGAGCAGGCCAAGGCCGAGATAGGCCTTCTCGGATGCCGCTGCAAAGAGGCCGTCGCCCGGCACGGGCGGTGCGGACGACCAGATGAACAGGATGCTCTCGCGTGTCGTGCCTGCGATGCCCACACAGGTGGCAATCAGGATGATCAGGCTTCCCACGATCACGGCGCGTGATCCGATGCGGTCATCCAGCCTGCCGCCGATCACCGCGCCGATCGTGCCCGTCACCGTCAGGAGAATGCCGAAGATACCGATTTCGATGGTTTGCCAGCCAAATACACCCGCTGCGTAAATGCCGCCAAAGGCAAAAAGGGCCACCAACGCATCGGCATAGACCATGTTGGCGATGAGAAAGCGGAACAGATGCGGTTTCTCCGGCAGGCTGCGGATGGATTGCCGCAACTGTGACATGCCCGAGCGAACCGCCTGGCGCAGCGGCATGCGCGGTGGATGATCGGGCACCAGCAAAAACATCGGCAGGACGAAAACGATGAACCACAACGCAGACAGGGGCCCGGTCACGCGGTCGCCTTCCCTAGCGGCCGCGTCCAGCCCCAAGGCCGGCGCGATGCCCAGGAGGGTCTTGCCGGTGGTTGGGTCTGCCGCCAGAAAGCCAAGTGCCAGCGCAAGGCTCAGCAAGCCGCCGAGATAGCCCACCGCCCAGCCTGTGCCCGAGAGCCAGCCGATGCGTTCGCGCGGCACAAGGGTGGGCATCATCGCATTGTTGAACACCGTGGCGAATTCCGCACCGATCAGACCAATCATGTAGCCGATCAGGGCAATCGCAATGGCGTGCTGCGAGCCGGGCACTGCATACCAGAGCAATGACGAACCCAGCACGAGCAAGAGCCCAAAGCCGGCAATCCACGGCTTGCGGCTGCCGCCTTGATCCGCGACAGCGCCGAGTAAGGGAGAGAAGACCGCGATACATAGGCCGGCAATGCTTGTGGCATAGCCCCAGTAGGCCTGCCCTTGCGCGGGATTGGCCGCCACGGCTGCGGCAAAGAAGGGCGCGAAGACAAAGGTTGTCACCAAGGTGAAGAAGGGCTGCGCCGCCCAGTCGAACATGATCCAGGCCGCAACGGCGCGGCGTGGCGGATAGGCCTGTTCGCTCATGTCCGGAGCAGTTCAGCCAGTGCACCGGCGGCAAGGCTCAGTTTGGCCAGTGTCGGGGGCCCGCTGATCCACTCGTTGACGGTGCGCCGGATGCGAACAAGCTCGCTTTGGCGGGTGCTGGACCAAGCGGCCGTATCTGCGCCGCTGGTCGCCACCTCGGCCGCCAATCGCCGCAGGGTGGTGGCCATGCCCTCCGTCGCGCGCTGGATTGCCAGCCGCTCGAACGCATTGAAAGGCGTGATCCGGGCCGCCAGGCTCCGCAACCGTTCCATGTCCAGTTCCGTTGCCAGCGCCGACACGATTCCCATTGCACTGCCGACATCGATGCCCGCGGCTTCGGCCACGAGCACAGCATCTGGCACAGCCGCCAGCGCGGTGAGTTGCGCCATCCTGCGGGCGAGTTCGGGGGGAATAGCGTCCTGCACCGGCATAAGCGGGCCCAGAGGCGCAAAGGTCGCGCCTTCGGCAAAACGCTGAACGAGGTGGCTGAGGCCGGGTGTGAAATCGACGTGACGCATGAACCACAGCATGCGGTCGAGCGTGAACTGCCGCACCTGGCTATAGAGCCCGAGCTGGGCGGCCCCTGCAAGGCCCGCATCAAGCGCATCGATGGCCGTGTTGATCTCCAGCACACCGAACGCGTCACGTGTCAGCGCGTAGGCGCGGGCAACATCGGTGACCGGTCGACCGGTTTCCTCCGCAAGACGGACGACAACACCGTGCCCGCCCCGGTTGATCACCGCGTTGGCAAGGCCTGTGGCGATGATCTCGCGGCGCAGCCGGTGGCCATCCACCGCATCGGGAAAGCCAAGGCGCACGCCATCGGGGAAATAGCGCCTGAGCTCGACTGCGAAGTAGGGGTCGTCAGGCACGTCGCTTGCCAGCAATTCGTCGTGGAAGGCCAGTTTGGCGTAGGCCAGCAGGACCGAAAGCTCTGGACGCGTGAGCGCCTTGCCTTCGCTTTCCAGAACATCCAGCGCTTCGTCCGCCGGAAGATATTCCACCTTGCGATCCAGCCGCCCGGTGCTCTCCAGCGTCCGCATCAGGCGACGGGCGTGGGGCATGTCGGCGACGCCTTCCGCCTGCGAGAGCGAGATGGACAGCGATTGCAGGTAGTTGTTGCGCAGCACCAGCTTGGCGACGTCATCGGTCATGGATGCGAGAAGGGTGTTGCGCGCCTCCTGCGTCAGACGCCCGTCGGCGACCGGGCGCGCGAGCGCGATCTTGATGTTGACTTCAACATCGGAGGAGTTGACGCCTGCCGAATTGTCGATGGCATCCGTGTTGAGCCGCACGCCGGCGCGGGCCGCCTCGATGCGCCCGCGTTGGGTTGTGCCCAGGTTCGCGCCTTCGCCGATGACCTTGCAGCGCAGGTCCTGTCCGGTGACACGGATGGGATCATTGGCACGGTCGCCCGCATCGGCATCGGTTTCACTGGTGGCGCGGATATAGGTTCCGATACCGCCGAACCACATCAGATCGACGCGGGCCTTGAGGATGGCGTTCATCACCTCCTGCGGCGTCGCGGTGTCGCCGGGCAGGTCGAGCAAGGCCTTCATCTCGGGCGAGATGGCCAGGGATTTGGCCGAGCGCGGAAAAACGCCGCCGCCCCGCGAGATCAGTTTGGTGTCGTAATCCTGCCAGCTCGAACGGGGCAGTGCGAACATGCGCTGGCGCTCGCCAAAGGATGCCGCAATGTCAGGCATGGGATCGATGAAGATGTCCCGGTGGTCGAAGGCCGCCACGAGCTGGATCTGCTCCGACAGCAGCATGCCATTGCCGAAGACATCGCCCGACATGTCACCCACACCCGCCACGGTGAAGGGCGTGGTCTGTATGTCGATGTCCATCTCGCGAAAATGGCGCTTCACGGCCTCCCAGGCGCCGCGTGCGGTGATACCCATCTTCTTGTGATCGTAGCCGACCGAACCACCCGAGGCGAAGGCATCGCCCAACCAGTGACCGAGGTTTTCGGAAATGGCGTTGGCTGTGTCGGAAAAGGTGGCGGTGCCCTTGTCGGCGGCCACGACGAGATAGGCATCATCCGCATCATGGCGCACGGTGAGCGCGGGGGGCACCACGCCTTCGCCCACCCGATTGTCGGTGAGGCTGAGCAGCGTCGTGATGAAGAGCTTGTAGACCTCGGTGCCCTCCGCCAACCAGGCCGCGCGGTCCGAAGCGGGGGGCAGCTTCTTGGGGACGAACCCACCTTTGGCACCCACGGGCACGATCACTGCGTTCTTCACCTGCTGCGCCTTGACGAGCCCCAGCACCTCGGTGCGGAAATCCTGCGGGCGATCCGACCAGCGCAAGCCGCCACGCGCCACCTTGCCGAAGCGCATGTGCACGCCTTCCAGACGCGGCGAATGCATGAAAATCTCGAACATCGGGCGGGGCAACGGCAGGTTGTTGACCTTCGCGGCTTCGAACTTGAACGCAATGATGTCGCGCGTGCGGCCATCTGGCCCCAGTTGATAGAAATTGCTGCGCACAGCGGCCTGCAAAAGGTTGCGCATCATGCGCAGGATGCGGTCCTCATCGAGGCTTTGCACGGCAACCAGCATCTGGTCGATGGCGGCTGCGGCATCGGCTTCGCTCGCCCCGCGTGTGTCGTTCTTGATTGCAGGATTGAACCTCGCCTCGAACAACGCAACAAGCCAAGCGGCCACACCTGCGTGACGGTTCATGGTTTCGGCGATGTAATCCTGGCTGTAGGGAGCCCTGATCTGCTGGGCATAGCGCGACAGCGTGCGCAGCATGGCGACTTCCCGCCAGCCCAGCCCTGCTTCGAGCACGAGCGTGTTGAGCTTGTCGGACTCGGCCAAACCGCCGAAGAGCGCCATCAGCGCGGCTTCGATGCGGGGCTCGACCGCCTCGATGTCGATGGCGCCGCCAGCCGCGCGGGCGAGCGACATGTCATGCAGCCAGACAGGTTCAGGCACATCCAGGGATGTGTTCGCGATGCGGTAGGTGCGCTCGTTGATCACCTTGAAGCCTAGACCCTCCAGCAGCGGGACACGCTCGGACAGCGAGACCGGTTCGGCGAATGAATAGATCTTGAGATTGGCGCGGTCGGCGTCTTCGTTGCGGCGGCGGTAAAGATTGACGAGGCGCTGACGCTCCGCGCTCAGGCGATCGATCGTAGCCATGTCGGCGATTGCCTGCTCGACGCTGAAGGCCTCGCGGTAGGCGGCTCCGAAACCATCGCTGTAGCGCTCAATCAGGCGCTCGTTCGCCGCCGAACCCATGCCGGCCTCCCGCAGCGCATCGGCCCATGTGCGCACGATGTCGGCAATGCCGGCCTCAAGGGCCGCGCGGTCGACACTTGGCGTGGTGCCTTCATCCCGGCCGATGATGAAATGGGTGCGGGCCAGCGGCCCCTCGGGATAAGCAGGATAGGCGGCGGATAGCCGTCCCTGATACGCCTCCGCCAGCCACAGGCCAATGCGGCGGCGCACACCGCTGTCATAGCGATCCTTGGGCACGTAGACGATGACCGACACGAACCTGTCAAAGCGGTCCACGCGGGCCAGTGCCCGGATACGGGGCCGGTCGTTCAAGGCCATGATGTCGAGGGCAAAGTCTTCGAGCTGCTCAGGGGAGATCTGAAACAGCTCATCGCGCGGGTAGCTTTCCAGCACATTCCCCAAGGCACGGGCGGAATAGCTGTCGACCGGAAAGCCGGCTTGCGCAAACACATACTCGGCCTTGCGGCGGATGTAGGGAATGGTGCTGACAGGATCGTTGTAGGCCGTCGCGGTGAACAGGCCGACCACGCGCAGCTCGCCGGTGACCAGGCCGCCTGCCCCAAACAGCTTGACGCCGATGTAATCCATGTGGACCCGCCGATGCACCAGCGATTTGACATTGGCCTTCGTGATGATGAGTGTTTGCGGCTCCTTGAGGAAGGCCAGAATTTCAGGTGTCATTGCCAGCTCGCGCCGGCCTCTGCGCAGGACGTTGACGTCGGGATCGCGCAGGATACCCAGACCCGAACTGATGACGGCATCCGCTGTGGCGCCGTCGTCCGTCAGGCGGTATTCCCGCATACCCAGCAGCGTCATGTGGTTGTTGGCGGCCCAGTTGAGAAAGGCAATCGCCTCGGCCACCTCGGCGCGGGCATGGGGCGGTGGCGCATGGGTGTAATCCGCCGCAACCGCGCGCAATCTGGCCTGCATCGTCGGAAAGTCGTCGACCGCAAGCTGAACCTGCGCAAAGACGCGCTCCATGCCCTCTTTCAGGCTGGCCGTCTCGACCTGCGTCAGTTGCGGCAAGTGAATGTGGATCAGGCTTTCGCGCGGGCCGGTGCCGCCTGGATGGGCCAGAGCGGGAAGCCCTTCAAGCAGGCCTGCGGTGGTGCGGTGCACGTCGAAGATGGGATGTGCCACCAGGCGCGGGTTCAGGCCGCGTTCGCGCAGTTCCTCCAGCGTCGAATCCAGGAGAAACGGTCTGTCGCTGTTGATCGCCTCCAGCACGAAGGTTCCGGTGAGACCCAGCGCCGTGCCATCAAAGACTTCGACGCTGCCGCGGTCATCGCGAGCCATCGAAAGCCGTTTCAAGGCGCGGGCGGCCAGCGCTTCGCGGGCAGGGGACGAGACGGCAGCGAGGTCTTCCTGCGCAACTTGCCCAAACAGCCTCGAGACAAAGGTATCGTCCTGCAGCGCGCGTGTCATCCACGTATCCCCGTACCCCGATGCGGACTCTCTAGCAGGAGCTGCACAGCCAACCCAATCGGAAAATCACAGACATTTTGCGACAATGATGCAGTTCGGCGATACTCAAAGTCTCTAAACAAGGAAATCACATGAATTCTTCCTTACAGATGCCCGTTGCGCTCGATCTTTCGCCTGCGCCTCTTTCTCCCGCGATGGAGGCCTACTTCGCCAAATGTCGCGAGAAGATCGGGTTCGTGCCCAATGTGCTCCTCGCCTATGCCCATGATCCGGCGAAGCTTGAGGTGTTTGCCGCGCTCTACAACGATCTGATGCTGGCGCCGTCCGGATTGAGCAAGCTCGAGAGAGAGATGATCGCTGTGGTCGTTTCGGCGGAGAATCGCTGCTTCTACTGTCTTGTGGCGCATGGTGCGGCCGTGCGGCAGATGTCGGACCGGCCGGAGCTTGGCGAAATGCTGGTGATGAATTACCGCGCGGCCGACCTTTCGCCGCGGGAGCGCGCGATGCTCGATTTTACGGTCCTGCTGACGAATGGCCCCTCTGCCATCGAAGAGGCGGACCGCGCTGCATTGCGCGATGTGGGCTTCGCCGAGAAGGACATCTGGGATATCGCAGCCGTCGCGAGCTTCTTCAACATGTCGAACCGGATGGCATCCGCGACCGATATGCGTCCCAATGGGGAGTATCACGCCATGGCGCGGTCGGTCAGCGCCGCGTCCGGCCCTGCTCCGCGATGAAGATGCCGCCCAGCACAAGGGCGAGGCCGACGGCATGGTGCCAGCCGAATCGCTCCCCCAGTACGATCACGGCGAAAATCGCGCCCATGACCGGCACGAGGTTGATGAACAGACCCGCGCGGACGGGACCGATGAGCTGGACTCCGCGCATGAACATCAACTGCGCCAGCAATGAGGGGCCGAAAGCGATGAAGGTGATGAGCAGCCAGCCGTTGAATGTCGGCCAGAGCCAGTGGCCGGTGGTGTACTCGCCGATGGCGAGGGGAATGGAGGTCACCGTTGCGGCGCCTGCCATCGCGGCGAAGAATCCGAGCCCGCTGACGGCCGGTCGCTTGCGCAGCCCGACCGTGTAGGCCGCATAGAACAGCGAGGCGATGAGGATGAGGATATCGCCGAAATTGATGGTGAATTTGGCCAACGTGGCCAGATCGCCGCCACTTGCCACCGCCGCGACACCCAGCAACGTGATGATCGCCCCTGTCCACTGGATGGCGCTGGCGCGCTCGCGCAGCACCAGGGCCCCCACGATGATGACGATGACCGGCATCGAGCCTTGCAGGATGGCGATGTTGATGGCGGTGGTGTGGTGTCCCGCCGCATAAAACAGGGCGTTGAAGCCTGTATAGCCGAAAGCCCCCATCAGAAAGCAGTAGGTCATGTGCCGCTTGAGCACTGGCCAATCTGCGGCAAGCGCCTCACGCGCGATCAGAATCAGCGCCAGACAGGCCAGGAGCCAGCGCAACAGCACCAGAAGCATCGGCGAAACTTCGCCAACCGCCAACCGCGCCGCGACCGCATTGCCCGACCACAGCATCGTGGTGAGCAGCAACAGCAGATAAGCGTTGCCGATGAGAAAGGCGTAGGCGCGGCGCAGGGGCAATGGGTCGGGTCCAATGCGCCGCCATGGGAGGCGACGCCGATGCGCCTACATGCAACAAGGTGGCGTGGTTGCAAAGTGACTCCATTGGATAAGGCCGCAACCTCACGAAAGAGTCGGCATTTGCATGCCTGCCCGCCGATGATTATGTCGAGCCGATGACGTCCAATGCGCTCCAACACACCGGCCGCGTGCTTTACAGGGTCTATGACGGCTTCTACCGCCACGATGGCTGGGCGCTGGCCAGTCACATCGCCTTGTCGGTGCTGCTTGCGCTGTTTCCGTTCCTGATCTTCCTGACGGCCATGGGCTCGTTCTTCGGCACCATCGAGATGGCCGATGCCATCGTGCGCATCCTGATCGAGGCCCTGCCCGAGGCGGTGGCGACGCCCATCGCGGCGGAGGTGCGCAATGTTCTGACCGGTCAACGTCGTGATCTGCTGACGATCGGCGCGGCGCTTGCGGTGTGGTTTTCCTCATCGGGCGTCGAGAGCGTGCGCGTGGGCCTTAACCGCGCTTACGGAGTCGAGGATCTGCGCACATGGATGATCACGCGCCTGCAATCGATCGTGTTCGTGCTGATCGGTGCGATCACGCTGCTGGCGCTTGGATTCCTCGTGGTTCTGGCACCGCCAGCCATCGCGGCGACGGCGGTGTGGTTTCCCGAGCTTGCCGCCTACATCGGGCGCTACGATCTCATCCGCTACGGTGCTACGACAGCCATTTTGCTCGGCGGGTTGGTGTCCGTGCATCTGTGGCTGCCCGCAGGTGCCCGGCCGTTGCAGGTCGTTTTGCCCGGCATCGGCCTCACGCTGGTGGCGTGGCTCGCGGCGGGGGTGATGTTTGGGGCTTACCTCGCACGCTTCTCGACCTATGCCTCGACCTATGCGGGGTTCGCCGCACCGATGATGGCGCTGGTGTTTTTGTATTTCCTTGCCGTCATCTTCATCGTCGGCGGGGAGTTGAACGCGGCCATCGCGGCTGAAAGCCAGAAACACGACATGACCTGATCGGCACCCGGAGCGCCCCCGCATTTTGGCGGATTGAGCAAATGCGCGGCTGCGCTTAAGACAGACCCATCACCGGAGACTTTGCATGCGCCTTGATGCCATTCCCATTGGCCAGAATCCACCCGAAGACGTCAACGTGATCATCGAGGTGCAGATTGGCGGCGAGCCGGTGAAGTACGAGATGGACAAGGCCTCGGGCACGCTTTTCGTTGATCGGTTCCTGTACACGCCCATGCGCTATCCGGGGAATTATGGCTTCGTTCCACACACCCTGTCGGATGACGGCGATCCCATCGACGTGCTGGTGGCCAACACGCGGCCCATCGTGCCCGGCGCGGTGATCAATGTGCGGCCCATCGGCGTGCTCAAGATGGAAGACGATGGAGGCGGGGACGAAAAGATCATCGCAGTGCCATCTGACAAGCTGACCAAGCGCTATGCCAATGTCAGGAATTACACCGATCTGCCGGACATCACGTGGCGGCAGATCGAGCATTTCTTCCTGCATTACAAGGATCTTGAGCCTGGCAAGTGGGTCAAGCTGATGGGTTGGGGGGATGCGGCCGAGGCGCAGAAACTGATCATCGAGGCCATCGAGCGCGCGAAGAAGGCCGGCTGATCAGGCCTTCAGGAAAGCATCCCAGAGTGCTTCCACAAATGAGGGTTCGAGGTCCTGCGTGATGAAGACCATGCGTGTGCGCCGGTCTGCATCCGGCCAGCGCTCAAGAATGTGCGGCGGGTGGAACACGTGTTGCACGCCGTGGATGATGACTGGGTTTTCAGGCCGTTCCGCAATCTTGACGATGGCTTTCAGGCGCAGGAGCCTGGGACCATGGGCGGCGCGCAGCAGCTCCTGAAACAGCGCGAAGCTTTCCGCAGCGATGGGCTGCTCCGTCGAGAAGGCATGGGCGCGGATGCGCGCGCTGTGACGCGATACATCCTGCACATCCTGACCGCGCTGCGCAGCTGACGCGCCGCGATTCTTGCCGTCCGATGCGGTTTTGCCCTCCAGATGGATCGTGCCATCGGCATGGCGATGCGCGTTGGTGCCCATGCTGGCGAGCACGGCTTCATCTGCCAGCCAGTGGCTGACATCGGGTGGCTTGTCATCGAGACTGTAGACGCCCGATTGCAAAACATGGGCCGCCTCTACATCCGCGACATCCAGCACCCGCGCGGCCGGGTTGAGGCGCTGCAGGGCGCTGCGCAGGTCGTCCGCGGCTTTTGGTGTCGCCAGATCGGTTTTTGTCACCACCAGTTGATCCGCGACGGCAACCTGCTTGAGCGCTTCGGGATGGGCGTTGATGCTGGCGCTGCCGTTTACGGCATCCACCAGCGTGATCACGTTGGCGAGTGCATAACGCAGACTGAGATAGGGGTGCGCCATGATGGTCTGCAGGACAGGGGCAGGGTCCGCGAGCCCGGTTGTCTCGATCACGACGCGCTGGAATGGCGCAATGCGGCCATTGTCACGCTGGCGCAGCAAGCCCTCAAGCGTGGTGACGAGATCCCCCCGAATGGTGCAGCAGAGGCAGCCTGATTGCAGCAGCACGATGCCATCTCCGGCATTGTCGATAAACAGGTGATCCAGCCCGATTGTCCCGAACTCATTGATGATCACCACCGTGTCTGCCAGCGCCGGGTCTTGCAGCAAACGATTGAGCAAGGTTGTCTTGCCCGCACCCAGAAAGCCGGTGATCACGGTCAAGGGGATTGGCGGAAGAGGGCCCGGAGGCATCTGTGCAGCGCGCGCTGGTTCAGTCACGCAGCTTCGGTGCGGTCGCCTTGGGCGTTTCCTTGGCAGCTGACCCCTGCTTGACTTGCCCCTGCTTGGCCTGCTGGGACTTGGCCTGCTGCGCCGCCTTGGCCTGCTGGGACTTGGACTTGTCGGTTTTGGCCTTTTCGGCCTTTGCCTTGGTCGCTGCCTCGCGTTTGCGCTTGGCGTCCGATGTCGACACGGCCTTCGCGGGTTGCTGGGCAGGGTTCACCGCTGCCGTGCGTGCCCGAATGCCAGCCGCAGCGCCGGGGCGCGGGCCACCAGAAACGACACCATTCAACTGGAGCGGTGTTCCCGCTCCGCTCTCGTCATCCAGGGGGCGTGGGCGCGGGCCTGATCGGATGGCGGCCTGTGCGGCAGGGCGCTCCATGCCGGGAACGGCCTCGCGGCTGGTGGCGGTCAGGGCTGCCACCGCTGCGGGAATGGTTCCGGGCACACTGGCCACCTCTGGCCTGCGGGCTCCCGGCCCCATGGCAAGCGCCGTGCTGCCGGGCGCGCGGCCCATGAAGACAGGGAGGGGCGCAGTCACCACACGAGGCCCGAGCAGGCCGCGCCCACCGGCGGGGCGCGTGCCATAAGCGCGTTGGGCGGGTTGCTGGCTCTGCATCGAGAAGAACGCCATCGGCGAGCCTCCCGCCATGCTGTCCCCGCTTTGGGTATCCGCCAGGATGGTGCCGCTGTAATCGGAATCATCCGACAGCACGACGCCGCGGCGCCGGTTCACGCAGATTTCCTGCCGCATGTCGGGCGCAGATGTAAATCCGGATGCCGGCAGCGTATTCAGCGTCTGGCCGCCGCTGCCCCAGGTGCCGAACGCCTGATCGAGCAACTGCGCAGAGCGCAGCACGCGCTCGCCGCCCGAGCCCGCACCCAGCACGACGGAAATCAGCGTGCGCCCGCCCCGATTGGCGGTCGCGACCAGGTTGAAGCCGGAGGCACAGACAAAACCTGTCTTAAGGCCGCTTGCGCCCGGATAGCGCCCGATCAGGCCGTTTGTGTTGTTCATGACCCGGTTGCCGAGTTGCACGGCGCTTATGCCCCAATACTCGTTGAATTCCGGATATTCCATCAGCATGGCACGCGCCAGGATCGCCAGATCGCGCGCCGATGTCTGGTGCCCGACCTCATGGAACCCGTGCGGATTGGAAAAGCGCGTCTCGTTCATGCCGAGGCGGCGCGCTTCCGCGTTCATCATCTGCGCAAAGCCAGGCACCGATCCGCCGACCGCTTCGGCAATGACCACCGCCAGATCGTTGGCGGAGCGCACCATCATGATCTTGAGCGCATTATCGAGCGTGATCTCCTGTCCCGGACGGATGCCGACCTTGCTCGGCTTCTGCCGCGCTGCATTGGCAGAGGCCACCAACGGTGTGTCGATGGTGAGCCGCCCCGCTTTGACGGCGCGCAAAGCCACGAAAGCCGTCATCATCTTGGTCGTGGAAGCCGGATGCCAGGGGCGCGTCGCCTCCTCGGAGACAAGCACTTCACCCGTCGCCGCATCGATGACAAGACCAGGCGCCGCCTCGGCAGATGCAATCAGCGCTGGCGTGGCCATCGGCCATCCGGCAAGCGCAGCAATCAGCAGAACAACGTTGGGAGTGGCACGTGCAGCCAAGGGCTCATCCTCTTTCTGCCCGGCTCGTTCCGAAGCAGCAACTTATCCCTTCGTACATCCGCGCCACATCCATTGGAAGGGTCGAAGACTTCAGGTCTCTGGATTTGTGGGTGATCCTGTTCCAGTGTGGCCAAAACGTGGCGTGACCCCGAATCGAATTGCCGTGTCGCTTTTGTGGATTCCCTTCACTCTGCTTGCGGCTGCCGCGCAAACCGTGCGCAATGCCACGCAGCGCAGCCTGACGGCCAGCATCGGCACGGTGGGTGCGACGCAGGTGCGGTTTCTCTTCGGCCTGCCCTTTGCGCTCGCGTTCCTGGCCATCGTTGCGCTTGTGGCGGGGCAGAGGCCGCCGCTGCCGGGGCTCGGGGCGCTTGCCTATACCTTGGGTGGTGCGCTGGCGCAGATTCTGGCTACCGCGCTCATGCTGCTGGCGATGAAGCAGAAGTCCTTCGCGGTCACGACAGCGACGATCAAGACCGAGCCGATCCTCACCGCCATCGTCGGGCTCGTCATTTTGGGGGATGTGCTCACGCCGCTGAAGGCAGGTTCCATCGTGGTGGCCACATCAGGTGTCATGTTGATGTCGGTGAAGCCCGAGACGATGAAATCCGCCGTGCATGAACTGCGCCCTTTGTGGCTGGGCATCGCAGCGGGCGGCTGCTTCGGCCTGTCCGCCGTGCTGTTTCGCGGGGCGATCCTGGAACTGCCCTCGGCTGGTTTCGTGTTGCGCGCCACCACCATTCTGGCTCTGGGGTTGGCGATCCAGACCGCGCTGCTGCTGGCCTATCTCGCGCTGTTCGACCGTGCGAGCCTCATGAAGAGCTTCGGCGTCTGGCGCACATCGCTCGGTGCCGGCTTTCTGGGGGCCTTTGCCTCGCAGTTCTGGTTTCTCGGTTTTGCGCTCACATCCGCCGCCAATGTCCGAACCCTGGCGCTGGTGGAGGTGTTTTTCGCGCAGGTTGTTGCGCGCCAGCTGTTCGCACAGCGTGCGTCAGGCCGGGAGCTGCTGGGTATGGCGCTGATTGTTGTGGGCGTCGCGGGGGTGCTGATCGCCGCAACACAGACCACGCCGCATTTTGACTGAATAATTAAAATCGCGAGAGCCTGATCGATAACATCAAGCAGAGCATGTCGTTTTCAGAAAACCGCTACACACTTTTCTGCGACATGCTCTCGTGCTCGTAGGAACCTTTGGCGAAGGTCTGCGCCTGCCCCTGCGCATCAAGAAACAGCACGGGTGCGCCCGGCTCCGTTACCTGCCCCACCCGTGTCACGCGCACGCCATGCCCCGGGCAATCGCGCTCGAAGGCGGCGCTTTTCTCTTGCGGCACAGCTGCCAGAACCTCGTAATCATCGCCGCCCGTGAGGGCTGTAACGAAGAAATCAGGGCGCAGCTTAATTGCCGCACGCGCCGCCACGGACAGGGGCACATCTTCCAGGTTGATGGTGGCTCCCAGGCCGGAAAGCGCCAGCATCTTGCGCAAATCTCCCACAAAACCATCGGAGATATCCATGGCGGCACGCGCATGCAGGCGCAATGCTTCTGCCAGCGCCGAGCGCGGGGCGGGCACATGATAGCGCGCGATGAGATGCGCGCGCAGGTCATCAGCCATGGCGAGCGGCGCGGCATTTCTGTCAGCCAGCAACACTTGCAACCCGATGGCGGCATCTCCAATCGTGCCGCTGACATAGATGAGATCGCCCTGCTCCGCCCCGCCGCGCTTCACCATGCGGCCCGTAGGCACCTCACCCATCGCCGTGATGGAGATCACGAGGGGGCCCGTGGTCGCCACCGTGTCACCGCCCACCAGCGCGCAACCCGAGGACTGCGCCAGCGCGCCCAGTCCGGCGGCAAATGCCGCCAGCCAGGTGTCGTCACATCTGGCATCAATGGTGCCTGGCAGGGCGAGGGTCAGGAGAAAAGCGCGGGGGCGCGCGCCCTTGGCCGCCAGATCGGAGAGGTTCACGCCCAGCGCCTTGTGGCCGATGGTGGCGGGCGGATCATCACAGAAGAAATGCACGCCCGAGACGATCGCATCGGTTGTCAGGATGAGGTCATGGCCCGGCGTGGGCACAAGCCGCGCCGCATCATCCACAAGGCCCAGACCCTCCGGCCCGGCGAGGGGGGCAAAATGCCGGGCGATGATCTCGAACTCGCGCGGCATGTATGCGCTCTAGCGTGAGGGAAGTTCGTCGGGGCGCACGTCCCGGGCCAGCTTGTCCAGCACGGCATTGATCATGGCGGTTTCCTCCGCCCCGAAAAAGGCGCGGCTGATGTCCACGTATTCCGAGATTACCACCTTCACCGGCACGTTGGGCATGGCGATCAGCTCCAGAGCCCCGCTGCGCAGGATGGCACGCATCAGCGTCTCGATGCGCTTCAGCGGCCAGCCATTGGCCAGAGCATCATCCAGCATGGGGTCGAGCCGCGTTTGCTCTTTCAGCACGCCCTCCACGATGCCCTTGAACAGTACGGAGTCGGATGGCTTGTACTGATCCCCTTCGATCTCCTTGCCCATCCAGTGGCGCAGGAACTCGGGGATCACCTCCTTCACGCCCTTTTGCGTGAGGTCCATCTGGTAAAGCGCCTGCACCGCCGCCAGGCGCGCGGCGGAACGGCGCTCACCCTGGCCGAAATGCGGCTTGTATTTTTCACCACCATCACCTGCGCCGCTCATGGGGCAAGATCCAGCGAGGCCATGTTCTGGCGCAGCTTGAGGAGCGCGAGACAGGCGCGCGCGGCATCTGCCCCCTTGTTCATGTCCGAGCGACGGGCGCGCACCAAGGCCTGCGCCTCGTTTTCAACCGTGAGTATGCCATTGCCCAGCGGCAGGGCGTGGCGCACAGCCAGATCCATCAGGGCGCGCGCGCTTTCCCCTGCCACAACTTCAAAGTGATAGGTCTCGCCCCGGATCACGCAGCCCAGAGCAATCGCCCCGCCGTAGCGCCCGCTCTGCATGGCCATTTCGATGGCAACGGGAATTTCCAGCGCACCCGGCACCGTAATGACGTCGGCAGTGCCGCCCGCGCTCTCGATGACTTCGCGCGCACCAGCCAGCAGTTCGTCGTTGATCGCATCATAGAAGCGCCCTTCCACGATCAGAATGCGCATGCCCTTCAGATCAGGCAATGCGGCAAGGGTGCGTTCGGCGGTGGCCATGGTCAAGGATCGATCCTGCTGGTAAGCGCGGGGTTTAGGCGGAACAGGCGAAAGCCGCAAGCTTGGGGGAAAACTCAATTCTGACAATTTGTCGATGAATTGTTGACAAGATTAATTTCGCGGCTACGTTCATGGCGTCGGGAGGCACCATGGCTGAGCATCATGCCATCGCAGCAGGGGTTGGGATCGAGCGTGATCCCGCTGCTTTGCGTCGCCTCATCCGCCTTGGACGCTTCACCACGCAAACGTCCGGACAGAGCCCCGGTTTCGTGCAGGGCAATGTGGTCATTCTGCCAGCCCGCGATGCGGCGTCGTTCCACCAGTTCTGCACGCTCAACCCCAAGCCATGCCCTATCATCGCCATGGGCGCGCCGGGTCAGGCGCTGCTCCCCGCGCTCGGAGACGACATCGACATCCGCACCGATGTGCCACGTTATCGCATCTGGCAGGATGGTATCGCAGTGGACGAGCCGACTGACATCCGGGCCGTCTGGCGCGATGATCTGGTGACGTTTGTGCTGGGATGCAGCTTTTCGTTTGAAGAAGCCCTGATCGAGGACGGGCTGGCCATCCGCCACATTGCCTGCGGCGTGAACGTGCCGATGTTCCGCACGAACATCGCCTGCGCCCCGGCAGGTCCGTTTCACGGGCCGCTGGTCGTGACGATGCGGCCCTATAAGGCGGCGGATGCGATCCGCGCGGTGCAGATCACATCGCGTTTTCCCGCCGTGCACGGTGCACCGGTGCATCTGGGTGACCCGGCTCTGATCGGCATTCACGATCTCTCCAAGCCTGATTACGGCGATGCGGTCGAGATCAAGGCGGGCGAAATTCCCGTGTTCTGGGCCTGCGGGGTCACGCCGCAAGCCGCTCTCACACAGGCCAAGCTGCCCTTCGCCATCACCCACGCGCCCGGCTGCATGCTGGTCACGGATCTGCGCAATAGCAAACTGGCTGCCTTTTAACCGAAATCCAACCCGGAGGAGACTGACATGAGACGGATGTTCCTGAAGCTCTCGATTGCTGCAACGGCGACTGCATTGTTCGCCCTGCCCGCCAGTGCCCAGATCAAATGGGATATGCCCACGCCCTATTCGGACGGCACCTTCCAGACCAAGAACGTCCGCGAATTCGTGGCGGATGTGGAAGCCGCCAGCGGCAAAGCCATCCAGATCACGGTGCACTCCAACGCGTCGCTGGTGAAAATGCCGGAGATGCGGCGCGCGGTCGCGACATCACAGGTGCAGATGGGTGAGTTGCTGATCTCGGTTCTCGGCAACGAAGACCCACTGTTTGCCTTTGATTCGAACCCCGGTTTTGCCACGAGCTACGCCGACGCCCGCAAGTTGTACGGCGCGGCCAAGCCCTTCCTCGTCAGCCGCCTCGATAAGATGGGGCTGATGATGCTTTATTCGGTCGCCTGGCCGCCCCAGGCGATCTACACCAAGAAGCCGATCGACAAGCTGGCCGACCTGAAGGGCACGAAGTTTCGCAGCTTCAACCCCTCCACCGCGCGGTTTGCCGATTTGATCGGTGCCTCGCCCACCACGATCCAGGTGCCTGAAATTGCCCAGGCCTTCCGCACCGGCGTGCTGGACGCCATGATCACCTCGGGTGCAACGGGCGTCGACAGCCAGGCGTGGGATTATCTCTCGCACTACTACGACGTGCAGGCCTTCCTGCCGCAGAACGTCGTGATCGTGAACAAGGCCGCCTTCATGGCCCTGCCTGCGCCCGTGCAGAAGGCCATGACCGATGCGGCGGCACGGGCTGAAGAGCGTGGCTGGAAAGCTTCCGAAGCCCTCAACGACGAGCACAAGAAAATCCTCGCCGACAAGGGCATCAAGGTGCTGCCGCCGACCGAAGCGATGAAGACCGAAATGAAGGCCATTGGCGAAACCATGGCAGCGGATTGGGCCAAGCGCTCCGGCGCGGACGGTGAAGCTGTCATCAAGGCTCTGAAGTAAGCCGCACCCCGCGCCAGTCTCCTCTCGCGAGGGGCTGGCGTCCCGGCCATTTCAAACGCACCATTTGCCACCGTTCAACACAAGGCGCACCCCATGCAAACTGCAAGCCCCCGCTCACCCTTCGAGCCCCTTTATGCGCTCACGGCCTTTCTAGCAGTGGCGGCGCTGATCTCCATTGCGGCGATCATTCTGGCGGATGTGATTCTGCGCCAGTTCGGGGGACAGGTGAAATCCTCCGATGATTTTGCAGGTTACGCGCTGGTCGCCACAGGCTTGCTGGGGCTCGCGCCCACCTACCGCCGGGGCGAGCACATCCGCGTCGGTCTGCTGATCGACCGCCTCAGCGGCGGCGCACGGCGCGGCGTTGAACTCTTCTGCCTCGGGTTTGGCGTGCTGGCCACGGGTTGGGCCAGCTGGTGGACGGGCCAATTCGTTTATGACAGCTGGCGCTTCCATGAGGTGAGCCAGGGACTGATTGCGATCCCGTTGTGGGTGCCGCAGTTGGCCATGTTCATGGGTATTTTCGTGCTCTTCATCGCGATGGCGGAAGACTTAGCGCGCGTGCTTGCAGGTGGCACCGCCAGCTATGCAGCAGTTGCCACCACCGATCTTGAACTTCCTTCCTTCGAGCGCTGAGGCTGATGATCATGGAACCTGTTACCGCCTCTCTCCTGCTCCTCGTCATCATGGCCGTTGCCCTCACTGCGGGGGCCTGGATCGGAATCGTGCTCGCCGCCGTGGGTTATGCCGCCATGGCGCTCATGACCACGCGGCCCATCGGCCTCAACTTCGCCTCGGCCCTGTGGAGTTCCAACAACTCCTGGACCCTGACGGCCCTGCCCATGTTCATCTGGATGGGGGAAATCCTCTTCCGCTCCAAACTGTCGGAAGACATGTTCAAGGGTCTTGCACCATGGGTGCAACGCCTGCCGGGCCGGCTGCTCCACACCAATGTCTTCGGTTGCGGCATCTTTGCGGCGATTTCCGGTTCGTCGGCGGCCACGGCGGCCACCATCGGCAAGATGACCATCCCCGAGCTGCGCAAGCGGGGGTATGATGATTTCATGCTGGTGGGCTCGCTGGCGGGCTCGGGCACGCTCGGCCTGCTCATTCCGCCCTCCATCATCATGATCGTCTACGGCGTGGCGGCGGAGGTCTCCATCGCGCGTTTGTTCATTGCGGGTGTCATCCCCGGCATCATCCTGATGCTGATCTTCTCGGCCATCGTCATGGCTTACGCGCTGCTGCGCCCAAACCTGATTCCGCCGCGCGATGCAGACATGACTTTCACGCAAAAGCTCTACGAATCGCGCCGTCTCATTCCCACTGTCATGCTCATTCTGCTCGTGCTGGGCTCGATCTATGGCGGTGTGGCAACACCCACCGAATCCGCCGTGCTGGGCGTGGTCGGCGCGCTGATCCTCTCGGGGCTCGATACGCTGATGGCCCGCCCGCACCTTTATGTGGTGATCGGGGCCAGTGCGCTCTCGTTCATCGTGGGTGTCACCGAGATTGCGCCCTGGGATCAGGTCGGCTCTGTGCTTGTCATCGGCATGCTGGCTTACACCACTGTTGTGGGCGGCATTTCCTGGAACCTGTTTAAGGAAAGTGCGCTGGGGGCGACCCGCACCAACTGCATGATCGCGTTGATCCTCTCTGGTGCGGCCTTCCTGTCGGTGGCCATGGGCTTCACGGGCCTGCCGCGCCTCTTTGCGGACTGGATCGTCGGACAGAACCTCAGCCAGGCCGGGTTCATCGCGGCGCTGACGGTGGTGTTCATCATCATGGGCTGCTTTATTGACGGCATTTCCATGGTGGTGCTGACGACGGCGGTCATCCTCCCCGCAGTCAAGGCGCAGGGCATTGATCTGCTGTGGTTCGGCATCTTTATCGTGCTGGTGGTGGAAATGGCGCAGATCACGCCGCCCGTGGGCTTCAACCTCTACGTGCTGCAGAGCCTCGCCAAGAAAAGCATGGGCTATGTGGCCTATGCGGCACTGCCTTTCTTCTTCGGCATGCTGCTGATGGTGGGCATCGTCTATGCCGTGCCGGATCTGGTGAGTTGGTTGCCCAACCAGATGCTGGGCAAAAAGTGAGGACAGGTTCAAAAATGAGGGCGGGTTACTCCCCGTCCTCGCTCTTGAGTTCATCGACCAATGCGCCAAACTCCTTCGCCTCGCTGAAATTGCGATAGACCGAGGCGAAGCGCACATAAGCCACGGTGTCGAGGTTCTTCAGAGCCTCCATCACCGTCTCGCCGATCTGCTCGGAGCTGATGTCGGTCTCGCCCAGGCTTTCCAGCTGGCTGACGATGCCATTGATCAGCCGCTCCACCCGGTCGGGCGAAATGTCCCTCTTGCGCAGCGCCACCTGAATGGAGCGGGCCAGCTTGTCCCGGTCGAAGGGTGTGCGGCGGCCCGAGCGTTTGACCACGGTCAACTCACGCAATTGCACACGCTCGAAGGTGGTGAAGCGCCCGCCGCAGGCATCGCAAATCCGGCGGCGGCGGATGGTGGTGTGGTCATCTGCCGGGCGGCTGTCCTTCACCTGTGTTTCGAGGGAGCCGCAAAAGGGGCAACGCATGGGACGGGTCTTTCCAAAGAGCTGGTGCATTATGCTCTAGAGCGGGCGCGGAAGGCGTCAATGCAATTGATCCCACCGCTGCGCGCCTCTCGCATTTACAGCCCGGCGGGATTGGTGTACGCGCACCGCTCAACTCAAAACAGCGTGCAAAGCGTCGGGGCACAGACCCTCAACCCGAAAGTACAACACCATGGATATTCTCGCACAGCTCGATGCCGAGCAGATTGCCAAGCTTGGCAAGACCATTCCCCCTTTCCAGACCGGTGACACCCTTCAGGTGAACGTCAAGGTCAAGGAAGGCGAGCGCAGCCGCATTCAGGCCTATGAGGGCGTTTGCATCGCCCGCTCCGGTGGCGGCTTCCAGGAGAGCTTCACCGTCCGCAAGATTTCCTACGGCGAGGGCGTGGAACGCGTGTTCCCCGTCTACTCTCCCATGATCGACAGCATCAAAGTGATCCGCAAGGGCAAGGTGCGCCGCGCCAAGCTGTATTACCTGCGCGACCGTCGCGGCAAGTCCGCCCGCATCGCCGAGCGCCAGGACAAGGTGTCCGGCGACAAAAAATAATCTGCACATTGCAGACGTGTTCAAAAGCCGCCTTTGGGCGGCTTTTTTCATGTGCTGAAGGCCAATTCCAGCACCTTGCGATAAAGCGTCGGGAACGCCTCCTCCCCCAGTTCGTCAGGGCTGACCCAGCGGCTGCCGCCTGCAGCAGGCGTATGCAGTGGCACAGCTGCGCGAAACACCGTGAGCTCCAACGGAAAATGCGTGAAGACATGGCGTATCGGGGCGGGCAGCTTCTCCCATTGTGCGGGCAGAGGGGCCTGAGCCAGCCAGTTCTCTGAATCACTCTGCGCCGCCCACTGCGTGCTTGGCACCTCCGTCATGCCGCCCAGCAGACCCCTGGGCGGGCGCGTGCGGCACAGCACAGCCCCATCCGTGCGGATTGCCACGAAAGCCGCGCCCCGGCGCAGAACCTTGGCCGTTTTGGGCGCTTTGACAGGGTAGGCCTCCGCCATTCCGCTGCGTTGCGCCGCGCATCCGCCCAGATAAGGGCAAATGCCGCAGCGCGGACGGCGCGGAATGCAGATCGTTGCGCCCAGATCCATCACGGCCTGCGCAAAATCACCCGCACGGTCCTGCGGCGTGATCGCATTCATGCGTGCGCGGATCAACGGCTTGGCCCCAGGCATCGGCGCATCGATCGCATAGAGCCGCGCCATCACGCGCTCCACATTGCCATCCACCACCACCGCGCGCTGGCCAAAAGCAATCGCGCGGATTGCCGCCGCCGTATAGGGCCCAATGCCCGGCAGGCGGCGCAGCGCTTCTTCGTCAGCGGGAAATTGCCCCCCGAAGTGGGCGGCCACCTGCCGCGCGCAGGCCTGCAGATTGCGCGCGCGGCTGTAATATCCAAGCCCGGCCCACATCTTCATGATGTCGTCTGTGGGGGCCGCCGCCAAGGCCTCCACCGTGGGCCAGCGCTGGGTGAAGGCCAGGAAATACGCCTTCACCGCTTGAACGGTGGTCTGCTGCAGCATAATCTCCGACAGCCATATCTTGTAGGGATCCGGCACTTCGCCTGCTCGCATGCGCCAGGGCAAGACGCGGGCGTGGCGATCATACCACGCAAGAAGTGTTGCGGCCGTGGGAAGGGATACACCATGCATCTGGCCCTTGAACCATGCTTCCCGCGCTTGCGAAAGAGCGCGCTGCAGCGGATGATGCGCGTCTGATGGATGACGCCCAACCCAAGCCGAGCCCACCGCACCGCCGCAAGGGGCCTGTCTCGCTTGACGCCCTTTTGGGCGAGCAGCTCTCCCCCGTCATCCGTGCGCAGGGTTTCGCCAACATGGCGATCCATTTGCACTGGGCCGAGATTGCAGGCTCCTCCCTCAGCCAGTGGTCGGAGGCCGTGGCGCTGAAATGGCCGCCGCGCCCCATGGCGCTGCCAGCTGCCACCGCACCTGCTCGAAATGCTCCCGGCGGGGCCACGCTGGTCATCAAGGTGGAGGGGGCTTTCGCGCTGGACTTGCAGCACAGCGCGCCGCAGGTGATGGAGCGCGTCAATCGCTTCTTCGGCTGGCGCTGTGTGGAGAAGATCGTGATCAAGCAGGGGCCGGTGCGCAAGCAGGCGGCAGCCCGGAAACGCCCGCGCAAGCCGCTCAGCGTGGCGGACAGCCGGCGTCTGGATGCCCTGCTGGCTGACATGGGCAGCGATGCATTGCGTGCCTCACTGGAGCGGCTGGGCGTGGCGATGCTGACGCGCTCTCACAACCCGTAAACGCGCGCGAGCGTGATCAGCGGCGGAAATGACAGGTTTCCAAAAATGAAGGCCAGACCCAGAAACAGCAGCAGCTCGAAGCGCGTGCGTGTGCCCTGATGGGGGATGTCCGCGCCTGTATCGACCGCGGCGCGCATGCGGGGCAACAACCAGTGCTCGGCGATCTGCAACGAGAGCGCCAGCATCACGAAAGCCCCGAAGGTGGCCACGCTGAACTTGAGAGCGGCCATGGCGCCGATGCTGCACAGCACCGAGGCCAGCACATAGGTGCGATCCGTGTAGGTCAGGTCAAAGCGCAGGGCATCGGCATTGCCGGCCGCCAAACCGCCCCGCGCCACCATGTTCGTGAGCAGAACGCCCAGGGAGGCAGAGGCCGCAAAAGCCGCCGTGACCATCATCAACACATTCCAGGCGGTTGCAGACATGGGTTAACACTCCGTTAACCTTGTGAAGCACGCCCAGCGCGGCAAGGTAAGGTTAACCTTGCTCAATGGTTAACGCCGTGCAAGTGGCCGGTGCATGCTGTCGCCAGACGAACTCGAACGCTACGCCAGGCACATCGTGCTCAGCGGTGTGGGCGGCCCCGGGCAGGGCCAGCTCAAGGCCGCGCGCGTGCTGGTGGTGGGCGCGGGTGGGTTGGGTGCGCCCCTGATCCAGTATCTCGCGGCAGCCGGAGTCGGCACCTTGGGCGTGGTGGATGACGATGCCGTGGCGCTCTCCAACCTCCAGCGCCAGGTGCTGCATGGCACGCCGGATGTGGGGCGCGCCAAGGTGGCAAGCGCAGCGGATGTGGTGCGGCGGCTGAACCCGAACGTCGCATTCATGGGCCATGAGATGCGGCTCACCAAGGCCAATGCTGACGCGCTGATCAGCCAATATGACATCGTGGCGGATGGCTCTGACAATTTCGAGACGCGCTACACGGTCTCCGACGCCTGTTTCCGCATGGCGAAGCCTCTGGTGACCGCCAGCGTCAATGTGTTCGACGGTGCGCTGACCACCATCCGCGCCCACGAACGCGCGGCGGATGGCACTTGGAATCCCACGTATCGCTGCCTGTTTCCTGTCCGACCCGGCGCCGGCGTCATTCCCACATGCTCGGAAGCGGGCGTGCTGGGTGCGTTGACCGGTGTGATCGGCGCGATGCAGGCAATGGAAGTCATCCGCGAGATCGTGGGCTTTGGCGAAGGGCTCGTGGGCCGCCTCATGCTGGTGGATGCGCTCTTCCTGCGCTTCCAGACCATCACTTATGCCCGCGACCCCGCCAACCCGCTGAACGGCAGCGGACGATAGCTATTCCTTGCCTTCCAGCTTGGCTTTCAAGGCCGCCAATGCGGCGAAGGGCGAGTTGGGATCCGCCTTGCGCTCGACCGGGGGCTGCGCCACACGCGGGCGGTCATCGAAGCGGCGCGCGCTGCGGTCTCCCCCACGATTGTCTCCGCCACGATTGTCTCCGCCACGATTATCACCGCCGCGTTGTCCGCCTTCCCGCTCAGGACGGCCCTTGCCAAAGGAGCGATCATCCCGGCGTGGCGGACGCCCGCCCTGAGGACGCTCCCCTTGAGGACGGTCACCTTCTTTGCGTTCACCCTCAGGGCGCTGGGGCCGTTCGCCCCTGAATTCACGGCGCGGCGGGCGGTCCCCTTCCTTGCGGGCTCCTTGTTGATTGGGAGCCTCTCCTGTCAGTCCGGGTGTTGCCTTTTGCGGCTGATCCGGCCTGCCGCGATGGCGGGGCCGCGCGCCGCGCTGGCCCTGCTGGGCCCGATCACCCCCACGCGAAGGCCGCCAGACCTCGATCATTTCGGGTGCTGCTTCCGCAACGGGCGGGGCTTCAGCTGCGCTTTCGCTCGTGGACTCGCCAGAGTTCGTGCTCTCGCTGAGGGCCTCGTCGGTGCTTGCGCGGTCCAGCGGCGCGCTGTCGGCGGATTCAGCTTCTGCTGCTGGCGGCTCTGGTGCTGTTTCGGTGACAAGCTCATGCGCCTGCGGCTCCACAGCCGCTTCCTGCGCGGCAGGCTCTGCGGCTTGATCGGCCGCAGGCCGCTCTGACGTCCCGTCTTCCTGGGACACTGCTTCCTCTGGCGCGGCTGACTCTTGCGCCACTCTCGCTTGCGCCTCGGCCTGACCGAGCGCGTCCGCACCCGCCTCGGCCACAGGCGCGGTGTTGGCAATAGCGAGTGGAATGATCGGCACGTCTTTCAGAGGTGCGCGCATCTCCACCCGGTAACCAAGCGCCTTGAGAACGGCGGCGAAATCCTCGCCCGCACTGCCGATGAGGGAGGTCATGCCGCCTGTTATGGTGAACCCATCGCCGGAATAGGCACCGGGCGGCGGCGTGCCGGGGGTGACGCCAGGGCGAAAGGCGATGGCGGGGCGGATGAGATCAGCCAGGCGTTCGAGAATATCCACGCGCAGGGCGCGCGGACCGCAGACGCGGAATCCCGCTGCGCGGTAAAGCGCGCGTGGAATATCCTCGTCAACCGGCAAGGATGTCCGGCCCGAAGAGGCCAGATGTGCGATGTCATCCAGCCCTTTGACTTCAGCCCCGCCGTGCTTGAGCATCCACAGCTGCGCCGCCAACGCACGGGGTGCGGGTTTCAGCAGAAGCGGTGTCAGCAAATGATAGGCCCCGAACCGCACGCCCATCTTGCGCAGGGTGGCGCGATCCGACTGCTCCAGCGCCTTCACGTCGTTGGCCACGATGGCACGGTCGAGCACGCCCAGATGTTCGGCAAGCTGGAATGCGATGCCGCGCGCAATGCCGTCCAGCCCCTCGCCGCTTTCCAGCACGAGGAGAGGGCCCAGCAGTTTCTTCACATGCGCGGCGAGCCAAAGCACAAGGCGGGCTTCCACCTTGTCGCGCGCCGGGCCGGTAAGCTGTTCGTCGGCCAAGATGAGAAAGCGGGGCGCCAGCACGCGGTCGCCGGCCTGCAATCGGGCGACGGGCTCTCCCAGCCAGCGAATCGTGCCATCCAGTGCCAGCGCAAAGGTTTCATCGACCGCGGCGGAGAGCTTCTCGGCGCGGGTCTCGATTTCGGCAGCGAGGGCCTTCATGGCCGTCGCCATGAGGGCCTTGGCCTCGGCATCCGAGGCGCTCGTATCGGGGGTGAAGCGAAATCCTTGCAGATGACCCACCAGATGGCCCTCCACTTTCACTTCACCGGTCGCATTCACCTCGGCTTCCAGCATGGCATTCTCTCTCAGGCGACGCATCAGAACGCTGGTGCGGCGGTCCACAAAACGGGCCGTCAGCTTTTCGTGCAAAGCATCCGACAAACGGTCCTCTAGCGCGCGCGTGACGCCCTGCCAATGCGCGGGATCCTTTAACCAGTCGCGATTGGCACAAAATGTCCAGGTCCGGACCTGCGAAATGCGCGCTGAGAGCGTGTCGATGTCGCCGTCGGTGCGGTCGCACAGGGCCAGTTGACGCCCAAACCAGTCATCGGGCACGACGCCCTTGTCGCTGACGAAGCCGAAAATCTGGGTCACCAGCTCCGCATGGCCATGAGCGGAAATCTTGCGGTAGTCCGGCAGCGCCGCCATATCCCACAAACGCGCCACACCATCGCGCGAGCCGAGGCGCAACCGCACCTCGGGCAGCGATGCCGCGATTTCAAAGATTGTTTCGTCCTCGGCGCGCGGCGCCCGCACCAGTCCCGCCTCGTTGGGGGACACGGCAAGGCTGGCGCGCAGGGTTTCCACCGTCCGCAGGTCGAGCAGCGGATTGCGCCAATGGGCTGTGCGCACGGGCTCGAAGGTGTGATTTTCCAGCGCGTCGATCAGTTCCGGACCGAATGGCGGGCAACGCCCGGAGGTGCCGAAGGTGCCATCGCGCAGGTGACGCCCGGCCCGGCCCGCGATCTGGCCAAATTCCGAGGTGGTCAGGCGGCGGTGCTGGTGGCCATCGAACTTGGCATCATTGGCGAAGGCCACATGGTGGATGTCGAGGTTGAGGCCCATGCCGATGGCGTCCGTCGCCACGATGTGATCCACGTCGCCGGATTGAAACAGTTCCACCTGCGCATTGCGCGTGCGGGGGCTGAGCGCTCCCATCACCACGGCCGCTCCGCCCCTCTGGCGGCGGATCAGTTCGGCAATGGCGTAGACCTCCTCGGCCGAGAAGGCGACGATGGCCGAGCGCGGCGGCAGGCGGGTCGCTTTTTTCTCCCCGGCATAGATCAGTTGTGACAACCGGGGCCGCGAAATCACATTGACGCCCGGGATCAGGCTTTCCACCAGCGGGCGCATGGTGGCCGAGCCGATCACGAGGGTTTCCTCGCGCCCGCGCCGGTTGAGCAGATGATCGGTAAAGACATGCCCGCGGTCGAAATCCTGCGCGAGCTGTATCTCGTCGATGGCCACGAAAGCCACATCCAGATCGCGCGGCATGGCTTCAGCCGTGGCGATCCAGAAGCGCGGATGGGGTGGCTTGATCTTTTCCTCTCCGGTGATCAGCGCCACGGCATCCGCGCCCACGCGCTCGACGACCCGGCCGTAGACCTCGCGGGCCAACAGGCGCAGCGGCAGGCCGATCAGGCCGGAGGAATGCGCCAGCATGCGCTCGATCGCCAGATGCGTCTTGCCCGTGTTGGTGGGACCAAGAACAGCCGTGACGCCCTGGCGGCGATGCTCGGGGGAAAGCGAAAGGGGAGGCATCTTCACAGTCTGGCGGCTGGGGCACGCCAATCCGTCCCCCTCTGACACAGGTCTAGCACTCCGCAGAGAGCGAAAGCACGGTTTTGTTGACAGGATGCGCCCATACGCCGCTTTGAGTTAACAACTTCATGCACAAAGACCGCCCGAACAAGCCGCGCTGCTTAACGTTTCAAACTTCAGGTGAACAGAACTGGGCCGAATCGGCATTTGCTGGTTTACGCCACAGCACGACGCCTTGCATGCACCTGCGCAAAGCAGATAGCGATAACCCATGGTTGGTGCGCTTGATCTGTCTGCATACCGGGAGTTGATGCTGGTGCTGGGCACGGCGGCAGTGGTCGTGCCCGCCGTGGTGCGCTTTGGCATCAATCCGATCTTCGGCTTTCTGGTGGCCGGGGCGCTGCTGGGGCCGGATGGCATCGGCCAGCTCAAGCACCTCCTGCCCGTCCTGGACTATGTGACGGTGGCCGACCGGGCGCAGATCAACCATCTCGCCGAGGTGGGCGTGGTGTTCCTGCTCTTCATGATAGGGCTCGAACTCTCCTTCGAGCGGTTGTGGACCATGCGGCGCATCGTCTTCGGCCTCGGTTTCCTGCAGGTCGCCGTCACGGGCCTTGTGCTCATGGGTGCGGCGCGCCTGTTCGGCCTGTCGGCTGCCTCTTCCATCATCCTCGGCTTTGCTTTTGCGCTCTCCTCCACGGCGTTGGTGGTGCAGCTTCTCTCGGATCAGAAGAGGCTGGGCACCTCCACCGGGCGCACGGCCTTTGCCATCCTGCTGTTTCAGGATCTGGCGGTGGTGCCGCTGCTGGTGCTTGTCGGCGTCATGGGCAAAGGCGACAACACCAGCCTTGCCTCCGATCTGGGCCTGGCTGGGCTCAAAGCCATCATTGCCATCGGGGCCATCGTGCTGCTGGGGCGGTATGTGCTGCGTCCGCTGTTTCGCTCGGTGGCGCGCACGCGCAGCGGTGACCTGTTCATGGCTGCCAGCCTGCTGGTGGTTATCGGCACAGGCCTGGTGACGGCGGCAAGCGGGCTTTCCATGGCTTTGGGGGCTTTCATTGCGGGGTTGATCCTGGCCGAGACCGAATATCGCCGTGAGGTCGAGGCCACCATCGAGCCCTTCAAGGGTCTTTTGGTGGGTGTGTTCTTCTTCTCGGTTGGCATGTCGCTGGATTTTGCCGAGGTGATGCGTGACCCCGTGCCGGTGTTTGGCGGGCTGGCCCTGCTTCTGGTGGTCAAGAGCCTGCTGATTTTCCTGTTTGCCCGGATGGTGGCGGTCAATCCGGGCTCCGCCATCGAGACAGCGCTGCTGCTGGCCCCTGGCGGAGAATTCGCCTTCGTTCTGCTGGCACTGGCGTCGGCGCAGAGGCTCATACCCGAATCGGTCATTACCCTGGGCATTGCCATCACGGCGCTGGGCATGGCGCTGACCCCGGCGCTCGGCCTTTTGGGGCGGCGCATCAAACTTCGTTTGCAGCCGCCTGCCCTCGCGCCGCCCGTGCGCGCGGATGCTCCTGCTCCCGATGGTGCGGGCGATGCCCCCGAGGCGATCGTCGCCGGATATGGACGTGTGGGCGAGTTGGTCTCCGGGATGCTCAAGGAACATGGTTTGACGTTCGTCGCGCTCGACAATGATCCCGATCTGGTGGCGCGCGGGCGCAAGCGGGGTCACCGGGCCTATTTTGGCGATGCCTCCAATGTGGACATGTTGATGCGCTGCGGCCTCGACAGCGCCCGCGTGCTCATCATCACCATGGATTCCCGCGCAGCGGTCGAAAACGTGACCAAGGTCGCCCGTGCGCTCAAACCCGATCTGGTCATTGTCGCCCGCGCCAAGGACCCGGCCCACGCCACAGCTCTTTATGCCGCTGGTGTGACCGAGGCGGTGCCGGAGGCGATCGAGGCGAGCCTGCACATCTCGGAAGCCGCGCTGATTGGCGCGGGCGTGCCACTGGGCATCGCTATCGCCTCGATTCACGAGCAGCGGGATCGGTACCGGGCTGAGTTCCAGCGCATCAAGCGCGGCGAGCGCGACCCGGTGGCACGGCTGCGCGCCCGCCGGGCCGCCGTGCGTAAGTAATCAGATCGCGCGCAGCGCATCCGCAGAAGCATGTTCGGCCAGCGCCGTGATCAGCTTGAGCTGGCGAGGCAGGCAAATGGATTGCAGATCATATCTCGCCAGTACATCCGCCCGTGCCTGGCGGCGCAGGGGCATGTAGTCGGCAGGCTTGGACAGCGCCTGCGTGATGCGGGTGGCCCAGCCCGCCACATCGAAGAAATCCACGAGCAGTCCGTTGTGACCGTGCTGCAACGCTTCCTTTACCGGTGCGGTGTTCGAGCCGATGACGAGGCATTCTGCGGCGAGCGATTCCAGCATCGACCATGACAGCACGAAGGGATAGGTCAGATACGCATGCACGCGGCTGACCTGAATCAACTTGCGGTATTCCGAGTAGGGAATGCGGCCCAGAAATGCGATGCGCGACAGATCCAGTCTGTCGCCCACCTCGGCCATCATGACCTCGCGCCACGTTCTGTTCGGTGCGGGCGCGGAGCCATAGCTCACCTCATCGCCGCCCACGATGAGTGTGATGGCACCCGGGCGCGCCTTCTGGATCGCCGGCAGGGCGCGCATGAAGACGTGAAAGCCGCGGTAGGGCTCCAGGTTGCGGTTGACGAAGGTCAGCACCTCGTCGCCTGCCTTCACACTGCGGCCATCGGGCAGGGTAAAAACGGCATGGCTGTCCGGCTTGATGAAATCCGTGTCGATGCCATCGAAAATCACGCTAGTGGAGGGCTTGTAAACCGCGGGCAGGGTGGATTTCTGCCACTCTGTCGGGCTGTAGGCCCAATCGGCGGCATGCAGTGCCGTGAGGTGATTGGTGTTCTTGGCCCGCGTGCGGATGCGCGCGCGCAAGCCGTCTGTTGCAAATTCCGGGTCGAAATTCGTGTCCTGTCCCTGCGCCGCGTAGAAGAATTCCATGAATGTGAGCAGGCGCGCATCGGGCCAGATGTCTTTCAGGAACATGTGCTCGCCCCAACCGGGATGCACCACGATTACATCCGGGTTGAAGCCTTTTTTCTGCAACTCGAGGGCGGTCGCTGCGCAGGCTTCCGCACGCAAGACTTTCGTCTGAAAATCAACGAGGTGCGGCGAAACAGCTTCGGCGGGTTTGCGGTTGACGCTGTAGCGCACGATCGTGGCGCCGGGGGTCGCGTAAGCGGGTGGATTGATGGTCAGCGCCACGACGGTGTTGCGCGTGTCCGCCGCCAAGGCCGCCGCGCTGTGGCGAAACTGGCCGGGAAAATTCTGGTGCACGAACAGGATGTTCAAGGGGGCCTCTCCGCAATCCGATGGCGCTTGCTTACCTAGAGCAAGTTCCGATCTGATTGCATCAGATCATTTGCTCTAGCTCCTTGTTCTGTCGCATTTTCTTCACGCGAACCGGTGTCCACTTCGCTTGAAAATGCTCTAATCCCCACTGTCTTTGACAGAGCGCCCGCGTTTCACGGCGCTGCGGATGGTCTTGCCCGTCAGGCGGCGCTCGACCGAGCCCTTGGTGGGGCGTGTGGCGCGCCGCTTGGGCGGGGGCGGTTTGGCCGCCTCGCGAATCATTTCCACAAGGCGCGCGATCACATCCTGCCGGTTGCGCTCCTGCGAGCGGTGCTGGTCCGAGGTCAGAATCAGCACGCCGTCCTTGGTGATGCGCCGCCCCGCCAGGGGCCGCAGGCGCGCCTTCACTTCCGGCGAAAGCGAAGGACTTTCCGCAAGATGAAAGCGCAATTCGCAGGCCGTGGAAACCTTGTTGACGTTCTGCCCGCCGGGTCCGGAGGCGCGCACGTAGGCGAGCACAATTTCGTCGTCATTCAAGGTGATGCGGGAGGATATTTCGATCATCAATGGCGCTTTGTGGTGAGAGCTTTGTGGCTTGCCCGATCAAGCCGGGGCGTTTGCATATTGCCCGGTCCGGCCGGTCGTGGTTATGAATGACTGCATTGTAGCGCGATCCTTTACAATTGTCCGCGCCGATGCGGGAGACTTGATCCATGCGCATCGAAAATGATCCCAAGCTTGATTTCAAGGACGTGCTGATCCGTCCCAAACGCTCCACGCTGGCCTCGCGCAGCAATGTCACGATCGAACGCACGATCCCCTTCCGCCATGCCAAGCGGACCTGGAGCGGCTTTCCGCTGATCGCCGCCAACATGGATGTCACGGGGACGATTCCCATGGCGAAAGCGCTGGCCAAGCACGGTGCCATGGTGGCGCTGCACAAATATTACCCCGCTGAGATGCTGATCGATTTTTTTCGCTCGAAGGAGAGCGCCAACACCTTCTACACCATCGGCACCAACGAGGCGGATCAGGCCAAATTCCGCGCGGTGAAAGCGCAGGTTCCCGTTCCGATGATCTGCCTCGATGTGGCCAATGGCTACACGGAGGCCTTCGTGGACAGTGTGAAGCGCGTGCGCGACGACAATCCCGATGCCATCATCATGGCGGGCAATGTGGTGACCGGCGACATGACGGAAGCGCTGGTGCTGGGCGGCGCTGACATCGTCAAGGTCGGCATTGGGCCGGGCTCCGTCTGCACCACGCGCAAGATGACGGGCGTGGGCTATCCGCAACTCTCCGCCATCATCGAATGCGCCGATGCGGCTCATGGCCTCAAGGGCCAGGTTTGCGGCGATGGCGGTTGCACGGTGCCCGGCGACATCGCCAAGGCCTTCGGCGCGGGGGCTGATTTCATCATGCTGGGCGGCATGCTCTCGGGGCACGACGAATGCGAGGGCGAGTTGATCTATGAAGAGCGGGGCGGCACGCGCGTGCCCGTGCGCATGGTGTTTTACGGCATGTCGTCGGACACCGCGATGCACAAGCACGCGGGCGGTGTCGCCCGCTACCGTGCCTCGGAAGGCAAGACGGTGGAGGTTGTCTACCGTGGCCCGGTGGAAGGCACTGTGCTGGAAATCATGGGCGGCGTGCGCTCGGCCATGACCTACATGGGCGCGGTATCCCTCAAGGAAATGCCCAAGCGCACGACCTTCGTGCTGGTGGGGGCGCAACTCAACACCGTCTTCGGGAACAGCTGAGATGGCCTCCACGCTCGCTCGCCACATCGCCCAAGGGGCCGGGCGGGAGCCTGCTGATCTCGTGATCCGCAACGTGCGGCTCTACGACCTGATTACGGGCGCGCTGACGCCGACGAACATCGCCGTGAGCAATGACCGCATCGTGGGCACCTACGCCGCCTATGAGGGCAAGACGGTGATCGATGGCGGCGGGCGCATCGCCGTGCCCGGCTTCATCGACACGCATTTCCATGTGGAATCATCCTTGCTGACGCCGCTCGAATACGACCGCTGCGTGCTGCCCTACGGCGTGACGACCGCGATCTGGGATCCGCACGAGATTGCCAATGTGCTGGGCGCGGAAGGTCTGCGTTATGCGCTGGACTGCGCCTCCATAACCATCATGGATCTGCGGGTGATGCTGTCGTCCTGCGTGCCCGCAACTAATCTGGAGACCTCCGGCGCGCGGCTGGGTGCGGCTGACCTTGCGCCCTTCCGCTCCCATCCCAAAGCGCTGGGCCTTGCGGAGTTCATGAATTTTCCCGGTGTCATTCACGGCGCGCCTGATGTGCTCGCAAAGCTGGAGGCCTGGCAGGATGGCCACATCGATGGCCATGCGCCGCTGCTGACGGGCCAGGCGCTCAACGCCTATTTGAGTGCGCGCATCCGCACCGATCACGAGACGACCGCGCCCGCCGAGGCGATGGAAAAACTGCAGAAAGGTATGGCGATCCTGATCCGCGAAGGGTCGGTGTCCAAGGATCTGCACGCGCTCGCGCCGATCATTTCGGCCGAAACATCGCCGTTTCTGGCGTTCTGCACCGATGACCGCAACCCGCTCGATGTGGCAGAAGAGGGTCACCTCGATTTCATCATCCGCACGGCCATCGCGCTGGGTGCGCCTGTTCTGCACACCTACCGCACCGCCACGGTCAGCGCGGCGCGGCTGTTCGGGCTGACGGATCGCGGGCTGATTGCGCCCGGTTACCGCGCGGACATCGTGCTTCTGGAGGGCGAATTGTCGGACTGCCGCGTGGCAGAGGTGATCTCGGCTGGACGGCCCGTGAATGACGCGCTGTTTGCCACGCGCATCCCCGTTGCGCCCGTGGGCCTCGCCAGCATGAAGGCGCGCCGCGTGTCAGCCAGCGATTTTGCGGCCAAGCATTTTGGTCCTGATACCCCCGTC